>NZ_JBPEHJ010000006.1:0-349587 GCF_051201075.1 Niabella hirudinis
CGCAGCCAGGGGCTATGCACATTGGACCCTTTGGGCCACACCCGCTTTATTTCGATAAGTATTCGTTATTCAGTTGTTGTAAATTTGCCTTTTATACCAAAAAGATCGAATCTTTTAATGGCAGGCAGGCGCCCGCCCATTCGGCCCGGGCAGCTTCCGGGGGCAAGAAACATTCAATTTTTACCCGATTACTCAGCTATTTTAACCTGTACTGCTATCGTCTTTGTTTTTTTATGAATTTTATGATTCAATAAAAAACCGGGTTATATGCAAGTCCGAATTGTTTCTTTTTGTTTGATGGCCGCTTGCCTTATGGCGTTTTCTTTTAAGATAGTTAACCGCTGGCAGTCTTCCTTTGTAGTACAAAACAGCAACGGCACGCTTACTTATAGGGCAGATGACAAAGGGAATACACTTCCGGATTTTAGTAAAGTAGGGTACCGCACAGGCAATGTGCCCATTCCGGATATACCGGTTGTACAAACCATCAGCCCCGGTCCGGATGCAGAGGGCGCCATTCAAAAAGCCATCGATGCGCTTGCTCAAAAAGCACCGGGCAGTGATGGTTTCCGCGGGGCCATCCTGCTGAAAAAGGGCACCTATAATATACAAAAAAATATCCGGATCAATGCCAGCGGAATTGTGCTGAGGGGCCAGGGAAGCAAAACCCTGCTGGTTGCGGAAGGCACGGAAAAGCGCGCGCTCATTGATGTATCCGGGGTCGGCGACCCTAAGGAAGTTAAAGGCACCCGCACCCCCATTGCTGCCAGTTATATACCCGTGGGCAGCACTGCCATCCGGGTGATCTCCGCCGCTGCTTTTAAACCGGGCGACCCCGTAATGCTTCACTGGGCGGCCAAACAGCAGTGGATTGATGATTTAAAAATGAACCAGATTGAGGAACGGTCCGGCACCAGGCAATGGCGGACCGGGGAGTATGACTTTAAATTTCAAAGGATCATCACCCGTATCGAAGGCAACACCCTCTTTATCGACAACCCGGTAGTGATGGCGATGGAGAACAAGTATAATACTGCAGAAGTTTATAAATACAGTTTCCCGGGCAGGATCTCCAATGTTGGAATAGAAAATCTTTCCTGCGCATCGGCATATACCTCAGATACAGCAGAGGACCATTCATGGGATGCCGTGGCGCTCAATCGTATTGAGAACGGATGGGTGCGCAATATCAGCGCCCGATATTTTGCCTACTCCTGTGTAAACCTGGGCGCTTTGTCGCGGAATATTTCCGTGCTCAACAGCTCCTGTTCCGATCATAAATCGATCATCACCGGGGGGCGGCGTTATTCCTTTAATAACACGGGTCAAATGAACCTGTTTGTGAATTGTACGGCCCGGGACGGCCGTCATGACTATGTTACCGGAGCCCGGGTTTGCGGCCCCAATGTTTTTTACAACTGCACCGCCTCCCGTACCCATGCAGACATTGGCCCGCACCACCGGTGGGCCATGGGTACTTTATACGACAATATTATCACCGATGGGGAAATAAATATCCAGGACCGGGGCAACTGGGGCAGTGGCCATGGCTGGTCAGGGGTCAACCAGGTGCTATGGAATTGCAGCGCCAAAAGCGCTACTGTGCAAAGCCCCTGGGTAGCCGGAAAAAACTATTGTATAGGACTGCAGGGGCAAAAAAAACAAGGCCGGTTACGGGGCCGGCCCGATGGTGAATGGGAGGGCCAAAACAAACCGGGGCTCGAACCGGCCTCCCTGTATATGGCACAGCTTAAAGCCCGCGGGCTCCGGCGCTAACGCAACAATGCTGTGGCGCACCAAAGCAGGGGCGCCTGCCCATGCAGATCGCCGGTATTCCTTTTGCGATCCAGGTAATACTGGTGATCATTTTTCTTATTGGTTCCTTCGCAAACATCCGTAATATCTCCATCGGCATTGATGTACCGAATCAGGGCCAGCCAGGCTTTCCGCGCTGCAGGTCCGTATATTTTTGAGGGCAGCCATCCTTCTTTTACACCAGTAATGAAGGCAAACGCAAACATGCCCGTACAGGAGGTTTCCTTCCAGGAGGCCGGATCATTGATCAGCTGCCGCCACATACCGTCCTCCGCCTGATATTTGAGCAAGGTAGCCATCATTTTCTTATACCCTTCCATGATACGGGGCCTGTTGGGATTGTTCTTTGGAAGCGACCGTAACAATTCGCTCATACCGGCAGCCATCCAGCCATCGCCCCTTCCCCAGAAATAGGGTACATCCGGTGCATGATAAAAAAGGCCGTTAGGCTGTTGCAGTGAATCCAGGTAAAAGACCATTTCGTTGGCGGCCTTATCAATATATTTACGATCGCCGGTGGCGCGATAGGCCTGCGATTGAACAGCAGTGATCATAAACATATCATCGATCCACAGTCGTGTTTGCCAGCTCAGGCCCTTGTTATAAAAACGGTGCGATTCCGCTGTGACCCTTTTTCCCTCCGGAGGGCCCCATTGTTTATCGGCAAAATGTTTGCCCAATACCAGATAGCGCTCATCTTTTGTTTGCATATACAATTCAAACGGCACCGATCCAAATACGGTATAATCCACATGATCCGGTACGGGCACCAGGGTATCGCGACTTCCCAGCAGCGGTTCAAAACGCTTCGCCAACTGTTTTGTTAGCTCCTTATTACCGGTCACTTTTGCAAAAGTGAGCGCACCATACCAGGTGCAGCTTTCCGGGTAAGTGATCACCCTGGGCGGGTTTGGCCGGTTAAAATTGGTATGGGGGGTGGCAATAAACCGGTTGGCAATGATATTGCCGATCTCCACAGGACTGCTGCCCCCGGGCCAGTCTTTAAGATCATTGCCTGCATTTTTTAAAGACTGGGCATGTACCACACCGGCAAAAGGCGCGGCAGTCATTAACAGTAAAAAAGCGCTCCGCTTCATTTGAATATCTTTTTAATGATTATTGATTGTTTCGCCCGGCCAGTCATCGGTACGGAACGGCGATGCCGGCAACCCTGCTTTATTAACCAATACCGCATGAGGAAAATTGCTCCAGCCAAACCGTACGGCAACCGGCGCTGCAACTGCATCGCTCATCACCACCACCGATTTTCCTTCAATCTCAGCGGTGGCCGGAACAAACTGCCGGTTGGCGCCTGCAATAGTAAACCCGGTTAATACCCCCTTTTTTGCTATTAGCCCGCCATCCGCAAAGGAAAATGCGATCCGCATTTTATTTCCCTCCCGTTGGACCGACTGGTAAAGCGGACCAGAGTAAACGATCTTCTTTTTACCATAGGCATTTGCCAGGGCCCACAGGGCAAGCCGGTGACCCACTACCGCTTTATTCCGCGGATGTATGTCTAATGAGTCGCCGGCATCTGTAATCACCGCCATGCCCGTACCCGGCACCGTTTTATAGGTGAGCAACTGCGCTTCCCTGATCTCCGGGTTTTGCTGGTAATGCGGTGCAATCTGAACAAAATAAAAAGGGAATGCGGCATCCCATTCTTTTCTCCAGCTGCGGATCATTGCCGGGAACAGCCGGCGATACTGATAAGCCCTGCCGGCATTGGACTCGCCCTGATACCAGATTGCTCCTTTTAAAGTAAACGGTATAAGCGGGTGAATCATGGCATTGTAGAGTACGGTTGGCGACTTGGAGTTTTTCTCCGGATCCGCCGGGCGTGCGGGTTTTTTGCCCATCGCAGCCGAATCTTTTAACCAGCGGGCTTCTACCTGCCGGTAGCGGGTAAGATCTTCGTGATATGCGTTTACCGATGTTTCATAACGGTCGAGTATCGGCCGGAGCTCCGGATCTTTCTCCAGTACTTCTTTGCGGGTCCAGGATTCTGCGGGAGTGCCACCCCAGGAGGAATGAATTAATCCTACGGGCACGCCGGTTACCTCCCGTATCTCTTTGCCAAAATAGTACGCCACGGCCGAAAAAGCAGCCACCGTTTCCGGTGTGCAGGGCGCCCAGCCGCCTTGTACATCCTGTTGCGGTGTGGCGGCTACTGCCTGCAGCACGGTAAAGAGTCGCAAGCGGGGGTCTGATGCTTCTGCTACTTCCCTTTCATAATCGACAACTCCGGTTCTCCAGGCTTTTTGTTTGGCCAACGGAAATTCCATGTTGGATTGCCCGGAGCAGAGCCATACTTCACCCAGCAGCACATCTTTTACTTCTATTGTATCAGAGCCTTTAAAACGGATGGTATAGGGCCCGCCTGCCGCCACGGTCTTTACATGTGTAAGCCAGCGTCCTCCGGGGCCCGTAGTAACCGTTACCGGTTGCCGGCTCCAGCTGCATTGAATGGTGATGCGTTCTCCTGCATCGGCCCACCCCCAGAGGGCTACTGTTGTTTTTTGTTGTAGTACCATGTGATCAGCAATGACTGCAGGCAGCTTTACAGCAGCGTTTATGCTGTTGCCGGCAAATAAAAACGACAGACAAAAAATATACTTCCATTTCATGTATTATATCATTTAACATTTCGCTCCCAGGGAGCTTATAATATGCTTTTATATAACGATGTTGTTTAAACTTTCCGGACTATGGGCAAACAGGTTGCTCCGTCTTTTATAATATCGTTTATGCACAATCCTCAGTAGCTATCTCAGCGGCTCCGCAATTATCCCCTTCAATTTAAACAATTCTTTTCCCTGCCGGCCCGGGCTTACTGCGATGGTATACACACCAGTCTTCTTTGCGGAGAAAATTGTAACAGGATGCCGGATAAACATCAATGGGGCTGAATGATCAAATTCCGAAGTTCTTAAAGTCCGGAACATGTAGGTTTTTCCAGCCACTTCAAGCCGCCCTTCCTGTTTGGCGCTTTCCTGCGGGCACGCGTATTCCAGCATCAGTTTATAATCGCCCGGTTCGGTAACCCGCACGGTAAACAAAGCCGCATCAGCAGGCGATTGCTGGCCGGTAACACAGGTAGTATGCTTCCAGTCGCCAAAGTAATGGCTAAAGGTGAGTGATTCTATTTTAGCAGCGCCGCGTGTTTTTGCAAACACCGCATCTACAGGATTGGCTGCATACTGCGCCGAAACGGTAACAGGTGCCTCCGCATTATAAGCCGGTGGTGCGCCCTGGTACTCTACCACCAGCACTTCATCGGGTGTATGCGTGTCCGGCAGGGGAGCCATATTAACCACCAGGTCTCCCGCTTCCTGCCGAAAGGAAACGGCCTTTTTATTTGTCAGCGCATATACCCTGCTAACCTTATTGGGCAGCCCGGGCACCAGCAGCCGCCCGTTGGCAGGGCGCTGCCACACATGCAGGAAGATCCTGCCGCGTTTAGATGTGGTAACACCCCAGGGCTGCGCGGGTATCAGCCCATAGGTAGTGGCATAGATACTTTCTCCATTCTTTTGCAACCAGGCTCCTGTTTCTTTCAGGTATTTTACGGAGTAATACGGGATATTACCTTTACCATCCGGGCCTACATTCAGCATCAGGTTACCTCCTTTGGACGCCACATTGGAAAGCAGCCGGATAATTTCCTGCGATGATTTAAAATTCATATCATGTTCGATATATCCCCATGAATCATTATGCGTGTAGATGGATTCCCAGGCACCTTTAATGGGCGCCGGCGGCACTTCCGAATCGCCAAAATCCTTGTAATCGCCCAAGCCCTGCCCCACCCTGCTGCTGAACAGGCTTTGCGGCTGCAATACCCGCAGCTCATCAATAAAAGCCTGCGTTTGCTCTTTAGTCATTCCACCCGGGGTATCGAACCAAACAATACCCAGCGGGCCATAATTGGTCAGCAATTCTTTCAATTGAGGAATAGCCTTCTTCCGGTAATATTGCTGATAATCTTTTTTTGATTCATCAAAATCCCAGGTATTCCTTCCGCCATCCGGCTCGTTCCAATCCTGAAACTGTGAATAATAAAAACCAAACCGGATGCCGTTTTTCCGGGTCGCCGCAGCCAAGGCCTTCATGGGATCCTTTTTATAGGGAGTAGCGTCCACTATATCAAAGTCCGTTACTTTTGAATCAAACATCGAAAAGCCTTCATGGTGCTTTGCGGTAATCACCATGTACTTGATCCCCGCGTCCTTTGCCAGCTGTGCCCACTCGCCGGCATTAAAATTTACGGGGTTAAAGGAATGGGCTACGGCGCGGTATTCGTTAACAGGTATCCGGGCCTGGTGCATGATCCACTCACCGCTGCCATAGTAATTTTTACCCTTCCAGGTGCCGGCCAGCTGCGAGTACAGTCCCCAGTGGATAAACAAACCGAACTTTGCATCTTTAAACCATTGAATATTGGGGTGCTCTCCGGCAGCAGACGACTTGTCCCACATGTTCTCCATCCCCTGTTGTGCCACAGAGCCAAGAGCTACCCACCAGCTCAATATCATTAAAACAATCTTCATTTTTTTTATTATGACTTATTAAATACAGCTGCTTCTCCTACTCATTGGTCAAAAAGTATACGATCCTGACAGCATCGCCTTTGGACGCCGGGTTGTGCTGATCTGCGATCGAAATTTTTAGCTGGTGCTTCCCTTTTTTCAGACCATCGCCCAGCAGCAGGTACCAGGGCAAATGTAATCCGCTGCTCCATTGTGTATACAAATCCAGCCGCTGCTCCGGCCCGTTATCAATAGAATACCGGATCATACCGGCATCCGGACCGGAAACCACCGCAATACCTACTGCCGTACCCCGGAACGAAAGCGTTGCAGCAGCTCCCGGAGTTACCCCTTCCAGCACCGGAACGTTTACAAAGCCCGGCCTTGTACCCGCTTTGTCGGCCGGCACCCAGGAATCGGACCATACAAATCCTTTTTCAACAGCAGCGTCTTTTACGGGAATATATCGCCCCCCGGCATAGTTGAGCGGATCTAAAGGCGGGGGTATTTTTTTTGCCGTCAGCGCCCGGGGCTCTTTGCCCTTCAGCTGCATTTGCAGCAGTGTCTTTATCGTGTTAAAATACAGCTCCTGGCCAAAAGGCGAAGGATGCAGATTCTTGAAATCGCCGGCCCAGGTAAACTCCTGATGCTGTATTCGTTCAAACACTTCTTTTGCAAGGTTTATGAACGGTAAACCATAATAGCGGGCCAATGCATCGTGAAGCTTAATTTCAGCAGGCACTTTCCCCGCTTCATAGTCTGCAAGTTTAAACTCATCGGCAAAGCCCATCAGTACAATGTTCATATTGCGATTAGCCGTCAGCGCATGACGAATGATCCCTTCTAATGCGCGCTGCTGCTGTATTGCGGGCGTTCCGTTTACATAATCGTTTACTGCGGCTTCAATAAACAGCAGGTCGATGCGCCCTTTACTCAATACATCGTGCTGCAACCGGAACGCATGCGGCAAACTTCCCAGCGATGGAATGCCGGCATTCAAAAAACGAAAACGGGTGGCGGGATACTGTCCGGCAAGATACTGCTCCACCTTATTACGCCAGCCCGTCATATTGGTAATAGACCCGCCCAGGAAGGCTACCGTTACCTCCTCTTTATGATGGATGCGAAACCATAGGTTTTCTAGTTTCCCGTATGCATGAATAAAGGAATCTGCCGGCAGCGGCCGCAATGCAGGCAGTGCATTTTCATGAACACAACGCTGCCCGGGTTCCGGAACCCGGGCAGCGAGCAACAGCCCCGCCGTCAGCGCTAAAAACAGCAATCCCGTAACCATGCTTCCTTTAATCATCACACTCATGTTTTGCATTTTAACAAACTTCCTGCTAAAATACAAATTCCATGGCACCGGCGATCCTCAGATTTGGCTAACTATTCAACGCTATATTCCCCGGCGGTTTCGTTATTGGATCACCAATGGTCGTTTATGCGCGGTGGAGAAGGTATCTACCACATACTGGCTGGTACTATCGCCCATAAGATTGATCACTGCGCGCCTTGTGCCCGGTATGCTGTTATTAAGCATCCGGATATAGATCGTATCCTTTGTTTGTTTTGCCTGCGGAAACAGGATTGAAAATTTTCCGTCTACCGGTTGCAGCACATTACCCTGCTTGTCTACCACATTAAAATCCTGTCCCAGTACCGCCGGATTGGCAATACCGGATGTTTCTACCCGGTAATAGGCTCTTGCATCATAGCCCCGGGTAAAGCCGGAATAAAACTGTATAGGTAATTTGAGCAAGGCGGCCTGTGACCGGTTTACCCGCACAGTGTCATTCGTATTGGGGTAATACACCACGTAATAGTGATGCTCCAGTTCTGCGACTCCTTTGGGGTAGTCTTTTTTTTCGCAGGAGGCTCCTGCAATCATGAGCAGGAGTAATGCGTATATATAATTTACAGGTTTCATGGCTTATTTCCAATTGGGGTTTTGTATTACATTGTTCTTGCTCAGCGCAATTTCATTCAGCGGCACCGGATATAAATAATCCCGATCGGGCCGGAAGGTCCTGGAAGAAGCGGGTTCAACCACAAGAATCTTATCTGCATTCAGGTCTAAGGTATTGGGATTGGTGCCCGCCCATTCTGCCGCAAAAAATTTACCGCCCAGGAGCTCTTTGGGAAGCACGGTTTCTGCGGTTTTCCAGCGGATGAGGTCATCATAGCGAAACCCTTCCAAAGCCAGTTCTACCGCCCGCTCCCGGCGAATTTCTTCGCGCATGCTGAGGTTATTGGCCGCCACAAAAGCATTACTGAGCTTTACCGGCATTCCGGCCCTTGTTCTTAAAAGGTTGATGGTGTTGTTTAAGTCTTCGTCGCTGATAGCCCCGGCCAGTTCGTACTTTGCCTCCGCATAAATGAGCAATACTTCTGCGTAACGAATCAGCAGGCGATCAACCGTGGCTCTTTGCGAAAGGTCATCGGCATTGGTATAGCCCTTTTTTACGCCATAAGATGTTCTGCCGCCGATGCTGATAGAGGGAATCCAGGGACGGCCGTAGGAATTTTCGCCCATGGCAAACACCGTGGCCGTAAGGCGGGGGTCCCTGTTTTGCAAAACGGTATTATAAGAGGTTTCATTGCCTTCGGGCACAAAATAAGCCGACCGGTTAGCAGCCGGTGCATCATCGGTATTAAACGCCGGAAGCCCATCCGTATACAGGTACATACGGATCATGTTGCGGGTAATGGCATTGGCGCCATTGGCCAGGGCCCTTGAGTTGCTATGGGTAAGAATGGGGTTGGCTGCGCTTTCACCATAAACTTTTACAAAAATATTTTCCTTATTAGCGGGGCCGTCTGCCACTTCTTTAAACAGGTTTTCATAGCTGGCATACAGTCCGTGCCCCTGTCCCATTACTTTGGCAGCCGCATCTACAGCAGCCTGCAGGTGGTCCTGCCAGCCTTCCTGCCCGCGAAATTTCAAGCGGGTACCTTCATACAATGCGGCTCTTGCCTTTAATGCCCAGGCAGCGCTCTTTGTTACCCTTCCATATTCAGCGGAAGGAAGCGTTGCTGCTGCCGGCAGCCATGTAGCAGCAAAATCCAGATCTTCATATATTTGTTTAATAACCCCGGCCCGCGGTGTGCGGGGCATAAATAATTCCGGAGAATTATAACCAAGGGTTTTCAGCAGCAGGGGCACATCGCCATATTTTTGCAAAAGACTCAGGTAGGCGTATGCTCTGAAAAACCGGGCTTCTCCAAAATAGCGATTGCGGATCTCGTCTGATACATTGGCCCGCTGTCCTTTTTGAAGAATATTGTTGGCGGTAAATATTTCTTTATAGCGGTCGCTCCAATCGGTGCTGGTTGCCGGCACTTCCCGGGTTCCATTGCTGATGGTATTAATATTGATGGCTACGCTCTCATCCGACCGGGTATCGTTCCAATTGGGAGCCAGCTGCTGGTAAAGGCGGTTGGCCGCGTTCATCAGGTCCGTTTGTGTGTTCCAGAAACTTTCGTCTGTAAGGATGGACTCCGGTTTACGATCGATGGAACAGCCTGCCAGCGTAAGGCCGAGGAGCAGGGCCAGCAGGTAATTTCTTGTATCTTTTTTCATAAAATTTCATCAGATGTTTAGAATAATAAGTTGGTACCGAAGGACAGGGTGCGGTAAAACGGATAGGTAACGGCGCCCACCCCGTTCTTTACTTCGGGATCAAATACGCTCAATACCTTTGTTGTCTCCCAGAGGTCCTGCCCCGAAACATAGATGCGCATATCTTTTATGAAATGCTTTTTTACCGGCACCTTGTACCCGATCTGCAGGTTTTTCAGCCGCAGGTAATTCCCGTTCTGGGCCCATTTATCTGATGGCAGGTAATTGAAGAAAGCCGTTTGATACATTCTTGGGAAGGTAGCATCGGGATTGTCGGGTGTCCACCGGTCCATGTGAATGGTCCAGGGCATATTGGAGGTAGCCACAAACGGCGCCATGGTGTTGATGTCGATCAGGAATTTCCGTTTTAACACGCCCTGGAAGAATACGGAAAAGTCGAAGCTCTTCCAGTTTAATCCCAGATTAAATCCATAGGCATACCGGGCATCTGCCGTTCCCAGGTATACCAGGTCGCCATGATTTTCGGGCGTGGCACTTCCCACATTAATTTCGTTATCGCCGTTTACATCAACATAACGTACATCTCCTGCTCCCGATTTTACGGGAAAACCTCCGGGATGCTTGATTTTGGCCCTATAGGCGTCCGCTTCTTCCTGGCTCTGAAAATAGCCATTAGTCCGGTAGCCCCAAACGGTATTGAGCGGGTAGCCTTCCAGCAGGGGCGTAATACCGCCCTGTTCCGATGCGTTCGTGTTGATCACGTTCCGGCCCTCGTATTTCAGCAGCTTATTCTGATTATCGGAGAAATTCATCCCGATGTTATAATCCACGGCGCCAATACGGCTTCTCCATTTCAGCTCCAGTTCATATCCCCAGCTTTTCAGCTCGCCTACGTTAAAAGAAGGCAGATCAATGCCAATGAGACTGGGTAGGTTAAGGGAAGCCAGCATGTTTTTATTTTTCTTCACATAATAGTCGGCCGTGAGGGAGAGCTTGTTCCTGAACAATCCCATTTCCAGCCCGATATCGGATTGCTGTACGGTTTCCCAGGTTACGGAAGGCGACTCCAATACCGACTGGTAGATGTACTGGGTACGGGTATTGTTCATTACCAGGTTACTATTGGTGCCCAGGCCGTTTGTAAGCAAGGCCATATACGGGTACAATCCCAGCGGAGAGCCATTGCCCAGCTGCCCCCAGGAACCCCTTAGTTTTAATTCGCTTACAAAATCCAGGTTGTTCTTTACAAATTCTTCCTCCCCTATACGCCAGGCTCCGGAAAAGGAGGGAAACACTTGCCACCGGTTGGCTGGTGCCAGTCTTGAACTTCCGTCATAACGATAAGACGCTTCCAGCAGGTACCTGTTTTTAAAGCTGTAGTTAAGGCGTCCAAAGGCCGAAGCCATGGCCCAGGTGTCAATGGTTTGAAATGATTTAATAGTTAATGGGTCGCCATAATTCAGGCTAAACTCATCATTATTGATCATGTTTTGCGCGGAGGCATCTACCTGGTCGTTCCGGTACTCTTCATAGGAGGCGCCCTGCATCAGCGTGAGGTGGTGGCCTTCACCAAAATTGGTATTATAGGTAAGATA
Source organism: Niabella hirudinis (assembly GCF_051201075.1). Taxonomy (NCBI): domain Bacteria; kingdom Pseudomonadati; phylum Bacteroidota; class Chitinophagia; order Chitinophagales; family Chitinophagaceae; genus Niabella; species Niabella hirudinis. The sequence goes on from NZ_JBPEHJ010000006.1 coordinate 11,526, forward strand.
ACTTTGCAGGTTGTTCTGATAGCCTCTTGATTTGGCTATTGCGATGGAATTGGGTACATTCAGGCTGAACCGTACCGTTTTCCGGCTTCTGCCATACCAGAGGATACTGCGGTTATGCGCTTCCGATGTATACGTACTCTGATTGCGCCAGCCGATCACATCCAGCGTTAATCCTTTTATTACATTCTTTACCTGGAAATTGAGCCGGCCTGTAAGATTTTCCAGGTTGGTTCTTCGCATGCCGGCATTCTTCTCAATATCGATTGGATTTACCTGAAGGTCGCCGTTGTACCGCTGCCCGGTAGTATCTTCATCGGGCGTATAAAGCCCCTGGCGGGTGCGGCTCCGGTAAATACGATCGATGATATTATCGGTACCATTGGAGTTTTCCTCCACTACATTGCTCACGTATCCCAGGTTAATCTTCATGCTCAGGTAGTGGCTGAGCTCCGCATTGATATTTGTTTTCAGATTGTAGCGGTAGTTATTATCCGGACCGTAACGCAGCACACCATCACGGGTATAAAAGCTTCCCATTACGATATAGTTCAGCTTTTCGGTACCTCCTCCAACAGAAAGCGCATGGTTCTGCATGTGGTTGATCTTATCCATCCCTTCTTTTATCCAATCGGTATTTCCAAAATACTCCCACCGGTCCGTTGCAGGGTTGGGCCGGTACCAGAAGTTGGGGTTGCGCAGCCACTCCCGTTGTTCATCATTAAATTCCGCCGAACCCGTGGCATTGCGGCGCGATTCATCGATGAGGGTTTGCTCATCCCAGGATGTCAGCCGCTCGGGCATGCGGGAACTAATATTGAGCCCATAATAACTATTGAGTGTGATCCTTGTTTTTCCGGCAGCCGCTTTTTTTGTGGTAATCAGGATAACGCCAGCAGCGGCCCTGGCCCCGTAAATGGCCGATGCGGAAGCATCTTTTAAAACTGATATCGATTCTACCTCATTGGGGTCTACCAGGTTAATATCCTGTTCCAACCCGTCTACCAGCACCAATGCATCCGCATTATTGGCAGATGTGGCTCCCCGTACCCTTATACCCAGTCCTTCGGCTCCGGGCTTACCGCTCGATCGCAAAACGGTAAGGCCCGGAACCACACCCTGCAGGGCTCCGGTAACATTTGGGGTGGGACGGTTTACCAGGTCTTTGCCTCCCACCTGGGCTACAGCGCCGCTTAAATTAACTTTCTTTTGCGTGCCATATCCTACCACTACCACTTCCGTAAGTTTTGATTCGTTTTTTTCCAGCGCAATGATCGCTGGCAGGCCGGCTGCGGGCAGCTCTCTGGTAGTGTAGCCTACACTGGAAAGTATCAAAACCGACCGGGCGTCTTTTACCTTAATGGCAAAACTGCCATCATCCAGCGTAACGGTACCATTGGTAGTTCCTTTTTCCACAATGTTTACTCCAGCCAGGGGTATTCCCGTTTCATCGGTTACCGTTCCTTTTAATTCGAGGTCGGCCTGCTCAGACTCGTTACCGATGATCACAATAAGCCCCTGGTTCATTCTTTTATAAGCGAAGGAAGTATGCCGCAATAGCTGCTGCATCAACTCATCGATGGTGGCGTTACGCGCCCAAATATCAACCCGCTGACTGCTCAGCGCCACGCTGTCGCTGTACACAAAGCGATAGTCATATTCCTGTTCGATCCCTTTTAAAACAGCGGTAATAGCCGTGTTGGTCTGCTTTAAGTTGATCCGATCCTGGGAAAAAGTATTGATAGCGATCGCCTGACTGGAAGTCAGCAGGACGATAAAGACGACAAGCTTCATTATCAACAGGTATTTGATAATTAATTGCACCCGATCGCACATGACAGGGCAATCTTTAATTTTCATATTTTTGTAATGATTAAAGTGATGGAATATTGCTGTCCAGGCAATGATTACTGTCCTTTTTCCGGCGGGAAATGTTGCAAGCATTTTCCGCCTTCTTTTTTTGATGTTACGTTTCTTTTCTCATACGGAATCGTTTTGAAGGATTATTTATAAAGCAATACGTTGTTTTTGTCAATTTCATATTTTACGCCGGCAGCGAGCTTAAATGTTTCCAGTATTTCGGGAAGGCTTTCATCCTGGAAAATACCGCTGAGCCTCCGGTGCAGAAGCACGGTATCGCGCACCCGTATCGTACACCCGTAATACCGCTCCAGCGATTTGACGATGGTCTCCAGCCGTTCCTGGCTAAAAACCAGCCGGTTCCTGAGCCAGCGGGTTTCGGGCGCCGCCGCTTCTATCGTGTCATAGTTCACTTTTACCACCGCAATTTCAGGAAGGTCTTTTTCCCGGGCAGCGGCCGGCACTTCATTGCGTACAATGACTTTCTCCATGGGTTTGAGCAGGATCTTGCCGGTTCCTTTTCGCCGGAAGGCGACCTCCACCACCCCTTCCATCAATGTTGCCTGTGCATTGGTTTCGTCCTTGTAAGACCGCACATTAAAAGCAGTACCTACTGCTCTTACATCCATCAGCTGCGTATGCACAATAAATGGATGTGCCTTATCCTTTGCCACTTCAAAATAAGCTTCCCCCGATAGGTATACCGACCTGGTTTTTGCTCCAAACTCATGATCGTATGTAAGGCGGCTATCCGCATTTACCCAAACCTTGCTGCCATCCGGCAGAATGAGATTGGTACGGGATCCTTTATTGGTTGCAATCACATTTGCCGCTTCCCGCGATTGCCGCGGCGGGCTCATTAAAACATAAAACAAACCACCCGCTATGAGTATAAAAAACACAGCTGCAGCCGCCATCCACCGTCCCGGGATCCGGGCAATAAGGCTCCGGCTCTGTTTTTCCGACTGACGGATCCGTTTCCTTAAACGTTCCAAACCGGCAGCTTCTTCTCCCCGCTCCCTGTTAAACAGCGGATCTGCGCCGGAAAGCAGCTTCAGCGATTGCAGGATCTGCGCATACGACTCGTCTGCAGCCAGAGCCTCATTGAGCTCCTTTTGCTCCAGCAGCGTTATTTCGCCGCTCTCTTTTTTTCTTATTAGTTCAACAAACCGTATCCGCTCCATAAAACTGCACTTATCTATAAAGAGTAAGTGGGAGCAAAAAACCCTTAGTGTTTTTTAAAAAAAATCTGAAAAATTTAATACAGGAGGCAGACCGCTGTTAAAATCAGGAGGTTTTTGAAATGCTCCCCGGTCCTTCGGAGGCTTCCAGGCATTCCACAATCCGGCTATAAGCCAGCCGCATGTGGGCTTCTACGGTTTTCACCGAAATTTCCAGCAGGCCCGCTACGTCCTTATACCGGAGACCATCTTCCTTGATCAGCCGGAAAACCAGGCGGCATTTATAGGGCAGCGCATTGATGGCCGTTTCCAGCAGCAGACGGGTTTCCTTGGTAAGCATATCCGTTTCGGGGCCTTCATGGGTTAGCCCAATAAGTTCTCCCTCCTCAGGCGAAAGCGGTGTTATCCGTTTCCGGGATTTGAGATAATGAACGGCATTATTTTTCAAGGCGTGGTAGAGATAATTAGCCGGATGACCAATCCCCGCCAGGTTTTTCCGGTTAGCCCAGATGCTCGCAAAAAGGTCCTGCACCAGGTCCAGCGCCACCTCCCTGTCTCCCACCAGCGCAGCGACATAAGCACGCATCCCCGGTAAAAAATGAAGATATAATTGTTCAAAAGATGCATAGTGATCCTGTTCTGCAACATCCGCAAGCCATCCTTTTATTTTATCATGCATCCAGGCAAACTTTTCCGGTAAAGGTCGATTTAATATTTTACCTGAACAAGAGCAAATTACGGGCTCTAATACCCTATATTTTTCAGTGTTTTTTGCCCCATGCGCTCCTGCAACTGGGCCAGGTATAGGCTCTCCGGGGCAACGGCAATCCCCTGCGAATCAAATACGCCTTCGCGGAGCAATGGCGCTTTATTAAAGGGCATCGCCCGCTGCTGCTTTGCCCCTGTTGATCCAATCACCCAATTATAGGCACCCGGAGGCTGCTGGTTCAGATAAGATTTTGCCCTGCAGTTCCATGCCACAGCCCAGCCGATGGCCCAGCCATGCCCCGATCCCATTTCACCGCGATTCATAAAATCAATGCCGCCCTCCGGCGCCTCGCAGGCATCCACCAGCAGGCCGGTAGCCCAACGCTGGTGCGGTTGTATCCAGCCATTTCCGGTAAACCGGCAATGCAATAGTACGATCGGCCCGCTTACTCTGGCCCCTGTTGCCAGGAAGAATACATTATCTCCCTGGATGGTGCACCGATTAAATAATAGCTGTGCACCATCGGCAGACAGATCCGCCGGTTTGGCCGCCCCAATAGTAGGCACCGTATGCCGGATATCAAGGCCTGTAACCGTAATCCGCTTGCCGCCAATGCCGATACTGTTTACCGTATTCCGGATCTCTACGTTGCGGATCCAGCCGTCTGTTAAGCCGCGTGTCCGGATAGCCGAATGATGTCCCTGGCTGATGGCAACCGATTGCTCCGGTGCATCAATCTCCAGGTACTCCAGGCCTGCGTTTTGCACTCCGCCGGTTTTCATAATCTTTTGCACAGTGGCACCCGGTATTGTAAAAGCCGCATCATAGCTATCCGTAAGAGGAACATCAACGATTATGCGGTTTCCATTTATGGCTTTGATGGTTCGTTCAACGGGCAGCTCACCGGTGATCCAGGTTTGTTTTTTTCCATCGCGCACCAAGCTATCCATTCCCATAAACCGCACCCATTCCGGGGTTATCGGTTTTGTGATCATTACCAGGTCGCCCACTGAAAATGCCCCTGCATCAGCAACCGTAATCCGGTCTGAACCCGATGGTATATAGGCATCTGTGATCCCTACTTTACCGCCCGCCGTTTTTGTTTGAACCGGGGCCTCCAGGCGGATGGCCAGATGTGGTGCGCCGGTCATCCGGATTGTAGTAGCCGTACCGCTGCCGCGTAACACAATACCGCTGCTATGAATAATTATAGTTTGCGTACAGGGAAATACTCCGGGGGCCAGTACCACTGCTCCCCTGAAACCATCTGTCAGCGGCAGCTTCGCAACGGAATCAATAGCCCTTTGAATGTTGGGGGTATTGTCTCCGGCTACAGGGTTTACCCTTGCCACCTCTTTTACTTCCGGAAGTGGTACACCTCCTCCTTTATAACCGGCATAAGAAAAATCCATAATCCTGTCTCCCCTTGGAGTAGTAGCATACTCCAGCTTCCCCCGGGCATTCACGTGCACCCAATAGCTTTCATTTTCTTTGCCGGCCACCTGTTTTGACTTTTGCGCTACAGCCGTAGCAGCAACCAGTACCAGCGCCAGCAGTGTGCCGGCGCTTTTCAGATGAATATAATTTTGCATTATCCGAAAACCTGTTTTTGAAGTCTTAATTACTGATCGTTTTTGTATTGAATTCCGGCCTTGCTTGCCGCATCTGCGTCTACCAATACTTTTGCCCTGCCCATCGCCGCGGCAATACAAACCGCAAGAAGGGCATCTGCTGTTAAACACCTTAGCGAAGGTTGCGAAACCTTAGCGCTCCTTGCGGTTACACTTTTTACCGCAAGGAGCGCAAATGAGTGCAGGACTGTTATTCGCAGTTGCTTCATATCGCTGCTACTTCAAGCGAAGCTGACTGCGAAGCGCAAAGAGCGCAACGAAATGCATCTGCGCTTTATTAAAAAACGGCCGCGTTCGCCGCCCCTCCTAATCGCCGCCTGAAACGAGCTCCTTAATCCAGCTCCCCCGTTTTCATTTTCCTGCCGCCCTTTGTATTTACATTGGCCACCTTACCTTTTACCTGCAGCCGGATTACCGAAGCGATCGCATCGGGAGCCGCGGCCGGCAGGTCAATCACCACCGATCCATTCCGATTACGGGCCTTTACGGTTTTATTACCGGCCAGCTGTACGGCACTGATCACTTTATTGGAAAGGCCTGGTACTACCAGCTTTCCATCCTTTGGCCAGTCAAATACAAACAGGTTTAATATGGTATTGCCGCCGGATGGCTTCATGGTACATCTCCCCCATGTAAGATCCTGCAGCGGGCTGGCGTGCGTGGCGTAAACCGCACTGCTGTTCACTTTCATCCATTGGCCGATCTGGGCCAGGCGCTCAATGCTTTCTTCCGGTACAGTACCATCATCTTTGGGCCCGATGTTGAGCAGGTAGTTACCCCCTTTTGAGGCAATGTCCGCAAGGTTGCGGATCAGGGTCTCCGTTGATTTCCAGTTGTGATCCCAGCTCTTATATCCCCAGCTGCCGTTCATGGTCATACAGGTTTCCCAATCCTGCCCGTCCAGCTCCGCCTGTGTTGGAATTTTTTGCTCCGGTGTTTTGGTGTCACCCGGAAAGTTCGGACGCTTTAACCGGTCGTTGGTAATGATATTGGGCTGCAGCTTCAGTGCATCCTTTAATTTCTGTGCCGCTTCATCGGTCATATTCGTAGGCGTATCCCACCACAGCACGGCAATATCCCCGTAATTGGATAGGATCTCTTTTACCTGTGGTACAGATACATCATTAATGTACTGATCAAAAGTCTTTGTTTCCTGTGCAGGGTCCCAATGTCCTTTATGCGCCAGGGTGTAGGCATCAATCTTTGCAGAATCCGGGTTGGGCCAGCCCTCCTTCATTTCCTTGCGGGCAGCCGATCCTCCCGGGTTATTCCAGTCCTGCGCCTGGGAATAATAAAAGCCCAGCTTCATCCCGTATTTGCGACAGGCATCTGCCAGGGGCTTCAGCAGGTCCTTTCCATACACTGTGGCATCCGCTACATTCCATTTACTGGCATTGGATTTAAACAGGGCAAAGCCATCGTGGTGCTTGGACGTAATGATGATATATTTCATCCCCGCATCCTTTGCCATTTTTACCCAGGCATCCGGATCATATTTAACCGGGTTAAAGGATTTGGCACGTTCCTGGTATTCAGCTACCGGTATCTTGCTGCGGTTCATGATCCACTCTGCACCGCCCCGGGCCTGCTGGTGTCCATGATACACACCGCCCCATTGTGAATACACGCCCCAATGGATAAACATACCAAAACGGGCTTCACGCCACCATTTCATGCGGGTATCTTTATCAACCTCTTGTCCTTTTGCCATGCCTGCAAGCAGACATATAAACATTACAATTGCGACTTTTTTCATATCTGTTTTATCTATGTTTTTTTTAATATCGGCTTCACTACTCCTATCATCGCCTGTTGTGTCACTCCCTTCATCCTCCGGTAATGCTATTCTACTACAAATAGGATGCTCCTGACGGGGCATTCTATTTCGCCAACGCTCCTACTTCATTTGCTTTCAATGCATGGGCCTTCGTTACTGCGGTACTGTACTGGTCGGCACCAGCATCCCATCTTCCGTTGCGGGGCTGCCCATCCATATCTACAGCCGCAACAGGATACCCCTCGCCGCCCGCTCCAACCGCCGGGCTGTTTTTACCCAACCGCCAGATACCGTCTGCATCTTTTACCAGTTTAGGATCCAACACCTGGTATCCGGATTCCGGCATATCACCGGGCCCTTTTGTTTTAAAAATAAGGTTTCCTTTCCATTGTGACAACGTATAAGGTCCGGCAATGGATGCAGCCACATCCCCACCCTGGATAATATTGCCGGCAATCGTAATGGCCGTTGCGCCCAGTCCGTTCTTCCGCCCCGGCTGTTCTATATTCTTCTTATTGTTCACCAGTGTATTAAAAGCGATCCATACCCTGTCTGGCCGGTCATGCTCCGTAAGCGCGGCGCCGTCAGCTACCTCACCACCGCCATTGCCCACCGTGATGGCCGGGTTGCAGTCTTCAAAATAATTACTGAAAATATGATGATCATCTCCAAAAATGCGGATGCCGGGGGTATTGAAAAAATAGTTTCCGTATACCGTGCATTTGTTGCCATGCCTTAAAGTAAACTGCGCCGGGCAATTGCGGATGGTATTATAACGCAGCGTTACGCCGGACGCCTTTACCGAGATCAGTTCATTTTCACCATGACACTTTTCAAAAAGATTATACTCCACAATACTGTTGCTGGTAGACAAACTAAATCCGCTTAAGCCAAACTGGAACGTTTCCGCACCATTGGCGCCACCCTGGTCCGGGAAATTGTAAAAATAATTATGATGAATATGGAGCCGCTCCGCGATTTGTTTTCCTTCCCCGCGGATGGCCAGTATGCGCCCCATTTCGGTTTTGTTCTGAAACGTATTATAGTCTATCTCATGGTCATTACCCGCAACGGTGAGGTACTCCCCCTTGCCCGGCGTTTGAAAGATATTGTGCGTCCAGCGGCAAAAGCTGGTCCCCGCACCGGACCGTGCTCTTGAAGCTGCATGTGTAAATTTAAACCCTTCAATAACAATATAGGCCGCCGGTTTTACCAGGCTAATACCACCGGAACCACTGATCTCTGCACCACCGGTACGCTCGGCCCTGATGGTAATAGGCTGCTGCTTTGTTCCCTGCTGCGCAATCTTAATGTCACCGGTTGTTTGATACACACCATTCTTAAGAACAATGATATCGCCCGGAACTGCCTGGCTAATGGCTTTCTGCAGCTCATCGATTGATGCAACGGTAATGGTAGCGGCCCATATCCGCATCGAAAGCTGCAGCAACACAAGTACGAGTATATATTTTTTCATCTGTATTTATTTAAGAGCATTCATCATGCGGAATTGGGATTTGGGTTCTTCTCGTATACATTAAAATCCAATAACAATTTTCTATCGCTTACACGGGGTGATCCTGCAGGAATAATAGCCGTTGTGCGTATAATGGATATCTTCCTGTAACAAATAACCCATTTATTTCATAAAAAAAACTGCGAAGTATTTGCTTTCTGTTCAGCGATTTTAACCTGTTCTCCAGGTTGCCGTGATCGGGATGCCCTCATTCCACAATTTCACGGGCTGAGGGATTTAGAAAGTGCGCTATCAGAACAGCTTTTTCCCTTCCCGAAGTTTTTTCATCCGCTGCAGTGCTTCCAGGTAATAATAGTCTGCATAGCTCAATGGCTCATCCACCTCCGTATTGGAAGGTTTGGTACCCGTACTGTGCAGCAACAAAAAGCCGCTGGCGGCGCCGGCAGGCGCCCGGTAACTTTTTGTAAGACTACCAAGGATCCGGCCCGCCTCCGCTTTGTATTTTTTCCCATTGTTACTATAAGTGCTCAGCTCATACAGGGCCGATGCAATAACCGCAGCAGCCGATGCATCCCGGGGCTCATTGGGGATTGCCGGTGCATTAAAATCCCAATAAGGTACCCCATCTTTTGGCAGGTTGGGGTGGTTGAGTATAAAGCCGGCAATATGTTCGGCCATCTTCAGATATTTTACATCTTTTGTTTCGCGATAGCAGATGGTATAACCGTATAAACCCCAGGCCTGGCCCCGCGCCCAGGCCGATTCATTGGCATAACCCTGGTGGGTTGTCTTCTTATTGATCTTGCCGGTAACCGTATCATAATCCACCACATGGTAAGAGCTGTAGTCCGGGCGAAAATGATTTTTCATCGTTTGGTCCGCATGACTTACCGCCACCTTATACAGCGACTGGTCGCCGGAAATTTTCGAGGCCTCAAACAACAATTCAAGATTCATCATATTATCGATGATCACCGGAAAATCCCATTTGTTCTTGCTATGATCCCAGGACCGTAGCACGCCTGCAACCGGATTAAACCGCTTACTTAGGGTTTTAGCGGCCTGAATGACCACGTTTTTATAATGCGGATCTTTGGTAAGACGGTATCCGTTTCCAAAACTGCAATACACTTTAAACCCCATATCGTGCGTGGTGCCATTCGTCTTTTCCTGTTCAATATCCGCTGTAAAGGCGCGCGCCGTTGTTTCCCATTTCTTATTTCCTGAAAGTTCATACAGGTACCAGAGTTCGCCGGGAAAAAAACCGCTGGTCCAGTCGCGGGATGCTACCAGCTTTAATTTCCCATTTTCCAGTGTTCTTGGCGACACTCCTTTTTTGTCTGTTTCCTTTGCGGTGGCTATTTCCCGCAGCATTATAGTGGTTTGCTTTTCGGCGTCTTTTACCACCTCTGCGGTATTTATTTTTTGCGCTGCTCCCGTTAATGTGGCTGCAACAAAGGCAATAATGATTCCTGTTTTTCTCATACAAAAGGGTTGCCCAGCGGGGCATTTATTTCTGATTTCCTATTTGCTGTTTATTCTTCTATCATTTGTCTGCACCAGCTGAACTTCCAGCAACTTCATCAGCTCTGTACCGGAAATTATTTCGGGGCTCAATGTCAGGGTATTCACCCCCTGTTTCAGCTCCAGTTTACCAATTTTTTCCGTAATGACGCCGCTGTTGGCATGCTGCACTTTTCCTTCAATCGAAGTGGTATTATTCAGCATTAATTTATATTTACCATCACATTCTTTCCCGGTTACATACTTAATAACCACGTCATATTGCCCGGCCTCCATGGTACGTACCTTCCACATCAATTGCTGCTCCGGCAACTTCCAGCCCTCCACATAGTAACGGTTGGCCTTTCCATCTCCAAAACCAAATCCTTTGCCCTGCAACTGCGCATCAAAAGCCAGCAGCCGGGTAAGGGGTATATTGGGGGCAACGAAGAACACGGGGTTCGTCCTGGCCTGGTCTTTCAATTCCAGTACCACTACCGTATTGGCTGTATCCTTTGAAACGCCCGACAAGTCAACCAGCAGATCCTCCGGGCCAAGGCGTGTTGTATTTACGGCTTTGTTCCCCGCAAGTATGTATGCCTTGCTGATATCCGATTGCAGTCCGCCTACATATAGCTTCCTGTCTGCCGGAAAATCAAATATATGCAGGTAGATCTTATGGCCGCGCATTGTACTTACGCCCCAGTTTTGAAGCGGCAGGGGGCTTTTTGCAGCGCCGTAAATACTTTCTCCATTTTTCTTTGTCCAGCGGCCAATACCTTTTAAAATGGCAAGGTCTTTTATATCTATAGCACCATCCCCCTTAGGGCCGATATTCATCAACAGGTTACCGCCGCGCGAAGCCGCTTTGGCCAGCAATTGTATAAAAAAGGAAACGGATTTATGACTGTCGTCGTACCGGGAGTAGCCATAGCTTTCATTGGTGGTTGGGATGGCTTCCCAGCTATCCTCATCTTCAGCAGCAACCGGTGCAAACTCCGCCGGGCGATCAGCGGTATTCAGATAGTCGCCATAATTGCGTGCGGCGTTCCTTGCCAGCCGGCCGTTCACTACCACATTGGGGTCGGTTTCGCGTATCGCCTTCAACACGCGCAGGTTTTCGGAGAAGGGCAGTTTGTGCGGCGTATCAAACCAGATGATATCCGGGTGGTATTTTGTAAGCAACTCTTTTATCTGCGGAATCGCTTTTTCGTTTACATACTTTACAGCTTTGGGCAGCAACTCAGGGTGCTGATCAAACCAGTTGCGTCCGCCAAACAGATTCTTATCGCCACCAGGATTGTTATACTCCCAGTCGTTGCCCGGTGCATCCGGATGTTCCCAGTCAAAGGCATGCGAATAATAAAACCCGAATTTGATTCCCTGTTTTTTGCAGGCGGCGGAGAGCTCGGCCAGGGGATCCCGTTTAAAAGGCGTTTGATCATGAATATTAAAATCAGACACAGCCGAGGGATACATAGCAAATCCATCGTGATGTTTGGCGGTAATGATCATATAACGCATACCCGCATCCTTTGCAGCCTTTGCCCATTCATCGGCATTAAACAACACGGGGTTGAACCGGTGTGCAAGTTCCAGGTATTCTTTACGGGTGATCATTTCCTTACGCATTAAATGCTCCGCATACCCTCCCACTTTTTTCCCCTTCCATTCCCCACCCGGGAGGGAATAAATCCCCCAGTGGATGAACATCCCAAACTTCGCCTGGCGCCACCACGCAATCCGCTCCTCATGCGTTTTCATGGACTGTGTCCACCAACCGTTTACCGCTTCAGTAACGGCCTGCTGATCGCGCTGTTGCCCTTTGTTGTACATGTCTTTGTCTTCATCTCCTGCAACCTGTGCAAATGCGGAAAACAGTGAGGATGCACATAAAAAAAGGAACGTTATTTTTTTCATTTAACTTGTTTGTAGATTTTAAAAGAGACCTTAGACCAGGAACTATTGCCACGATGTCTAAGGTCTAATATCTAACGTCTAACGTCTATCCAGATCAATGGGTTTCTTACAGGCAGGTTCCGGATCACTTCTTCTGTTTCGGGTGCATGATCCAGTCTTTGCCAGGTTTTGAACCAATTACTGTTTTTAAATTCAATAGCCCCAAACACCAGCGCCGGCTGGGCCACGGGCCAGTTATCCCAATACATTACGTCCTGCTTGTAAGGCCACTTATCTTTGTTGGCGATAAAGGGGTAAAGAAATGCAATACCTTTTTTTATGGAACGTCCATCTGCAGTCTGATAGTTCCACAGGTTATCTGTTTTTGAAGACAGCACCTGGCAGATGGTTGTCATGGCATCCAGGTTAAACAGGGAATACCCATAGGGTTTGGTTCGCGCCAGTTCTTTGGGGAAGCTACCCTCCGCCGCCATCTGGTTGGGCAGCAGTACTGTTTTATACCGGTTGCGGCAAAACTGCATCAGTTCCTCGTTGCCGGTAAACTTTGCAAATACCGCCACCTGCATTACCCAACAGGTACCATGATTATTTGCAGCATTCATTTCATCCCTGCCATAGGGATGGGTGGTAAGCCATTGTAAGAAATCAGTAAACCATTTTTTGGTTGCAGCCAGTACCTGCTGGTCCATGGCCGCGTCCTGCTCCACTACGGATACACCCTGCACCACTTCCATTAGTTGTATGGCATCAATGATACCAATACCGCGCCCTGTGACCCTTCCTTTTATGGCCTGCGCATACAGCAAGCTGGGCTTCATTAGCGTAGCGGTGTCCGCAAACCACGCCCTGCAATGTGCCAATACCTGCTTTACATATTTCTTTTCCGGACTGATGCGATAGGCCGAAGCCAGCGCGCCTACGACCTGGCTAAAACGGATCATCGCCAGCCGGTGCGCCACAAAATTATCGGGGTTTGTTTGTCCGTCTTTTTGAATATAGGGACTGTCCGCACTTGCCGGGTTGGGCCACCAGTAATCGCCTTCACTATAAAAATCATGTATTCCCCCGGCGCTGCGCGATGCCCGGTGAGCAGTTACCGTTTCGGGTTGTTGCTGCATCGCCCAAGCCGCTTTTGCCAGTACCTGTTTTTTTAAAACGGTTTTTACCTGTGCCAGATCCTGCGAATGAAGCAGCAGTGGCTGTATCAACGCCACGAGTAAAACGATATATATTATTCTTAATTTCATCAATATGCTGGTTTTAACGGTCCGCTGTGGTTCCAGAATATTCCGGTTTTCGTGGTTTTCGCCACTAAGGCTCTAAGACACTAAGTAACACCAAGACGCTTCAGTGATCACCCCGCAATACAACGCTTCGTGTGTTTTTGTGTATTTCTGTCTTCGTGGTTACTGGGCGGTCATAAACTTCCAGGTGATCTTACCGAATGATTGGACCTCCTTTTTATGCGAGGGTTCAATGCTGCCCTTTAATTTCCCTTCAGCATCTTTTTCTATAAACACGGCTCTCCAATCATAGCTTCCTTTTTCATAATTGAAGGTTTCCCCATCATCATCATACAGCCGGTAACTGCCGATTTTTTTGCCATATACGCGGATCTCCAGGTCTACTTTTTCTCCGGCCTTTGGCGCATGCAGCAGTGGCGGCATCATGGGGATCACCCCTCCATCTTTTACATACACCGGTATTTTATCCAGACCCGGCGTAACAGTGATCACTTCTCCATCGCCGGCAAAGGCCCCGGTATAAAAATCATACCAGCGTCCTTTAGGCAATACCACTTTTCTTGAAGTTTGACCGGTAAACAATGGCGCTACCAGCAGGTATTCTCCCGCCATATACTGGTCCTTTACCTCTTTGCTTACTGCTTCTAAATAGGGATTATCCTCCAGGTTGTTTTTAACCGCACTATTGGCTGTTGCCTGGTAACCCGGTTCCAGGCTCATGCCCCGGAACACCGGTGTGCCCTCAAAATGATACTTCGCAAATTCGGAATACCAGTAAGGCATCATCCGCATGCGCAGCAACGATAGTTCTTTTACCTGCGCCGCCACCTCCGGGTAGGACCAGGGTTTGGTGCCGCTGGACCAGGCGTTGATCATGGCCATGGGCGAAAAGATTACAGTCTGGAAACGGCGCAGCCATTCTTCCGCCGTTTTTGAAGCACGTACTTCGGGCGTCCACAAAACACCGATATACCCGCTGTTAATAAGCGCGGTAATAAAATCTTCGTGGTTATAATAGTCGTTATAAATCACATACGGATAACTATTGGCACCCGCATTGGAAGCCCTTACCAGGCCATAAGTCCGTTCATTCCTGTTTTTAAAAAGATCAATACTGTTTTTCATCGCCAATACTCCATAGGTCTGACGCATCTGTTCTCCAGACAATCCTGAAGGGAACGTAGCCACATCCGGCCACAGGTAATAATCATACCCGTCTACCTCATCAATCTTATACCCGCTTACACCGATATCCACCTGGTCTTTTTTTAACTGACCAAAGAAAATATCGCGTGCCTTGGGAATGGTAAAGTCCGGCACTTCGCCCGTCCATACGGTATGCGAACCTGTATACGGGGTGATGGCTTTGTAAAAAGGAGCCGACTTTGATACATAAGGGTTGATCCAAAGATTCAAACGGATTCGCTTATCCAGCATTTCATTTACAAAGGCCGCAGGATCCGGGTACCGTGTTTTATCCCATTCAAAAGTTCCGGGATAAGAGCGGCTCTGCCATCCGGGTTCCAGTCCGATGAAATCAAGCGGATATCCCCTTACCGCAAAGGAATCGGCTTCCTGCTTTACTTCATCTGCCGTAAACAGCGATCGTACCCGTTGTGTAAAACCCAGCCCCCAGCGGGGTGGCAGCACGCCTCCTCCATTAAACAGGTTGTAACGGCGGACCGCATCCAATGCCGTTGGGCCGGCAAAAACATATACTTCCGTGCCCGGCGCCGGCACCAGCAATTCCACTGCATCCGAATAGGGTCGCGAACTCCAGCTCTTGTCGGTATTGCGATCTTTTTCTACCGGAGGATGTTTGCTATCCTTACGCACACCCGATCCCGCATATACGTTGATGTACCGCGCGGCATTCACAAATACCCCGTAACCTTTTGATGAAACATAAAAAGGCACCGGCGCATGGGTACGACCGTTGTCCTTGCCACCGTAATGATCTACATGCAACTGCAGTATTTTGCCACGCTGGTGCACGGTTTGAAAGTTCAACCCGAAACCAAACAATTGCTCTCCTTTATCAAGGGGAAACCGCAGGTAGGTTTTACCATCGGAAACCGCTCCGGAAATATCAGCTTTTGAAAACGGGAAATCCTGTTCGCTCATCTTCTTCAAACCGGCAGCCGGTGTGGCGCCGGCTGCCTTTAAAAGATCATAGGCTTCCGGTTTACCTACAACGCCTTTCCACACGCCCGGAGCCACGGCGCTCCAGCTGATGGGTTGTGCGACAATCCCGCTCCATAAAGCAACGAATAAACAAAATGAAATAATCCTGTAAAACATAATGCTCTTATAAGGGTATGATCGTATATTTTTTACCTTTTTCTGTTTTAAAATCGATGGTATAACCTTTTTCATACGGCAGGCTCACCAGCTTTGCCTCCTTATTCTTTTCATAAGCCGGCTTACCATAAGCCGTAAGTAAGAAATTGGGATTTGCTCCCGTTGCCGGTGCGACCTTTACCTCCGTTACCCTTACGGGTATTGAAGTATGTACCCGGCAATTGCCGCCGGAACCGGATAAAACGGTGGCCCTTTCCAACCGGCCGGCCGCCCATGCAATATCCCACTGAAAGTTGCCTCTTGCTTTGATTCCTTTTATAAATCCTTTTTTCCATACAGAAGGCAATGCGGGTAACAATGCCATATACCCGTTATGACTTTGCAACAGCATCTCCGTAATGCCCGCAGTGGCTCCAAAGTTCCCATCGATCTGGAAGGGCGGATGCGCATCAAACAGATTGGGATAGGTACCCCCACCGCCCATCTCTGCCTTTTTTTCACCTGGATCTATATAGTTAAAAGCATCGCTGAGTATCTTATAGGCATGGTCGCCATCCTGCAGCCGCGCCCACCAATTGATCTTCCAGGCCATGCTCCAGCCCGTGCTTACATCTCCCCGGAAGATGAGCGACTGCCTGGCCGCTGCAGCCAGCTCCGGTGTTTGTTTTACATTGATCTGGCTTCCGGGATATAGACCAAACAAGTGCGATAAATGCCGGTGCTTATCCTTTGGATCATCCCAGTCTTTAAACCACTCCTGCAACTGGCCGTACTGACCGATATGATAGGGATAAAGTTTGTTTTTTACAGCTGCCAGTTCACCGGCGAAGGCCGCATCGGTACCCAGTATCTTCGCCGATTTGATCACCGCAGTAAATAATTCCCGAATGATGGACATATCCATGGTACTGGCCATGGTGAGCTGGTATTCTTTTCCTTTTATTTTTATGGTATTCTCGGGCGAAGTGGAAGGGTTGGTAACCCAATAACCCGATGCAGGGTCTTTTACCAGCCAATGCAGGAAAAACTGCGCCGCACCTTTCATTAATGGATAGGCTTCTTTTTGCAGGAAATTTTTATCGCCGGTAAAAAGATAATGTTCCCACAAATGGGTAGAGAACCAGCCACCCGCCATGGGCCAGCAGCTCCAGCGCGGCATGCCCCGCGGATCGTTCCATCCCTGCCCCCCGGGCGGTGATGTTTTGGCCCAGAGGTCGGAATTGTGATGTACCACCCACCCTTCCGTAATACCATAATTTGTTTTTGCGGTAACCGCTCCATTTACCGCCAGCTCTTTCATAAAATCAAACAGCGGCTGATGGCATTCGGAGAGGTTGGTGTTCTCCGCCAGCCAATAGTTCATTTCCGTATTGATATTGGTGGTATAGTTGCTACCCCAGGGCGGCTGTACATGATCGTTCCAGATGCCCTGAAGATTGGTAGGCCGCCCACCCGGACGTGAAGCCGCAATCATGAGGTAACGCCCAAACTGGTAGTAAAGACTTTGCAATGCAAAATCATCCGGCGCTTTTGCAAAGCGCTTTAGCCGTTCGTCTGTAGGCAGTTTCAAACGGGTAGCATCAGCGCCCAGGTCGATCGTTACCCGGTTAAACAGGGACCGGTAATCGGTTATATGCGCCGACCGTATTTGTCCGTATTTTTTTTGCAATGCCTGATTCAATACCGCTGTAGCCTCAACAGCCGGATCCTTCCCCTCTTTACCCGGTGATTTATCAAACCCGTTAAAGCTGGTGGCTTCCGCCAGATAAATGGTTACGGCATTGGCGCCGGACACCACCAGGGCAGTGTCTTTGCGGTTTACCGATCCGCCCTCGGCGATGATCTTTGCATGCACTTCAAAATTCATTCCTTCCCCATTCCAATCATCGTACACCACTTGCTGCGGCTCATACTCCCGGTTGGCCACAAATTTTGGGGCCTTACCTTTCAGCACCAACAAATCCTTTCCATTGTTTTCTGTGCGATACTTCAATTTACTGGTAAGTCCGGCCGCAAAACTGATAGCATTTTTTTTATCAGCAGTGATGCGGATCATCATAATCTTATCGGGATGGTTGATAAAGACTTCTCTTGTATACTGTACGCCCCCGGCCTTATAGCGTACCGTGGCCGTGGCATTGGTCAGGTCCAGATCCCGGTAATATTCCGTAGCCTGTGTGTCCTTTAATGAAAAGTTCAGCCATAAATCTGCCAGCGGCAGGTAACGGGCTGAATAAGGTCCATGCATTTTTTTCCACACCACGGCCGCACTGTCATAGTTTCCGGCAAAAATCAATGCCCTTACTTTTTCCAGTATGGCCGGTCCTTCCGGCTGGTTACCGGGGTTGGGAGCGCCCGACCAAAGTGTGTTATCATTTAACTGGTAGCGCTCCTTTACAATACCGCCAAACACCATGGCGCCGGTTTTTGCATTCCCCAGCGGCAGGGCTTCCTCCCAGATGGCAGCCGGTTGCGCATACCAGAGTTTGAGTGCATTACCGGTATTCCCGGTTTGTGCCTGCAATACTCCACCTGAAATAGCTGCTAAACAGATGATCAATACTCTTTTCATTCCATCCAATATTGTATGTTGCTTTCTACAAAATTTATCACGTTATGTTTTAACCATTAAGATTAAGGCACATTAAGTATCAATCAGTACATCGCTGGAATGTCGCTTAATGCTTCTTCATTGATGGTTCCCAACCGTTTTTACAGATCCAGAAATGCCAGGGGCAATTTACCGGATTTTACACTTACCACCAGCCGGCCTTTTCCTTTCTTCACGCTGATGAGCGCGCGGCCGTTATAAACCTGTACGTACCTGGACCCCGATGATGTACCCAGGTCATCCAAGAGCCTTCCATCTCCTGTTGATCCAAAACGGACCCAATCGGTTGCATCCAGGCAGCGTACCCCTTTATCATCCAACAGCTGTGCCTGAAGGGTAACAATCCCCCCTTCATCTTTTATTTTTATTAACTCCAGCCGCGCGGGCTTTGTCCATTTTTCGGTCTGGTATTCAAAACGGATGGCATCTGTAACCGTTTCCTTTCCTTTTTTGGCCACCACCTTCACTTCATACATTCCTTTTTGCAGCGGCACATTCCAGCGCAGGCCGGCAGCAGGAAAATCCTGGCTGTTTCTTTTTTTAGCGCCAAAGGATTTCCCGTTTACAAACAACTCAGCCACATCGCAATTGGAATACACTTTGATCATTTTTTCTTCATCCTCATTGCCCCAGCGCACCGGCCAGCTATGCCCGTAAATACGCGCCATCGGCTTACTGGTCCAGTAAGACTGGAACACATAATATGCTTCTTTTTTGGTAAGATCCCGCTCCACTACGCCCTTCTGGTTCATATACGGAACGGGATTATCCGGACGTACCGGTGTCGAAAAATCTTTAAAGGGCCACTGTGCCGCACCTGTAAGCCAGGGCATGGTTTCCTGCTCTTTCAGATGCCAGTCTACCAGGTTGCAGATATAGGTTTCGCTCCAATCGCCATCTTTTGAGGCGCGGGCGGCCCCGCCATATAATGACGCATCCCCGGCACGTTCATCGGCATTGCCGGTTGCTTTGATGTTCTGCAATGATTTATCCGGATTTTCTGAATGCCGTCCGGCATGACTGTCGCCTCCCCATTCCACATGTAAAAAATGATCTACCTTATCAAATTCTGCTTTGGTTACTTCCTTGTACTCTGTATATATACCGCGATACCAGCCGGCCCAGATGGATGGAGAATATACATCCACAATATCGCTGCAAAAATCGCAACGGCGGATAGCCGTTTTACGCGATGGATCCAGGCGATGCGAAAGATCGTTGAGCTCTTTCATAAACTGCCGGATCTTTTCTTTGTCAAACTCCGGAAAATCACCGGGCCAGTCGTTCTCATTGCCCAGGCCCCAAATGATCACCGAAGGATGATTGTAATGCTGTTCAATCATATTGCGCAGCATTCGTCTTGCCTGCTCTTTGTACACATCGCCACCCAGTCCGCCCCGGCACCAGGGAATTTCTTCCCATACCAGGATACCCAGGCTGTCGCATAAATTCAAGATGATCCGCGATTGCTGGTAATGCCCCAACCTGATAAAATTCACCCCCATTTCCTTCATGGAGATCATCTCATCACGCATGAGTTCTTCCGTCATGGCGGCTGCCACACCGGCGTGATCTTCGTGCCGGTGGGTGCCTCTCAATAAAAGGCGTTTGCCGTTGAGCAGGAAAGGGCCGTGTTTAACAAATTCAAAGTTCCGGAATCCTATTTTCGTCCGCTCCTCATAAATGCCACCGGCAGTACGGATGGAAGTCACCAGGGTATACAATACCGGGGCCTCAGGCGACCATAATTGCGGCCGGTTTACTTTTAGTTGATCAAAGCGGTATTCAGTGCTCCATTCCTGGTTCTTCCTGCTGATCTTTTGTAATTCTTTTCCGTTGGGATCCAGCAACTGCAGGGTCATCGCCGCTTCGCCGGTAAGCATCGATGGGTTGTACAGCCGTGTGCGCACATTAATAGTGCCCGATTTACCTCCTTTGTCTACCGCCGCTTCCGCAAATACTTTATCCAGGGATACAGCGGGCACATACACCAGGTTGAGGTACCGGTACAGGCCGCCATAAAGGTTAAAATCGGAAAGATCCGAAGGGATCATTTCCAGGTCGCGCGAATTATCACAGCGAATGG
The DNA here is from genome assembly GCF_051201075.1 of Niabella hirudinis. NCBI lineage: Bacteria > Pseudomonadati > Bacteroidota > Chitinophagia > Chitinophagales > Chitinophagaceae > Niabella > Niabella hirudinis. Next base: position 31,823 of record NZ_JBPEHJ010000006.1, read on the forward strand.
ACACCGGTACCTTTCCTTTGAATTGCTTTACCAGGCTATCCTGTTTCAGAAAAGCGTTTACCGCATCCGTGATGTCGGCCGTCCATTCATCATAGCCGCCCACATGTGTGGCCACCTTCGTTGTATATACGTATACTTCTGTTTTTTGTCCGGCCCCCTCAAAATGCAGGAGGGTACGTCCGATTGCATAGGGATTTTTAACAGCGAGCTGTGTACGGTACCAGGCCGGGCCCTGATAGTAATTTTCATCGGGGTCCACAGCATCCCTTGCGTTCACACAATGCGGCAATATAACATTGGTCCACAACGGAACGCTTTCCGGATTTCCGGCCTTCACCGGCCTTACGGCTTCCCATATACCACCCAGGTCCTGTTTCAGAAACTGCCAGTTATGGGTAAGACGGGTAGCCTGCTGCGCTGCAGCGCCCATACTCAACAACAGGGCCGCTAAAATACCCGCCGGAAAAAGTGCCGGCTTGTATAACTTTCGTTTTTGTTTTGAAATACTTGAGAAAAAACCTTTTCCGAATGATCCAAAAAACATAGTGTCAAAAATTTATTTCGAAGGATACAGCGCCGCACCATATACATGCACAACACCATTGGTAGCCACAAACCCGATGGACCGGCTGTTGGTGCGGTTATTAAACACAATGGGGGCAATATCGGCATTATTCTGTATACGTAAAGTAAATTTTCCCTGCGGATCAAACCCGCTTCCACCTGCTCCGTTGAAGCCCGGCAACGAGGGGTCCCAGTAACCCAGCATAGATTCCTTTGTAGCCGTGCTATTGGGGGGCAGCAGCGATTGTATTGATTGATCTTCTGCGTTCAGATCGTAATAATTGTGTATGCCCTCCCCAATAAGATATAGGAAAAACTTCTTCACGGTTTCTTTTGAATAATCTTCCCATTTGGTGGCCGGGTGTGTTTGCGGCAGACCGGTGGTGGGGTTGATGATGGGATTACCGCTCCCATCCAGGTTCACAATGGGGAAGGTAAAGAACAATCCCTTATCCATTACACCCGAAGTATTAAAGCCCCGCACGGCATCATTGTGCAGGAATATAAATGTTCTCCCGGTCTTTTCGTATTCGGAAAGATCAAACCCGCAATAATCCAGGCCCTTTTTCATCCACCGGAATACGGTATCATTGGGAGCTTCGGTGGTACCATCGGCCCTCTTCAGCAAAAACTCTTTGGCCGTCATTTTGATATTGGGGTCCAGCGTTTCCTTTTTATAATCATAGTTCTCCTGCCGGCTTAACCCCAGCAGCTTTTTACATCCCGGCAAAAAAATTGCAGCTACGCCAAGCGCCAGGACGCTGTTCATAATGCCTTTGAATATTTTCATCTGTTTATATTTTATTATTTTCAATACTCCGGCAGGACGCGCACACGCTGCCGGGTCTGTCTGTTTTTACCCACCGTAACCCGGATTTTGAACGAGTTTTTTGTTCGCATTCAATACGCTCCGGTTGACGGGCCATAAGATTCTTCGCTGATCGCTGAATCCAATGGCTTCCTCTGCAGGAGTTCCGGCCGCAATCTGCCTTCTTCTCAATATAGGGTCCATGATCTTTACCACATTACCGGTACGCACAAGATCAAACCATCTTTTGCCTTCCCCTACCAGCTCCATCTGGCGTTCCTTCAGGATGGCATCCGCCATTGAAGTCTGATCCGCAACCGGGGCCGTGTTCGCCACATAGGCCGGCAGCCCTGCCCGTACCCGAACAAAATTGAGGTATTTCAGCGCTTCTGCCAGTTCACCCGTTGCATTCAATGCTTCTGCATATAACAGGTAAATATCGGCTAACCGGTACATCGACAAATACACTGGCGCTTCCTTAAAATAATAGGTTGCCAGTTCCGCCGATGTGGAAGCCTTGGTTGGATTAACAGGAGAAGCGTACCATTTGATAAACCGGTCGCGGTTGGACCTGGTGGGGTCGTTGCCGGCCGAATAAGGATCAATCGTTTGCTTGGGGCGGATATCTACAGGTGCGGGTGCTGCTACGGTTTGTGGTATCACCCAGCTGTTATACAGGTCGACATCCATTGTAATGGGTTTGTTATTGGCGGTCCAGGACGTGGTCATGCAGGCGCAATCATTCTTCAGGAAATCCCAATGAATGCTCCAGATCGACTCGATGCTGGAATTGGGCACAACAAACAGGTTTTTCCAGGTGGCCTGGGGTTGAAGATTGGCCCCGCTTGCGCCGGCATATAAAGCACCGGTAGGGCCTTTGGCCTTAAACAGGTTCTTCATCCATACAATGGCATTGGCATAGTCATGCTTCCACATATACACATCTGCCAGGATAGCGCATATAGCGCCTTCACCAAGTGTCCATACCGAAGCGGTCTGATTTTTTGTAACCAGGGCATACGCGTTGGTGAGGTCCGGTATAATACGTTCATCAATCACCTTCGCTGCTGCTGTGCGGGGCCTTTCAAGCGAATCCGACAGGCTCTCCATCGGAAGGGTCCAGACAGGAGCATCGCCCCACACCCTTACAATATAAAAATAGCAGACAGCACGCATGGCATAGCTTTCGGCCAGGGCCTTATTCATAACGGCCTCGGTAACCCGGCTATCGGTAACAGCAGCGCCCGGAATGTATTTGATATTGGCGTTCGCTCTACCAATTACGGTGTATAAGCCCGACCAGTCGGAAAAGGCATTATCCGTTGTCAGTGCATTCATCGTTACCTCTGTAGTTGTAACTGAGGTATAGCTCAAAAAACGGTCAAAATTATCAGAGCGGTAATCGCCCCAGAACAATGCGCTTTCCTTGTAATTGCCATCGCTGCCCACCATCTGCTGCTGAAAACCGGAATACATACCCGCAACAGCGGCATTTACATCGTATAAAGTTTTATAGAATTTATTCTGGGCTACTTCTGCCTGTGGCGAAAGATTGAGAAATTTTTTGCAGCCCCCGCATATAGCAATAGCGCAAACGATAATGATATAACTCAGCTTTTTCATTTTGTCATTTTAAAAGTTAACATTGATTCCAAACCCATACTCCCGTCTTTTGGGATACTTTCCATTATCATAACCTGGCTGCAATACATTAGACGCACTGAATTCAGGATCGTATCCCCTGTAATTGGTCCAGGTAAGCAGGTTGGTGCCATACACATAAACCGTTGCACCCTTCAGGAGTATCTTCCGGGTTAAGGCGGGCTGGAACATATATGAAAGGCGCAGGCTGGAGAGCCTGATAAAAGAGGCGTCTTCAATGAAGATGCTGTTGGCATCCTTTTTCTCGTTTCCCCTGTTTTTAAAATCGGGGTAGTATGGATACCTGGCTATATCGCCCGGCTTTCTCCAAACATTATAAACCATTTCGGGGCTTCCGGCCCCGGTATTGGACGGGTAACTTTGCGCCGCCAGCAATGCATTGTATACATGAGCGCCGAAAGATGCATTGAACAGGAACGACAGGGAAAATTGCCCGTAATTGAGGTTATTCAGGATACCCAGATAAAACTTGGGTTGTGCATTAGCGAGGATCTGCCGGTCGCGGTCATCGATCAGGCTGTCTTTATTTTTATTTTCCCAGATCACATCGCCTCCACGCAGCTTACCGCCCGGATCATACATCTGGTGCACAGCCCCGGCATAAGGCTGTCCGTTAAACGTGTATACGGGTTTCCCGTTTTCATACAACGGCTTCCCATCCGTGCCCAGCACCACCGTAAGCCGGTCCCAGTTATCGGTATATGCGTTGGATTCATTCCAGGCATATACTCCAAGATTTTTCCAACCAAAGAAATTACCGATCCTTCCGCCTTCTTCAATATACCATTTATTGGCTACGATGAACGGCATTCCATCGCCCAGCTTTTTAATGCTGCTTCTTTCAAAAGAAATATTTCCACCTACTTCCCAGGTCAGCCCCTTACTACCCTTTGCAAACACCGGCGTTCCCTTGGCGGAGAACTCCAGCCCCCGGTTCTCCAATGTGCCAATATTTACTTTCAAATTATCAAAGCCGGTTTCGCCCGGAAGCGCCTTTTCATACAGGAGGTCCTTTGTTGTTTTGATATAATAATCAGCAGTAAAGGTCAGCCTTCCGCGGAAGAAGGTCAGATCCAGGCCGGCATTTTGCTGCTGGGTGGTTTCCCAATGCACACGCTCGTTTCCGAAAGTAGCGGTAGTATAAGCGCCGCCCACTCCTGCATAGCTTCCGTTGAAGGTGATCTTATTCAGATAATCGTTAGAACCGATACGGTCGTTACCCACCTGGCCAAAACCGATCCGGAACCGGCCGTCCGTCAATACATCTTTGGCCCAATACATGAATTTTTCATCCGAGAACCGCCATCCTGCGGATGCGGAATAAAAGTTACCATAGCGGGACTCGGTGCCAAAACGGGAAGAACCATCACGACGGAAAATACCAGCCAGCGTGTATCTTCCTTTATAGCTGTAGTTTGCTCTGGCAAACAGGTTTGCCCCCGCGGTAAGGTCGGCATCCGAATAGGTTTTGGAAGCCGTCAGGTAAGAAGGCTGTGTGATAAATATTTCCTCACTCACCACATTGGCATATTCGGAGTGTTCCCTGTCGTATCGCCGCTTATCTGCGCTCACACCCAGTGTGGCCTGCAGGTTATGATCGCTGTTAAACGTTTTATTATAGTTGAAAAACGACTGATATTCCCAGGAAAATACTTTTTGCATGTCATTTGCTCCATTGTTCTGATCCTTATTGGCTGAAACATACCGGGGCGAGAACTGCAAATTCTGGCGGTTATCCAGCATGGCGTTAAACGTGGTGGTGAACAACAGGTCTTTCGTGATCCGGTATTGCAGTGAGTTGGCAAACTGGATGGAGAATACGTCTGTTTTATTGGTCTCATATATCGCGTTTGCCACCGGGTTACGTTTGGACCCAACGTAGCTGGTCAGCGAGCCATCCGGGTAATAGATCAGCGAATACGAGGGGCGATCAAAGGCAACGGCCACCGTTCGGGAAATCGGCACTTCGTTACCGGTTTGCCACATCATGGAAATATTACCCACATACTTGAGCCTCGGCGAAGCCTGGTATTCGATATTGCTTCTTACCTGCACCCGTTTTATATAACTGTTCAGAATGATCGACTTATCGTTAAGATAGTTGACGCCGGTATAATAACTGAGCCCTTTTTGTCCGCCACTGATACCCAGGTTAACCTGCTGGCGGTCTCCAAGATTACCCAGCAGGATCTGCTGCAGGTCGTTATCGGAATTAAAGCCCGGGTTTAATGAATCCGTAGTGCCGGGATTCCGCTCCTGGATCCTTCTAAACTCGCGTACTTCGGCCGAATTGTTTTGCGGCAGTTTGTGTGCAAGTTTTCCAAAAATGCGGGAATAGTTCAGGTCGATCCGCGGCCGGCCTTCTTTACCTTTTTTGGTGGTAATGATGATGACACCATTGGCGGCCCGTGCACCATAGATAGCAGCTGAAGCGGCATCCTTCAGTACTTCGATCCGCTCAATATCCATGGGATTGATGCGGGCGCCATCGGGGTTAATAACACCATCAACCAGGTACAGGGGCCCGTTGCCCCCGTTGAGGGTAGAAGCGCCCCTGATCTGGATGGAGCCTTCGGCTCCGGGAGCACCGCCGCCATCGTTCACTACCAGCACCCCCGCAGCCTGTCCCTGCAACGCGTCAAACAAGTTAACGGGCTGCCGGTCTTCAATCTGCTTGGAACTGACGGAGGAAATGGCCCCGGTTACATCCCGCTTTCGCTGGGTTCCGTAACCCACCACTATAATCTCATCCAGATCGCTCAGCTCCTGTTTTAAAACCACATTTACAGGTCCCGCCTGGTTCAATGCCTGTTCAAAATTGGCAAAACCAACAGCGGTAAAGATGAGGGAGCCCTTTCCATCGGGCACCAAAATAGAAAACCGCCCGGAAGAATCGGTCATTGTTCCGCGATCTGAGCCTTTCAGCGAAACCGACACCTGTGAAACAGGGTTGCCCTTTTCATCCGCCACCGTTCCCTTTACTGCAACGTTCTTTTGCGCCTGCAAAAAAACCGGGAGTGAAAACAAGAGCGGAAACAGGACCAGCAGTTGCATAAGCCTGCGCTTTTTTTTCATACAGCAATACGTCATATAGTTTTAATTTAAGGAGGTTTGTTCAATCGTTTGCACAGACTGCAAGTACGTATGTTTTGAGAGCAAAAAAAGTAGTAACATTATCCAACTACTAAGCTATCTTGGCATCAGTGAATACACAAACCCGATTCCGGCGTATATTTCATTTACATTTTCGGGGGTCAACAGACATTTGTATGAAACCACATGCATTAAAAATAATGGCAACGCCTAGCGCTTCTTTTGAGGTCAGAAGAGACCGGGTACCCGTTAATAACCGCTGGCATTGTCATAAGGAAGCAGAGTTGATCTATATTGCCCGGGGAACGGGAACTTTGCTGATAGGCGACCATACCCGTTATTTTTCGGCAGGTACCCTGTGCTTGATCGGATCCGGCCTTCCCCATTACTGGAGGTTTGATGAACAGTATTTTGACAATGATACGCCGATCGATGTTATTGCCATTCATTTTCAGGAGGCCTTTTGGGGGGAAGCCTTCCTGGATCTGCCTGAAAACAATGGTATCCGGCTGCTGCTCCAAAGAGCCCGGAGGGGACTCCTGATCCAGGGGAACATTCAGTCCATGGTTCCATCCTTTCATTACCTCATCCATGCAGACGGGCCCTACCGGATCATCTCCCTGGTAACATTGCTTTCCAAGATTGCTGAATGGGGCCCTGTTACCAGCCTTTCTTCGGAAAATAGCAGCATCTGTACAGGAAGTTTTGAAGAAAAAAGGATCCATGAGGTTTATGAGTATACGCTGAAACACTTCAGAAAAAAGATCCCGCTTCAGGAAATTGCCGGGATAGCGCATGTAAGCCCCCATGCATTCAGCCGCTATTTTAAGCTACGCACCCGTAAAACCTATTCGCAATTTATTGCCGAGCTGCGGATAGGCTATGTATGCCGGCAACTGGTAACAACCGATCACCCCATAAAACGGTTGTGTTGCGAAGGCGGGTTTCAAAATTCCGCTTCATTTCACAAATATTTTAAGCAGATTACCGGCATGAGCCCGCTTTCATACCAGCGGGTATACAAGTGAGCTGCCGCTGCGAAAAGTGTTGTTTTCCCTATGCCCGGGCCATCTTCTCCGGTATCGTTCCCAGTTTTCCACATTTGCCGGTGCTGCAACAAAACCACCCCCAATTATGTTACATTTGTCAGACAATATCAGGAGTTTTTAATGGATAAATTTATTGTTTCAGCACGGAAATACAGGCCTCAGACGTTTGACACCGTTGTAGGTCAGGCGCATATCACCACCACGTTAAAAAATGCCATTAAACAGAACCAGTTGGCGCACGCCTTTTTGTTTTGCGGGCCCCGCGGCGTTGGAAAGACCACCTGCGCCCGGATCCTGGCCAAAACCATCAACTGTGAGCAGCCAACGGCAGATGGGGAGGCCTGTAATACCTGTAACTCCTGCGTTTCTTTTAACCAGGGCACTTCCCTGAATATTCATGAGCTGGATGCGGCGAGTAATAACTCGGTAGATGATATCCGCACCCTGGTAGATCAGGTGCGTTTTGCCCCGCAGGCCGGCCGTTACAAAGTGTATATTATTGATGAGGTACACATGCTGAGCTCTTCGGCATTTAATGCCTTCCTGAAAACGCTGGAGGAGCCACCGCCCTACGCCATTTTTATCCTGGCTACTACGGAAAAACATAAGATTCTTCCCACGATCCTCAGCCGCTGCCAGATCTTTGACTTCAAACGGATCACCACCAATGATACGGTAGAACACCTGGAAGCCATCTGTGAAAAAGAAGGGGTAAAAGCAGAGCCGGCGGCCCTGCAGACCATCGCCCAAAAAAGTGAGGGTTGCATGCGGGATGCACTTAGCATCATGGATAAGATTGTCAGTTTCACCAATGGAGCGCTGAACTATGCCAATACCCTGGAGCATCTGAACATTCTGGATGAAGACTACTATTTCAAATTACTGGAAAACATGCTGCAACAGGACCTTTCGGGAGCCATGCTGCTGTATAATGATATTAACCGGAAAGGATTTGAGGGCGACCTGGTATTAAACGGGTTTGCCGCCTTTGTACGGAACCTGCTGGTGAGCAAGGACGAAAAAGTAGTGGCCCTGCTGGATACCGTGGAAAGTTTTAAACAACGCTATCTGGAGGCAGCCAAAAACACGCCGGTTTCGTTCCTGATCAGCGCTCTCAATATTCTTAATGAATCGGAGATCAATTACCGCGCTGCCCGCAACAAACGCCTGCATGTAGAGCTTACGCTGATTAAACTTTGCTACCTGCAGCAAGCAATCGAACTAACAGCCGGCGATACCGGGCTGAATAAAAAAAAAATAGCGGATAACACCCTCTCCGTTCCTTTCAGGAGTTTGCAGCCCGTTTTATTAAAGCCGGCACCTGCCGTCAAAACAGAAACACCCAGGGCAAAACCGGAAGCGGTGGGCGCGCGGCTCATTATTGACGACCCGGCTCCCACATCCCCTATGCCACCACACCAGGAGGCCTCCCCTGCAAAAAAAATCAGTAACCTGGAGAAATTGCGGCAACAGTTTAAAGATACTCATGTAGAAGCGATTGACCACCCCCTTACGCAAGACACCCTGGAGGCAGCCTGGCAGGAGTTTATAGGACTGTTGAAGGAACAAAAAAATTCAGCGGCACAAAGCTTCGATCTGGCACAGTTAAAAGTGCTGGACGCCAATTCCTTTTATGTATATACCGCCAACGCGATCGAATACCGGTTTATAGAAACCTGCAAAACGCAGACTTCGGAATTCCTGCAAAAAAAGCTATCGAACTCCCAGCTGCAGTTTTATATTATTAAACGGGAAAACAGGGAGGTTCAGGAAAATGCCGAGCCCAAGCCCATGACCGCGGTACAGCAATACCAGAAAATGATTGAAAAATACCCGCTGGTAAAGGAGCTGAAGGAAAAACTGAAAATGGAACTGGACCGTTGAGGCAATTTGAAAATTTGAAAATGTGGGGATTTGAAAATGAAGCTGTCGTTCCGGTTCGGCGATCTTTACTTCGGTCGATGCACCATAGACGTTTGACGTTTGATGTTAAACGCGAAAAAGTTCTTCCGCCATAAAAGCGGTCTTCAGTTATCCCGATGGAATCCTGGGATCTGAAAACAGAACCCGGCTTAAAACGGTGAATGAGCAATAGTCTGTGGATCATTGTGTGTAACCGGCCCAACGTCAAACTTGAAATATTAAACCTGGAACATGCATTCAGCGTTCAGCCATCAAGCCCGAAGCGGATCTGAAAATCTGTTTAAATTTTCATTATTAAAATTCCGTATAACAGACATTAAGGCCCTCAAAAACCCCGCCGGCTGACGCCAGTCGGACGGGCATTAAGAAGTTAAGATTCATTAAGAACTGCGGCTACTAAACTATTCTTAATGCCTTAATGGTTTTTAATCATTCTGTTTTTAAACAACTTCTGAGAATTGAGATGTACATTGAGTGTAAAAACAGATTTCAACCTGAAACTTTAAACCGGAACGTTCAACCATCCCTTATAAATGTTAATAGTCAACGATCCTCAGACCATTGACTATTAACTATTCACTATTGACTATTCACTATTTCTTCTTCCGCTGATCCTGCATTTGCTTTTGCTGCTCCTGCATTTGCTGCAACCGCTCCTGCCATTTGGATTGGGTTTTGGGCTTTTTACGGTTCTCCTGGATTTTTGCCAGAATCTTATCATGATCGATAATATAGGTCTGTATCACAAATTGTAATGCAAGGGTGATCAGATTCGATACCGTATAGTACCAGGTAAGCGCCGATGGAAGCCGGTTAAAGATAAACAACAGGAACACCGGGAAGATGTACGGCATGTACTTCATCATCGGGTTACTTTGATCCGGTGACATGCTCATGCTGTAAATCGAGATCAGCAAACTGGTAAGGGTAGCCGTAATCGTAAACAGGCTCAGATGACTTCCCAGCAGGGGGATGTGAATACCAAATTTAATCGGATCGTCAAAGGCCGAAAGATCGCCGGCCCAAAGAAAGTCGGCGCCCCTCAGATCTACACTGGCGTTAAAAAAACTATACAGCGCAAAGAAGATGGGGATCTGGAACAGGGCCGGTATACAGCCCCCCAGCGGGTTTACGCCGGCTTCGCGGAAGAGTTTCATCTGCTCCATACTCATTGCCTGCTGATCGCCGCCAAACTTTTCTTTAAGCGTGGCAATCTCGGGACGCAATGCTTTCATCTTTGCACCGCTCAAATAACTCTTATAGGTAAGCGGAGATATCAACAGGCGGATCACCAACGTTAACAAGGCAATCACCAAACCAAAATTGCTCACGATACTTTTGAAAAAATCAAATACCGGAACAATCACATATTGGTTGAGCGGGCGTACAAATGCATACATGCCCTGCCCCAGGTTCACCAGCTTGCTGAAGCCGTTGTCATATTTCTTTAAGATATTATAATCGGAAGGACCATAAAAAATACTCATGGGCACCGTGGCCGTATTGCCCGCAGGCACTTTCAGCTGCATGTTGGCGGTGCTCTTTACCACCTCTTTGCTGGCATCCGGCGGAATCGTCCAGGAGATCTTACCCCCTGTAAAATTATCCTTTGCAACCAGGAAGGTATTAAAGAACCGCTGACGCACACCAATCCAGTTTACGCTTTTTTCAAAGTTTACATGGTCCTTCCGGGATATCGTATGATAATCGAAATTACCATCCTCCATATAACCGATCTGCGTATTCTGTTTTTCAAATTCGATATCAGATTCCTGCTGGGCCGCATCATACTGCCAAACCATATTCATGGTTCCCTGCGACAATAAGCTACCTGGCTGCGACAGGTTAATATTGAGATCTACTTTATAATCCTTCGGATAAATAATAAACTGGTGCGTAATGGCATTTACACTATCCCCTCTTTTCAATTCAAATGTAACCAGCTGTGCTCCATCTGGACCCGGTGTTACCCGGCCATTACTAAAGTACAGATCGGCTGTTTGCGCGCTTTGATTCGCCGCAGTATTGATGGCATAGCTGATCTTATTAAAGTCGGTAGCCGCCAGCTTTACATGCTGACTGTCCAAAGCATTTTTAAACTTTTTAAGTTCTACATACTTCGGCTGTCCGCCTTTGTTGGTAAAAACAATTTTGAACACTTCGTTTTCAACCGTCACCAGTTGCTCGCTGCCCTGCGCAGCATTTAAAAACATACCGGCGCTGGTTACATGCCGCTGGGAGTCGGCCAGGAGGGAGTCGCGGCGCAAGGCAGCAGTATCCGGTTTGGGTTTCATAGCGTTGGCTATAGAATCCTGCCGCGCCTGCTGCTTTTGGTGTTCTCCCTGCTGCAGGTTATTGTAGTAGAAATAAAAGAAAAAAAGTACGGCTAAAAGTCCGAACCCAATGATTGTGTTCCGGTCAAAATTCATTACTTACGTATATTTTTGAGCCGGCAAAGATAGGATAAAGCGGGGGATTTGCCCCGCTGGATTTGATGTAAAAAAAAGTCGCCCGGGATTCAGGCGACTTCTGCTTATTTTATACATAATATTTTATCAATCAACATTTACCGTATCACTTTTCTTAGCTGGAACACGATTAACAGCAGCGTGCACCACCGCAGCTTCCACAAATTTTACAAAAATAGGATGCGGATTCTCTACCGTGCTTTTCAGCTCGGGGTGAAACTGAACGCCGACAAAAAACGGATGAGCCGGCAGTTCGATCACTTCTACAAGATCACTTTCGGGATTTTTCCCACTGGTTACCATGCCGGCCTGCTCAAAGGCCCCCAGGTACCGGTTATTAAACTCCCAGCGGTGGCGATGACGTTCTGTGATCTGCTGTGTTCCGTATATGACCGCGGCCAGGCTTCCCTCCTTTAGCTCACAGGCATAAGAGCCCAGGCGCATGGTACCTCCTTTTTCAGTTACGGTCTTCTGGCTTTCCATCAGGTCAATCACCGGGTCGGCAGCATTTTCGTCCATTTCGGTAGAGTTGGCGCCTTTCAGACCGATCACATTCCGTGCAAACTCAATGGCCGCCATCTGCATACCCAGGCAGATACCAAAGAATGGCAATCCATTTTCCCGGGCGTATTGCACCGCGGTGATTTTTCCCTCAACACCTCTTAATCCAAATCCCGGCGCCACCAGCAGTCCTTCCAGGCCGCCCAGCTTTTCGGATACATTCTCCGGTGTAATATATTCACTGTGCACATTTACGATCTGCACCTGGCATTCATTTACCGCTCCTGCGTGCACAAAGGCCTCCAGGATTGATTTATAGGCATCCTGCAGCTCCAGGTACTTGCCGATAAGACCGATCCGCACCACGGATTTAGGGTACTTTAACTTATCCAGGAAAGCACGCCAGCGCGATAGTTCGGGTTCCTTGTATTCCGCCAGTCCCATGATTTTTAAAACCGTAAGATCCAGTTTTTCGCGCAACATGGCCATGGGCACTTCATAGATGGTCGACTGATCGGCCGATTCGATCACAGCATCCTGGCGCACATTGCAGAACTGGGCTATTTTGCGGCGCAGTTCCGGCGTTAAGGGCTTTTCGGTGCGGCATACAATAATATCCGGGCGTACCCCTTCCTGGCTTAGCATCCGCACACTGTGCTGGGTGGGCTTGGTCTTTAGTTCTTTTGCTGCCTTAAGGTAAGGGATCAGTGTGAGGTGAATAACTACGGTATCCTCATCCGGCAGCTCCCATTGCAACTGGCGGATGGCTTCTACAAAAGGCAGGCTTTCAATATCACCAATAGTGCCCCCGATCTCGGTGATCACAATATCATATTCGCCCGTGGTACCCAGTTCCATCATCCGGCGCTTGATTTCGTTGGTGATATGCGGCACCACCTGTACTGTTTTTCCCAGGTAGGCCCCTTCCCGTTCTTTGTTGATCACCGTTTGGTAGATCCGCCCGGTGGTTACATTATTCGCCTGTGAAGTAAAAATGTTCAGAAAACGTTCGTAATGCCCCAGATCCAGGTCGGTTTCCGCCCCATCTTCGGTTACATAACACTCCCCATGTTCATAGGGGTTCAGCGTACCGGGGTCTATATTGATATAGGGGTCAAACTTTTGTATCGTAACCCGCAGCCCTCTTGCCTGTAACAATTTCGCCAGCGATGCGGCAATAATTCCTTTTCCCAACGAGGAGGACACCCCCCCGGTTACAAATACATACTTAGCCATAATGGTATATTAAAATCAATAAATTACTCCCTAACAAGAATCATTTCACGAAAAAAATCAACCTGTTTCAACAATATCCAGCCTGCATGATCTGCTGATACTTCGTCCGGAATAAAATCCATTGCTCAGTAGAATAACAAAATCAGCCCGCTATGACCCATAAAATCCTGTGGAAAATTTGAAAGGTCATGCAAAGATAAATAATCCTGTCAGAATTAAAATTTTGTTTTTTGAGGCTTTTTTGTTAGCAGGTTTATGGGCTGTTTTCCTCCGGAAATGATACAGTCCACCGGGCATGGCACCCCTTGCAGGCTTGCACCGTTTTCAGGTGCCGGATTTAAAACCCAAACATCCCAGCCTCAGATGACCTGAAATTTCCTATTTTTAGGTACCCGTTATTTACACCCTAAAACATGAACCCGCTGCACCCCAAAACAGTTGTCCTTGCCTGCTTGTTGCTTACAGCCTCCCTTATATATGGGCAAACCCGTTTACAGCCTGATCGTTTTTACCAGGCCGGTAAAACCGCGCTGGATCCCAAAAATAAAAGTGTTTATTATAACCGGGGCGGTATCTATTTCATTAAAAAAGATTACCCGCATGCGGTCGATGACTTTACAAAACTGATCGCTTTAGATACCGCTTATGCCGATGCCTATAAATTGCGCAGCAACGCTTATTTTGCCCAATCTGATTATACCCGCACACTCAGGGACCTGGATAAAGGGATTGAACTGGAGCCCAATAACAATGAAGCATATTTTATAAGAGGATCTGTTTACCAGCGGCTGGGCAAGCAGGAACAGGCCGATGCCGATCTCAAAAAAGCGGAGGCCTTGAAGGTAAAAAATTAAAGCCTGTTCAAAATTTTAATAAAAGAATGGCCTTATAGTAAACATTACAGGATTAAAATAACCATTAAGTTAAGATACATTAAGCAATATGTTGACTTAACTATTCTTAATGCCTCAATGGTTTTTAATCATTCTATTTTTAAATAGCTTCTTAATCCTTTGCTATTTTATTATAACTGGCAATAACGCCCCGGATCAATGAAGAGCTAAACCCGCGGTGCTCCATTTCGTTCAATCCCACAATAGTACAACCCTTGGGAGTGGTTACCTTATCAATTTCCTGCTCCGGGTGGCTGCCATTTTTCAGCAGCAGCTCCGCAGCGCCCTTTGCGGTTTGGGCGGCGATCAGGTTGGCCGTTCTCGCATCAAATCCGATTTCGATACCGGCCTGAATGTTGGCACGGATATAACGCAGCGCAAAAGCCGTTCCGCAGGCGCCCAATACCGTGGCGGCATCCATCAGTTTTTCATCAATTACGGCTACCTTTCCCAGTGTATTGAACATATCCACCACATAAGCGGCCTGGGCCTCATCAGCATTGGCGTAGCTGATGCAGGTAATACTCTCCTGAATGGCGATAGCCGTATTGGGCATGGCCCTGAAAACAGGCAGTTGTTTTTTGATCATTTCCTGCAGATCGGTCAGTGAAACACCCGTAATCACCGAAACCACCGTGTGCTTTGCCGTCAGCTGCTTTTTAAATCCCTCAATCACCGCGGCCACCTGAAAGGGCTTTACCGCCAGAATCACCAGCTCACTCTGCTTTACAGCAGCTGCATTATCCGCACTTATATTAATACCTTTTTTTCCCAACTCTTTTAAGGTAGCAGGATTTCTTTTCGTAATCGTTATGGCTCCAGGCTTGCAGAACTTACTTTTGATGAGCCCTTCTGCTATGGCAGTACCCAGGTTGCCCCCACCGATGATTGCAATGTTCATTTATATCAGGTTTAAAGTTCAAGGTTTAAGGTTCAACGTTGAACTTTAAACCTTGAACTAAATTACAGTCCTCCCATAGCTTCCCCGGCGGTTTCCTTTGCCAGGTAGCCTTCTATGGCGGTATCATATTTATCTTTCCAGTAACCGATCGCACCCCAATCTTCCCCATTAACGATCACTGCGCCGGAACTTACGGTTCCTATTTTTTCAAAAGGCACCCCACACTCCTGCTCCAGCGCTGCTGCCTTATCTGCCGCAACGCTTACTACAACACGGCTTTGTGCTTCGCCAAACAAAGCTGCGTCTTTACGAATGGAGGCATTGGTTTGAACGTTGAAGCCCAGCTCCCGGTTAAACCCGCTTTCCAGCAGGGTGATAAAGAGCCCGCCTTCACTTATATCATGTGCGGCTGCAATGGTTTTATTACTGATCAGTTTTGCCACGGCTTGTTGCAAGGCAAATTCCTCCTCCAGCTCAAAATAAGGAGCCGGCGAGTGAGTAACGCCGTGAACATGGTACAGGTATTCGGAACTCCCGAGATCATCCGGTTGTTTCCCCAGCAGGTAGATCACATCTCCCTCGTTTTTGAAGTCAAGAGTCATTTTATTGCCGATGTCGTCCAGCAGCCCCACCATACCAATGGTTGGCGTAGGATTTACAGGTCCATCCGGGTTCTGGTTGTAAAAGCTTACGTTACCGCCGGTAACCGGTGTATCAAATTTGCGACAGGCATCACCCATGCCTTTAATAGCGTTTACAAACTGGTAGTACACTTCAGGATCGTAAGGATTACCAAAATTCAGACAGTTGGTAACTCCCAGCGGCAATGCCCCGCTGCAAACCAGGTTGCGTGCAGCCTCGCTTACCGCTATCATGGCGCCTTTGTACGGATCTGCATATACATAGCGGCTGTTGCAGTCGGTAGTAACACCCAATCCTTTTTTTGTGCCTTTAATAGTGACCACGGCTGCGTCTGAAGGCGCATTAGTAGAAGTATTTACCGTACCCACCATACTATCATACTGGTTATAAATCCAGCGTTTTGACGCGATCGAGGGCAGGGCCACGATCTGTTCGGCCACTGCCTTCAGATCTGCAGGCTGCTCAACAGCGGAACTGTCAAATGTATTCAATGTTTGCAGGTAAGCCGGCTCTTTATATTCCCGGTCGTACTGCGGCGCACCGCCCCCCAGCACCAGTTCCTCAGCGGGTACAGATGCTTCCAGCTGGCCATGCATATAAAAATTCAGCAAACCATCATCGGTTACTTCCCCGATAACGGAGGCCGGCAGATCCCATTTTTCAAATACGGCTTTTACTTCCTCTTCGCGGCCTTTCTGCGCCACCAGCAGCATCCGCTCCTGGCTTTCGCTCAGCAGCAGCTCCCAGGCCTTCATATCTTTTTGGCGGGTAGGCACTTTATCCAGGTCAATGCGCATGCCCACACCACCTTTGGCGCTCATTTCAGCAGTAGAGCAAATGATCCCCGCGGCACCCATATCCTGCATCCCTACTACGGCCCCGGTCTGGATCACTTCCAGGCAGGCTTCCAGTAATTTCTTTTCCTGGAAGGGGTCGCCTACCTGCACAGCAGGCAGTTCCTGTACACTGTCGGAGGTAATATCGGCCGATGCAAAAGAAGCGCCGCCAATACCATCCTTACCGGTGGCACTGCCCACAAATATTACCGGGTTACCGGTACCTTCTGCAGTGGCTGATACCGTTTCGCCCACCTTTACGATACCCACGCTCATGGCGTTTACTAATGGGTTGGTATGATAGCAGGGGTCAAAATAGATCTCTCCGCCCACGGTAGGTACTCCAAAACAGTTGCCATAATGGCCGATGCCATGTACCACCCCTGCAAGCAGGTGCTGGGTTTTAGCTTCATTCAGCTTCCCAAAACGCAGCGAATTCAGCGCCGCAATGGGGCGGGCTCCCATCGTAAAAATATCGCGGTGAATGCCTCCGACCCCTGTAGCAGCCCCCTGGAAGGGTTCCAGCGCAGAGGGGTGGTTGTGTGATTCAATCTTAAACACCACACCCAGTCCACCGCCAATATCCATCAGCCCCGCATTCTCCTCTCCGGCCGCCACCAGCATGCGGCCCCCATCACGCGGGAGCGTTTTCAGCCATTTAATGGAATTTTTATAACTGCAATGCTCACTCCACATGGCGGAAAAAGCACACAGCTCATTAAAATTGGGCACACGCCCCAGTTTTTTGATGATCAGTTCAAATTCTTCTTTCGTTAAACGCAGCTGTTCTGCGGTTTTTACCGTTATTTCCATTATATAATTATAGCTGATTTAAATAGTAGCATTTCAAAATCGCAGCGAATTTACAAAACTACGGTCATTTAGCAATCTACCGCAAACACAGCACCCCAAAAAAGCCATACCAGGGTTGCCACTGAAACACTGAAGTACTGAAAATCCCCCTACCTGCCATCGAAGTGCCGGGGATTCCGGATTGCCGGATCTGTCCGGTAGCAGAGGCTTTTGCGAGGGTGTATTAAAAATCTGTGTTTCCGAGCTTCAGTGGCATCGCTTTGACCATCTTTGCAATTATTGATTTATCATTGTACCTGCTAAAATACCCGGTTGTGGAAATTTTTCTTTTTATCGTTTACCTTATCCTGTTTTCCTGGTGCATTACGCAAACCCGGTTTTTCAAAAACAGTGGGTTAACGCGGTTGCAGCTGGTACTCCTTTTTATCTTAAAAGTGGGTGCAGGCCTGGTTTATGGATGGATCAACTGGTACTCCGGCCCGGGCCCGGGACAAACCGATACCTGGGCGCTACACGCCGAAAGCCTTAAAGAAACACAAATCCTGCTTACCAGCCCCGTGCGGTATATCACCAGTTTTTTTTACAATCCTTACACCAGCAGCTTCGGCAGCCTGTTTGCGTCCGATGCTTCTTACTGGAACAACCTTAAGGACAACAGCTTTATCCGGCTGGAGTCAATCTTCAACTGTTTTAGCTTTGGCAGCTATTTTATCAATATCATTTTCTATAATTTCCTGGTTTATTTTGGGGCAGTGGCCCTTTACCGGACAATGCGGCGACACCTGGGGGAGGGCGGCCTGTTATTGATTGCCGGATGCCTCATGGTCCCTTCCTTTTTATACTGGAGCAGTGGACTGCACAAGGATGGGCTTACCTTTCTGGCCCTAAGTACGGTTATTTATATCACCTATTTCCGCACCACCCTGCGCTCCCCCGTCAAAAGTTACCTGCTGCTGTTGGTAGCGTTGCTGCTGCTGTTTGTACTCCGGAACCATGTGCTGCTGGTATTTTTACCCGCCCTGGCAGCCTGGATGCTGGCACGGCGTTTTCCGGCGCATCAAGCGGGGCTCTTTGCCGGCCTCTACTGCCTGGCCATTCTATTCTTCTTTACCGCCAAATACCTGCACCCTGCGCTGGATTTCCCTGCGATCGTGGTCAGTAAACAGAACGCTTTTCTCCACCTTACCGGCGGCAGCACCTCCATTCCTGTGCGCCCGCTGCGCCCGGATATAGGCGGTTTTGCAAGGCAGCTGCCACAGGCCGCCGGCATCGTGCTTTTTCGCCCTTTCCTGTCCGATGTCAAAAAAATCATCCTGCTCCCCGCATTTCTCGAAGTAGCGCTTACCTGGATCTGCGTACTGCTGTTATTGATCTTCCCTAAACAAAAAACAGTACGGTGCCCATTCAGCCTGTTCCTGGCGGCCTTTATCATCAGTATGGTTCTGATGATCGGTTTCTCGGTCAACAACCTCGGCGCCATTGTGCGCTACCGGTCCATTCTTTTCCCTTTGTTTATCCCCCCACTTATCATGAATATTCATTGGGAGCGAATTTTTGAAAAAATGAATATTAAAATAAAATAATATATAGTTTTCACAACAAAAGATCCGTTCAAACAGAGACATTCGACAAAAAAAATTGTAAAAAATGGACTATTTTGTCACATAGAATCTGTTTTCATATTATTTTTGCAGAAATTATTTTTCAATGTCATTAAGATTCAACGCAATTTCCGAACTGCATACCTACAATACGGATGTAGGCAAGATCACTCCAAAGATCACCGAGGTTTTTGGATCGCATGTGTTCAACTTAGCCACTGCAAGAAAGTTTTTAAGTGATGAGGCTTATAAAAGTCTGAAAGCTTCTATCAACGCCGGTCAGAAAATTGACCGCAATGTAGCCAACCAGATCGCAACAGGTATGAGAGCCTGGGCCGAAACCAAGGGAGTTACCCACTATACCCACTGGTTTCAACCCCTTACCGGAACAACTGCGGAAAAGCACGATTCCTTTTTTACACTGAAGGGCGATGGTACGCCCATTGAAGAATTTGACAGCGGCGCCCTGATACAGCAGGAGCCGGATGCCTCCTCTTTTCCCAATGGCGGACTGAGAGCTACTTTTGAGGCAAGAGGCTATACGGCCTGGGACCCCTCCTCTCCTCCCTTTATTGTGGAGATCGGTTATGGCAGAACCCTTTGCATTCCTACAATATTTATTGCTTATACCGGCGAATCGCTGGATTATAAAGCGCCGCTGCTAAAATCGATCGATGTATTAAACAAAGCCGCGGTGGATGTATGTAACTACTTTGACCGCAACGTACAAAAAGTAACCGCTACCCTGGGATGGGAGCAGGAATACTTTGTGGTAGATGAAGGTATGTTTAATGCCCGCCCGGACCTGGTAATGACCGGCCGCACCGTTTATGGTCATAACTCTGCCAAGAACCAACAGCTGGACGACCACTATTTTGGCGCCATCCCCGAGCGTGTATATGCTTTTATGCGTGATTTTGAAAATGAGTGTTACAAGCTGGGCATCCCCCTTCGTACCCGTCATAACGAGGTAGCACCTGCACAGTTTGAGTGCGCACCCATTTATGAGGAGATCAACCTGGCGGTAGACCACAATACCTTATTGATGGATACCATGAACCGTATCGCCCCCCGTCATGGATTGCGGGTATTGTTTCATGAAAAGCCGTTTGCCGGTCTTAACGGAAGCGGCAAGCACAATAACTGGAGCCTTGCTACCGATACCGGCATCAACCTGCTGGCACCGGGCAAGACCCCCAAGACCAACTTAATGTTCCTTACTTTCTTTGTAAATACCATTAAGGCGGTACACGATTATGCAGATATTTTAAGAGCCTCCATCGCATCAGCTCCCAACGATCACCGGCTGGGCGCCAACGAAGCGCCTCCCGCGATCATTTCCGTTTTTATCGGTAAATACCTTTCGCAGGTTCTGGAAGAAGTAAAAGAGCGTGTTTCCAAAAAGATGGATGAGCAGGACGAAAGCATGCTGAAGCTGGACATTCACAAAACCATCCCGGAATTGTTTATGGACAATACCGACCGGAACAGGACTTCTCCATTTGCTTTTACAGGAAATAAATTTGAGTTCCGCGCCGTAGGTTCTACTGCCAACTGTGCCAACCCCATGACAGTATTAAATACCATCATGGCGCAAACCCTGAAACAGTTTAAAAAAGAAGTAGATTCCCTGATTGAGAAAGGAGAGAAAAAAGAGATTGCCATCATGCAGGTGATCCGGGAATACATTGTTGCCAGCGAAAAAGTACACTTTGAAGGCGATGGTTACAGTGAAGCATGGGAAAAAGAAGCGGAAAAAAGAGGGTTACCCAACCTGAAAACAACGCCGCTGGCCCTGGATGCCATGGTTACCGATAAAAATAAAAAACTGTTTATTGATAACGGCATCTACTCCCTTTCTGAACTGGAAGCAAGGCACGAAATCGAACTGGAAAAATACATCAAGAAAGTGCAGATTGAAGGCCGCATTATGGGTGAGATGGCTACCAGCCTCATTTTGCCCCCGGCCATCCGCTACCAAACGCTCCTGAGCCAGAACATCCGGGGGTTGAAGGAAGCAGGGCTGTCGGAAGAAGCTTATGCGAATCAAAAACAGATCCTGGATAAGATTTCTGAGCACATCAATAAAGCCAGCGACCTGGTAGAACAGATGATTGAGGCACGTAAAATATGCAATGCGATTGAAGATACCCGTACCAAGGCCATTGCATACGAGAGCCAGGTAAAAGCACAGTTCTTCGACCAGATCCGCTATCATGTGGATAAATTGGAATTGCTGGTAGATGACCGGGAATGGTACCTGCCCAAATACCGGGAGTTGCTGTTTATGCGATAGATGAACCCTTATATAAAAGAAGGCCGGCAAATGCCGGCTTTTTTTTATCGTATCTGCCTGTTGGCGTATAGAGCCAACGGTATCCTTAGGATACCCGGGTTTTGGTATTGTACTTACAATTTATATATATTGGATTTTGGTTATCGCTGGCTGTTTGAAATAGCAGGGCGCATTTTTCAATGTACAAAGTAACGGAAACTCTCACCCTCAATAAATACCCTAAATTGGGTATTTATTTTATCTATATCTGGGCTAACGAATATTGCCTGCCTATTCTTTAAAAACAGCGTACTGCCCCCCATCAGACAGAAAGTTAACAGTATTTTTCCCTTTGATAACGGTATGCAGAACAACCTTCTTATTTTTTTGTTTTGAACCTTCCAGCTGCCCGCTGATTCAACACACATATTTTCTTTTAGCAGCTGTTCTCGTTAAGGGAGAACAGTTTACCCCTATTAAAGTGCTTGGACTAATTACAGGAGCAACGGGAATCGTACTATTGGCCAAGCCCTTCGGCTTTACCGTTATCAACCAAACATTAGAAAGGCTTTTATATTAACGATATAGTGCCAATGCTACAGGGTACCATTTATTGTAAAGTTCTTGTACCGTCCGCACCTCATTCCCAGAAGGCCTGGCCTGTGTAATAATTCCCGGATGAGTAACCCAATCAGATTCCCATTGCGAGATCATCTTGTAAAAATCATTTGCATTGTTACGAGGCCGGCGGTACCGGTTAAGAACATTAACTTCCCTATATCGCTGCTCCGGTTGTTTTCTAAATTCAGTATTGAGCATCTTAATGAATTTTTCCCAGCGCGGCTTATAAAAAGTACGAACAAGCCCATTCCATTGACGCGCAGAATAGTCGTATTGCATTGCACTGGAATCATAAGGCCCCCAGATTGTAATGAGGCCGCGTGCATTTTTTTCATAAAGATCCTTTTCGGCTGTAGTAACTCCGATGGACCTGGCATCAGAAAGCCATTTCCCCAGCAAAAATTCTTTCCGGGTGCCGAGTAACCGATCAAAATCATCCATCAAATCCAAAAACTGCCGGCTGTAAAAATCAAAACTATCCCGTTTATTGTTGCGGTAGGCATTACCCATATTTGCCTGTAAGGGTATTGCCAGATCGGCCAGGCACTGCCTTGTTACATCCACCATGTCGTATTTATAGGTATCAGTACGCTTTGTCGCCTCACCAGCGGCCGTCATCAACTTTAACGCACTCCACAAGGTTGCAAAATGATAGTTTTTTTGACTATTAAGCGAACCGTTGGGCGATGCGCCATATACCGTCAGGGCCGGGCGGGCACATATTGCCGACTCCCGGAACGTTTCCACCCTTGCTTGCTGGCTATATACAGTTTGCAGCAACAAATCCCAGGCATTCTGCACTGTATTTTCCAGGCGGCCATACCGGGCCCGCAGATAACCGTACAACCATTCTTTGGTATCCGGCGACCGCGAGTACCAGGCCATTTCACTTGCAGCCTCATAAATAACCGGGTTGTGCTCGATTGCTTCAGGGAACATACCAATACCTGATAAATCCCGGGTTTCGCTTTTATCATTCAGAAGCCGCGGAAAACGCTGCAGCACTTCATTCAAATCTCCCCCCATCGCCGTATTACCTCCAAAATTATGGATGATACCAGCCAGCCAGGGACGTCCCCAAAAAGCCTGGCTTCCTTTCCATTTCTGGCTGTTTAAATCCAGCATGATGATGCGGTCAGCCGGGATGGCCTCTACAATCGGCTTGCGCATGCTCCAGGTTTGCATAGCAATAATAGCTTCCGGATCAGCGGCGGTTGTAGCTTCATAGATCTTTTTTCCAACGGCGGTTAAATAGTCATCGCCATTCACCGGCGGTTGCCCTTCATGAAAAGGATCTGCCGCATAAATGTGATTAGTTCCAAACAACTTGGTTTGCTCTTCGATAAAAGCTGTTGTCATTTTGCTAAACAACGGGTCCATCGGATTTAACTGTGCTGTTGGACCTCCAACATAGAACCATATAGGTTTTTCTATAATATCTGCCTGTGGTTGGCGCTTTTTTAAGGCCACAGGCACATACCCGGTGAAGCCTTGCAAAATGGGGGTCATACCCAGCTCCCGCTCTCTTTCTAAAATCTTTCTTCCCAACATAATACTGCGGTTAATCCATTGCTGCGGTAGTGGTCCGTAAATGCTTTCTATATTGGTCATCCACTGCCAGGCCTGGTAAGCCGGCCCTACCAGGAAGGCCCGTATTTCAGCATCACTCATTCCAAACCGGCGCAAGGTATTCTGCCATACAGCCTCCTGTCCGGTAACAGCAAGCGGCATATTAATACCGTGCATGGCCATCCAGTCGATCTCTTGTTCCCAGCGTTCCCAGTTCCACCAGCTCATCGAATAATTAAACGTGCAGTAGTTCAGATAAGATCTTTTTGCGTAAGGAGTTACCCGCCGCACTTTTGGTGAAACCACTGGCAATTTCGCAGGAAGATCCATTTGGTCGCCACACCAGCTACGCTGTACGTAACAATAGTACTTTAAATACCAGTTAAGGGCAGAAGCTATGGAAACAGCGCTATTCCCCCGCAACACAATCCGTCCGTTATCTGACTGAATTTCAAAAACATCTTTACCATCTTCTGCGGGTATGGCAGCCACTGTAAATTGTTGAGCACGGGTTGGCACTATCCGCCGGATCAAACGTTCTGCAGCCTGCTTGTCGAAATTCTGGGCCGCAGCAAAAGAAACGACGGTTATGCTTAAAACAATGAATGCAAGAATCTTAAACTTAGATGACATAATTTTTTTATTTAATAATTCAGTCATAGCATAGCATGACTATTTTAGTTTAGAAAGAGCTTCAAAATATCGTTTACCTAAAAGGATGTAAGAAGCTCTGTCAAAATGTACATTGTGCTGATCTATTGAGCTGCACCCGGTAGTTTCCACAAAAGCAACATTGGTTATTTTTTGGGGCAGGGTACGCAGAGCCTCCCGTACTTGATTGATCCTTGCCACCCTTTCTGGTTTGTTGTGCTCTTTGGAAGTACCATAAAATTCCGCCAGGTTGCCCACTACCACCGGCAAAGCCGGATCGCCGACGTCTTTTCTTACATCCTGTATCAGTTGAAATAATTTAAACGCGTAGCTACCGGCTTTTTCTTCATCTACCGTATCCGATTCGCCCTGATGCCAGAGCAATCCTTTGATGGTACCCGTTTTTTTGGCCAATGACAGTTTTTTCAGAAAATCATCATACACCGGGGTTCCCTTTTTCAGCTGATCAATTCCGGCTCCGCCAAATGCAAGCGGTACCAGGCCTACAACAACGTTTTTATGGTGCAACAGGTAGTCTTTTGCAAAAGGCAACCCCAGTCCAAAGCGGTCTGATGGTAACCGGTTATGCAATGGATGGCCAGCTGGCTCCCATCGCAACGCGCCGGAATAGACGGTGGGTAACTTAAATACCCTCGGCACCGGGATGCTGTCGCCCGCTTGTAAATAAGCATACCCTGACATATTGGATTGTCCCATTAATATAAAAATGTGAAAATCTCCTTTATGTCTTGGGATGCTATTCTGCAACGTTTTTTGCGATCCGCAGCCTAACAATAACAGAAATGCTATTAAAAAAGCCCCCGGATAACATTGTTTCATTTAACTATTTTTTTGTTCTATACAAATCCGCCAGTTTGCACAGCTCAATACAATTGCAGGGTTTGCCGTCTCCGGTTTTGCTGTATGGGCAACAGGTGCCCGGCATTTGCCGGCTTATCTTTTACTTCCTGCTCGGCGGCTATATATACGTGAAATTTTCCTGCCGCATTCCTGAATTCAAGTTCAACTTCTTTTCCTGCATAGGGCAATAAGCCATACCCGGCCATTTTCCACGGCGCTGCCTTTTTGCTCTTCATGCCTGCAACGGCATAGCTAGCAAAATGATTGAGCTGGGAAACAGCGCTGCGCTGCGGTTCCAAATGCTGACCGTTGATGGAGAGCGGCGGAAGATCCGGATAACCGGTTACCTGTAATTCGCTGCCGGCTCTTATATCCCCGGGCACTTCCAGTTTTATCTTCACAATACCATCGCCCTGGTGCTCCTGTACCCGGAAGCGGATTGCTGCCGGTTCCGTCCTGCTGCTTTTAACCGGTCGTCCTTTTTCAATTTCAAATTCCATCGTTGCATAACCGGGTAGTTCCACTTCAATGGTTTTCCCCGCCGTAAACGCAACCGGGTAGTCTTCCACATAAGGATAGGTAACGCGGGCCCTGTAAGATGCCCCGGCAGCTCCGTAAAAGCCGGTCTCACTATTAAAGGGAATCAGCAGCTTTTGCGTTACCGGCGCGGTATTACGGGCTGTTAATACGGCTTTATCTTTATACCAGCCAATATAGCCATAAGCGTTGCCCTCATCAGGCCGCCCCCCGACAAACACCGCATTATTCAATTGCGGTTCATGCTGCCGGGCCCACTTTAAGATACCGGCCAGGGATGCCCATAGTTCCGGGCGCATGGCATCCAGGGAAATATACCATTCTTTAAGCAGTGTGCCCCGGCCATAGTGCATCAGCACATAATCGGTCCAATCGCGCAATGGCAACTCCTTCTCCTTAACCGAGGTCTGAAGGATCCCATGGGTCATCAACCGGGATACCGGTACCAGCGGCCGGTCTGCCGGGTTGCCAAACATCCGCCAGATATAAGTATCCCGGTCGGTGGTAAATAAAGCCTTCTCCGACAACTCGGGCGTATTGCCGTTCTTCCCGTCATCTCCTGCAAGCATCCACAGGTAATCAGCGTACTGCAGCCACCAGGGTGAGAACCATACCCAGTTGGTAAGGTTTTGTATAATGCCGGGCCGCGCATCACGGGTTGCGGTAAGTACCTGCAACGCCACATCCAGGTTAGCCTCATGGCCATGCCGGTCGGTAGGCGGATGGTTATGGCCTTCTCCCAGATCACAGAGCTCATTAAAATCATGCTTATAATAAATAAGGTCGGCTTTTTTTGCCAGCTCCGGCACCCGTTTCAGGATGGCCGCTTTATACTGTTCTGCAGAAAGACTGAAATAACGGCCATACTGTTTAAAGTAAGCGTTGCTTTTTGCAGCGGCATAGCCATTTTCCGCACCCCATTTAATGTCGTTCGTGTATCCGTTCAATGATAACCAAAGCCCCAGGTGCGTTCCTTCTTTTTTCAGCTTATTGCTGAGGGCAATAAGGTCCCTGTCTCCGCCCGGGAAATAGACGGTGGAAGGTTCCCAAACGCTTTTCCGGTTTTGCCAGCCGTTATCCGGAACCATCCCATCCAGCACGATGCCATAGGGCTCCAGCTCTTTTTTATATTTCCGGTAAACGTTCAAAAAACGATCCCCGCTCAGGTCTTTGGCCGATTTATCAAACCAGTTGTTATAGTTGAGAAAAGAAACCGGTTTTTTCCAGATCGTAGCCAGGTATTGCATAAACGCATACGCAACCGGCGCGCTCTTTTCCGCATAACCTGTTACGGAAACCTTGCTGTCGATTTCATACCCAATTGCCGATTTTGCCGCATATCCCGGAAAATGCATCAGGCGTACCAGGCCCTTTACGGGGTGTGGCTCCACATCCCTCCCCTCAAGGTCTATAAAACTGTAATTGCCTACAGAATCATAGTAACGGCCATAGCTGGCCGGCTGGTTGCCATTCCCCCGGCGGCCGTACCCGGCAGGATACTCCAGCCCTGTAAACCATTGTTTTTTTATAAAAACCGGTTCGCCGCGGCCGCCACCAGACTGTTCATCCCCATTTACAAACCGCTCTACTTCCAGCCGGTCCACCGTTGCCGGCTTATCAAATAGCAGCCGCAGTTTTTTCCGTATAAATGGCTGCCCCTTCACCGCAAAATAAGTGATGATCAATTTTTGCGGACAGGCGCTGTTCTTTAAAGCCGCAGCATTGGGCCGGTAGGCAATTTCACAAAAGCTGGTATCGCCTACACGAGCCTGTTTTGGCGTCGCAGCTGCCGTAAAATCAGTTATTGTCAGTCCTTCTGTACTATTCATTGGAAGGATCTGAAATTCATCGCTTCTGACCGATAGAGCAATCTCCTTACTTGCGCCCGAGAATTTGACGGTCCGCCATACCCTTCCATCATAGCGGAGCACTCTTTGTATCCGGTCGTTTTTGATATGCAGCTCCTGGCCCGCAGCCCTGGAAAAGATCAGGCTGAGACATGAAACGAGTACTATTCCAACTGTTTTTTTTGACACGGTTTCGTTATTGACTACGTAAAAGCGCATAAAAGTTTTTCATTTCTCCATTTTTACCAGGCCTCAAAAGCGCAGTATTGAAGCAAGCTGAAAAACTTTTATGCAGGTAACAAATTGCAGATCATTCCAACGTTGGATTCGTTAAATATAGAAATTTTCTTATTTATATAAGGGTACAAGAAAAAAAAATCCCCTAAGGGAGCATTAATTTTTTTTATTTTTTTCCTTACAGGTAAATAGGCCGTTGGGTGAGTTAGGACTGCAATAACGTCTCATTTTTGATCCCGAATACGAATCATAATACCGAAAGTAACGCCCAATGAAATCACTTTAAAAGAAGCCTGTTCATTTTGAGTACTCAAGGAGTTGGTATGTGCAGGTTCGATTCCTGTAAAAGTGCCTGCAAAAGTGCGTGTCATTTGTGTGTCAAAAAATGTGAAAAGAAACGTAGAAAAGCGACACACAAATGACACGCAGAAAAAGAAAAACCCCTGTAAATCAATTATTTACAGGGGTTAAAAAGTGCCCAGAACAGGAATCGAACCTGCACTCCGTTGCCGAAACAAGATTTTGAGTCTAGCGCGTCTACCAATTCCGCCATCTGGGCTTATTGGAGTTTAAGGTTTAATGTTCCAGGTTTAAAGTTAACCGCTGCACATTCAACCATTTAAACGGGCTGCAATATTACAACCTTTCGACCGAAAACAAAGATATTTTTTCATATCTCCGCAGGTATTATTTACAACAACTCTTCCGGGGAATAAAAATCTTCTTAAGAATGGATAATATTTTATTAAGTACTTTCATTACGTAATAATAAAGTTACAATTAAACAGCGCTTTTGTTTAACCAAAAGAGATTTGCGATGAAACAGTGCAAACAGGTTAAAATCGGGCTGATACGGGAAGGAAAAATCCCCTCCGACAGCCGGGTGGCCCTTACTCCGGCGCAATGCAAATGGCTGCAGGCCCACCGCCGCGGTCTTTCGTTTCTTGTACAGCCATCGCCCGGGCGCTGTTACAAAGATGAAGAATACGAACGGGCCGGGATCATACTTAAAGAGGATTTGGCAGATTGCGATATCCTCCTGGGCATCAAAGAAGTGCCTGTAACGGATCTGACTGAACACAAAACCTATCTTTTTTTTTCCCACACTAAAAAGAAACAACCGCACAATCAGAAGCTGCTGCAGGCCATATTGCAAAAAAAAATCACACTGATCGACTATGAATGTCTGGAGCATGACGATGGAAAACGGATCATCGGCTTTGGCTTTTTTGCCGGTATTGTGGGGGCACACAACGGGCTGATGGCCTACGGCAAGCGAACCGGGCTTTTTAACCTGGACCGGGTTTATAAACAAAAAAACTTTAAGGAACTCATCCATACCTACTTTGGCCTGCGATTACCTAATGTGAAAATCGTTGTTACGGGTAGCGGCCGCGTAGCGCATGGTTTGGTGGAGATCATGAACCTCATGGGCGTGCATGAGGTGGAGCCGGATGAATACCTGGAACGGCGGTTTAACTATCCCGTATATACGCAATTAAAAGGTCAGGATCTGTATATCAACCCCCTAACCGGCATGTATAACCGGATGCACTTTCACGGGTATCCACAACAATATATCAGTAAATTCAAACCCTATACCCGCCAAACCGACATCCTGCTTAACGGGGTTTACTGGTATGAAGGCGTGCCCCGCCTCTTTGAAGCGGACGACATTCAACAGGATGATTTTATTATTGAAACTATTGCGGACGTATCGGATGATGAAAACGGTTCCGTTCCTATCAACACCCAAACGCAAAGTATCATCGACCCCGTTTACGGGGTCAGCAGGAACACCGGTTTTATAACGCCCCCTTACCAGGACGGCTCCATCGACATTATGGCGGTGGGCAACCTCCCCAACGAATTACCCAGAGATGCCAGCCGCTATTTTGGTGAGCAGCTGATCAAGTTTGTGCTGGACGACCTCCTGCACAATGGAAGCGAAATATTAACAAGAGCAACGATCGCCCAGAACGGCCTGTTGGGGGCTCAATACGCCTACCTGCAGGATTATGCCGAAAAGCGGGATTAATCAAAACGCTCATTTTTTGTTACATTTGAAAGAGCGGCATACAACGTTATATGGAAACTTACGGAAAGATATTGCTGATTGCGATTCCTGCATTCCTTCTGCTGGTATTGCTGGAGATGATCTACGCATATCGCAAAGAGCAAATAAAAATGCGTACCAATGACATCATCAGCAGCCTGCTGAGCGGTGTTACCAATATTACCAAAGATGTACTGGGCCTCAGTATCGTTATTTACTCCTACTCCTGGATGGTTAACCACTTTGCACTGATGCATGTTGAAGCAACCTGGGTCACCTATGCGATCGCCTTTATAGTGCTTGATTTTTCCGGCTATTGTATACACCGGATCCAGCATGAATATAATTTTTTCTGGAACGGCCACCTCATCCACCACAGCAGTGAGGAGTTTAACCTGGCCTGCGCATTGCGGCAGAGCATTTCCGGCTTTGCCAATATTTTTGTCATCTTCCTGTTGCCCGCCGCGTTACTGGGCGTTCCGCCAAACGTGATCGCCGTTGTTGCCCCACTGCACCTCTTTGCACAGTTCTGGTATCATACCGCGTTCATAAACAAAATGGGGATTTTTGAAAAGATCATCGTTACGCCCTCCCTGCACCGGGTACACCATGCCATTAACCCCGAATACCTCGATAAGAACTATTCCCAGATCTTTATTTTCTGGGACCGGTTATTTGGAACCTACCAGAAAGAACAGGCAAACATTCCACCTGTGTATGGGATCACAAGACCTGTACGGAGCTGGAACCCCGTAAAAATAAATTTTCAGCATTTAACGCTTTTACTAAAAGACGCATGGCGCACACAGAGCTGGCGCGACCGGCTGCGGATCTGGTTGATGCCCACCGGATGGCGGCCCGCAGATGTGCGGGAAAAATATCCCGTTTATAAAATAGAAGATGTCTATAATTTTGAAAAATATAACCCTTTGCTTACGAATAGTACAAAAGCCTGGCTTTGGACACAACTGATCGCACTGTTGTTCTTTATTTGCTTCCTGTTTGGCAATATCGCCATCATTGGGTCGCCCGGCATTTTTTATTATGGGTCATTCATCTTTCTTTTCGTATACGCGCTGGCCGAACTGATGGATGGAAGCCGGTATGCCTTGTTATGGGAAATACTGAAAGGACTTTGCGGCGCAGGGCTCCTATACTCTTATCAGGACTGGTTTATGCTGAAGATCTATTTCCCGGCAGGATGGCTTCTCATTGGCGGCTATCTTTTACTTTCTTTTTTAGTCACCTGCGCCCTTATAAGAAAGCATTAGATTTTTTGGGTAATTTTTTTGTTAACACCTGTCCGGCCGGACAAAGGGCAGAGCGAATACTACTGCTAAACATCTTTGCGCACTTCGCAAATTCCCGGCACCTTGCGGCTAAAACCAACTGCAAACAAAGTTTGTATGAGTATTATCCATCCAGGCAATCACCTGCTAAATAAATTAGCATTATCTTTGTGGGCTAATTCATCCGTTATGACCCCATTGGCAGAGCGGCTAAGGCCCCATCGTTTGGAAGACCTGGTTGGACAGGAACATCTTACCGGCAACGGCAGCATTCTTCAAAAATCGATTGCTACCGGCAATATTCCCAGTATGATTCTTTGGGGGCCTCCGGGTGTTGGAAAAACCACCATCGCCACCATCATTGCCCATACAGTTAACCGTCCCTTTTTATCGTTAAGTGCCATTTCGGCCGGGGTAAAAGATATCCGCGATGCCATTGCCACCGCCAATGCGGCACACGGAGCCATCCTGTTCATAGATGAGATCCACCGTTTTAATAAAAGCCAGCAGGACGCCTTGCTCGGTGCTGTAGAAAAAGGCATCATTACCCTCATTGGCGCCACCACAGAAAACCCCTCTTTTGAAGTAAACAGCGCTTTGCTCAGCCGCTGCCAGGTTTATGTGTTGAAAGCGTTGGAAGAAGAGGTCCTCATTAAGCTGCTGCACCTGGCCGTGGAGCAGGATGAGCTCATCCGCAGCAAAGAAGTACAGCTGCAGGAAACAGAGGCACTGATCAATATTTCAGGAGGTGATGCCCGTAAACTTTTAAATCTTTTTGAAATTGTTTGTGATGCGCTGGAAGCCCCCGCCATCATTACCGATCAAACGGTGATGCGTATTGCTCAAAAAAAAGTGGCGCTCTACGATAAGTCCGGTGAACAGCATTATGATATCATTTCTGCATTCATCAAATCCATACGGGGCAGCGATCCCAACGGGGCTGTATATTGGCTTGCGCGGATGATCGAAGGAGGCGAAGACATTAAATTCATTGCCCGGCGTATGGTCATCTCGGCCAGCGAAGACATTGGTATGGCCAATGCCAATGCACTGTTATTAGCCAATGCCACATTTGAAGCCGTTAATAAAATAGGCAATCCGGAAGCGAGGATCATCTTATCGCAATGCGCCATCTACCTGGCTTCATCGCCCAAAAGCAACAGCGCCTACCTGGCCATAGACGGCGCCCTGGCCACAGTACGGCAAACAGGCGACCTTCCGGTCCCCCTGCATATCCGCAATGCCCCCACAAAACTGATGAAAAACCTGGATTACGGAAAGGGCTATCAATATTCCCATAGCTTTGAAAATAATTTCAGCAAACAGGAATACCTGCCGGAAAAGATAGCAGGAAGAGCCTTTTATGAACCCGGCAATAACGCAAGGGAACAGGAACTGCGGGGTCATTTAAAAAAATTGTGGAAGGATAAATACAACTTTTGATGCAGCAACAACCGGTTATTGAATGGACATGCCGATCCTTTGATCAGCTTTCCACAACAGCATTATATGCGATCCTGCAATTGCGGGCCGCTGTTTTTGTAGTAGAACAAACCAGTATTTACCAGGACCTTGATGGAAAGGACCTCAACGCTTTTCATTTAACCGGCACTCACAACGGTACGGTTGTAGCTTATACCCGGTTGCTGTCCCCGGGAGTCTCCTATAGTGAACCTTCAATCGGGCGGGTGGTCATCGCGGGATCGCATCGTGCTTTCGGCCTGGGCCGGGAGCTGATGAAACGCAGTATCGATGCCTGCCATCTGCGGTTTAAACAAAAAGCCATTCGCATCAGCGCACAACTATACCTCCAATCTTTTTACCATTCACTCGGTTTTGAAGCGGTCGGCGAGCCGTATGATGAAGATGGGATTGCGCATATTGAAATGCTGAAGAGTCATTAAGCGTCCGTGCAACTGATGGCGTTGCGCGCTCTTCCGCTTGCTGGTGCTTTTCCACCTCACCGCCCCACACGCAGCACCAACAAGAGCAGAATACCAAAACAAGACTTGTTTAAAATACGTTGTTCAGGTCAAGCTTGTCATAAATTTTAATCGTATCCTTAACAGTTACTGTTCTTATTTTTGGAGACGCTGCTGTTGCCTTTTCGTTAGCACGAAAAACAAGACGATACTGGTCTGATTTTGCGGCATCTGACTTTTCCGTAAAGCTATAGGTAACCTCCCCCTTAAGTGTATTCATTTTTTTCGCCTCCGGATTTTCAGGAGATGTCGCAGGGTGTATAGTAACTGCCGGAAGCGATTTCTGCTCCCGCATTTGTCCATAACCCACTACCTTCACAGGACTCAAAGAGCTTGCCTTGGCCGGAGCAGAACGCTTACTATGAAGTCCATACCCCACTACTACTACCTCCTTCTGATCTTTAACCGGCTTCGGTGCCGGTTTTTCGTCATCCGGCTTTTTCGTATGGATCTCAATCACCCCATTCTTTGCTTTTTCTCCATACTCAACCTCCTTGGCCGCACCACCTTTAAACACATTAATGGATTGAATATGATCCGGCGGAAGCTCCCTGAGCGATTTTAGCTCCCGCACCTTGCCATCCACTACATACACACCATCAAAACCATCACCTAACGTCACTTCACCCTTGTCTGAATGCATCTTCCCCACTCCGCCGGGTTGCATCAAACCGCTTACATTGCCCTTTGCAACAATGCGAACACCGCTCACCTTACCCTGCAGCGGAAGTCCTGTTACATTCGATGAGTCCATTACGTAGCGCAACTCCAAACGGTGCCGGGAGCTGTCGCTGCTAACAAATGTTCCCTTTTTTGTGGTAATGATCACTACGCCGTTTTTTGCATCTGCTCCATAGAGGGACGTTGCAGACGTACCTTTTAAAACACTAAAGGATTCTATGGCCTCCGGGTTCAGGCCGGCCAGGGTGCTGCCGCTCTGCCTTTTTTCCCCATCAATAACATATAACGGGGGAACGGTATCCTTCCTGCCCGGCTTGATCTGAAGCCCGGTATTATTGTAATAATACAAATTCGAATTGTCGCTGACAAACGATTTTGAAAAAATCTCAACTGCTCCATTCTCCCCTTTCCTTCCATATTTTTTCAATGCCTGTTTCTGGTTTAAAATGGAAACGGAACCAACGGTAGCCGCAGTAAGATGGTTTAACGCCTTATGATTAACGGGCTTCGAGTCCAGAAAATAAACCGGATTTTTCAATGCATTAGCCGAAGCCACTTGTTCCGGAAACGATAAAACGACATTGTCAACACCTCCGGTCTCCGAAGAAGATTCCCGGGCCATGGGCACTGAAGATCGCTGTTCAGCCAACCCCCTCCCACGTGTTTCAAATTCGTTCTTAATTTCCTTTCTGAAAGCCAGCAGCAATACCGCTACCACCGGCAGCAAAAATAAAAATTTGGTCAGGTGCACTTTTGCAGATTTGATGGTATTCATCATCGCAATTCTGTTTTTTAAAGATGAAAAATTAAAATGATTGGCAAAGGCAAATTGACGGTTGCCCATAACTTTTAATAATAAATACTGGTATTCCTTTTTATCCATACCGTTCTGCAGTACCTGTTTGTCTGCAAGGAACTCCAGGTTCTGCTTCAGGCTTTTACGCAGCAGCCATACAAAAGGATTAAACCAAAGCAGGATGCATAACAGTTCGCTCCAGATTATATCAATCGTATGCTTTTGCCGTACATGCACAAATTCATGACGGATGATCTCTTCCAGTTCTTCCCCGCTATGCAGTTCCGTGTTGATAAAGATGGCATTCCCAAAAGAAAAGGGACGGATATCCTCATCCAGCTGGTAAATGCGGGTGTGCGCATCAGAGATCAGCTGTGCTCGTTTTTTTACCCGCATAAAGGAAAGGAACATGATAAAAAAACGCAGCAGCAGGGCCAATGACCCAAGGGCCGCCGCCACCATTACCCAGTCCCATACCGAAAGGGATTCCAGCAGCGATGTGTCGGCCGTATCGGAAGCAAATCCGAATGTGGGAATCATTTGAACCAGCGCACTGCGATCCAGTTCTTTTTTCTGAAGTTCCGGCATAACGTCAATCAGCGGAATAATAAAACTTAGTACGCCGTACCCCAGCAAGTACCAACGGTTCCAGTTATAAAAGGTGAGCCGTCTTAAAAACAGCTGGTAAAACAGGTACACAACGGCCAAACAAACACTTAGCTTAAGAATATAATCAATAATGACAGGCATACGCAAATGTTTAAAGTTTAACGTTTAAAAGCTCCAGGGGTCCTATTCAACATTTAAAGTTCCAGGGTTTGTGGGATACCAGGAGTACGGGATCCAACCCCAAACGTTAAACTTCAAACAAGAAACCGGCCTGGCAGCGGAAATTATTTCTTCTTGCCGCTTTCAATCATCTTCACAATGTCTTTCAGCTCCTGGGCCGACAATTTTTTCTGGTCCACAAAAAAACTGACCAGCTCTTTATAAGAATTGCTGAAATAGTCTTTGACTACAGAACCCATAAATTTCTTTTTATACTCCTCTTCGGAAATGGCGGGCTTATATACATATACGTTTCCAAAAAGCCGTCCCAACACATATCCTTTTTTTTCGAGGTTCTTAATAGTAGAAGCCACGGTAGTATAAGGATATTGCTCCGGCAACTGCTCCATAAACGCCTTCACATTTCCCTCCCCTACCTGCCAAACGGCAATCATTAATTGCTCTTCCTGTGCGGTTAATTTCTTCATCTTTGATACGATTTTGAAGTAAATTTACGAAATATTCGTAATAAACAAAATTTTTTTGAGCTTTTTCAGGCAACCCTATCAACCGAATCCGCATCCTATTGTTATCTTTGGTAGCATTCATTTGCATAAAATCAACAAGATGAAGTATTTATTAGTATTACTGATGACCATTATGAGTTTTAGCGCTGCCCGCAGCCAGGCCCTTCCCCCTTACAAACAATACAAAACCATACCCTCCGTAAGATTACTTTCCGCGGATAGCACCGGGTGGGAGTTAAAGGCCAAACTCCAAAAGAACAAACCGGTAATGATCATGATATTCAGCCCGGAGTGTGACCATTGCAAGCACGAGACCGAAGAGATGATCAAGAATATCGATAAGTTCAAAAATATCCAGATCATTATGGCCACACCGCTGCCGTTAAAAGAAATGGCCGCATTTGCAGCGCATTATAAATTGCAGAACTATCCCAATATCCTGGTAGGTAAAGATTATGCTTTTGCCCTACCCGCTTATTACGGCATCCGGAACCTTCCTTTTCATGCCTTTTACAATAGCAACAAACAGCTGATCAGCGGCTTTGAGGGGTCCATGTCTGTTTCAACGATTTTAAACGTTTTCGGCAAATAGTTTTTTTAATTGTTTTTTTAAGCAAGAGCCTGGCAAAAAGCGGAAACGCTGTTCGCCAGGCTTCTTCATTGCACCTTTCATTGCCGCGGATTGCAACGTTTGAGATCCCCGGCAACAAAAAACAAAAATTCTTCAATGAAACTTTACACAGCCGGCACGTTTTATCCCCTCCCTTTCCCTATTTTTGAGCAAATTGATTATTACGATGAAAAAAATGCAACTTTTGCTGCTTGCGCTTAGCATTGCCATTGCCGGACTTGCGCAAAATACTGTAAAACGCCCCAGGCTGGTTGTTGGTATCGTTGTGGACCAAATGCGCTGGGATTATCTTTATCGTTATGCCGACCGGTACGGTACCGGGGGATTTAACAGGATGCTGAAAGAAGGCTATTCCTGTGAAAATACGTTTATCAGCCACCTTCCTTCTTTTACCGCAGTAGGGCATACTACCGTATTTACAGGATCCGTTCCGGCCATTCATGGCATCACCGGCAACGACTGGATCGATCAGCTCACCGGAAAATCAGTTTACTGTACAGAAGATTCCACCGTGCAGGCGGTAGGCAGCAACTCCAAAGCGGGAAAAATGTCGCCCCGGAACAACCTGTCCACCACCATCACGGATGAACTCCGGCTGGCCACTAACTTCCGTTCAAAAGTGGTTGGCGTTTCGCTTAAAGACCGGGCATCCATCCTGCCTGCAGGACATAATCCCACCGGGGCCTTCTGGTTTGATGATCAAAGCCGCCAGTTCATTACCAGTACCTGGTATATGAAAGAACTTCCCCGCTGGGCAACGCAATTCAATGCAAAAAAAGAACCGGAAGCACTTACCTCAAAACCCTGGACCACTTTATATCCACTGAATACCTATACACAAAGCACCGCTGATGACGTAAAATGGGAAGGTAAATTCAAAGGCGAAAAAACCACCAGTTTTCCGCATGACCTCAGCGAAATATTCAAGCAGGACCCGGACGTGATCCGCAGCTCTCCTTACGGAAACACGCTGACCCTCAATTTTGCAAAAGCTGCCGTTGACGGCTACCAGTTGGGCACCGGCTCATTTACCGATTTTTTGACCATCAACTGTGCTTCAACCGACTATGTGGGACACAAATACGGCCCCAACTCCATAGAAGTAGAAGACGTATACCTGCGTCTCGACAAGGATCTTGACGCCTTCTTTAAATACCTTGATCAAAAAGTAGGCAAAGGAAATTACCTCGTATTTCTAACTGCAGACCATGGTGCAGCACATTCGATCGGGTTTATGCAGGAGCACCAGATGCCCGCTGATTTTTTTCAAAACGGCAAAGTCATCAAAGCCCTGAACGATCTGCTGAAGCAGCAGTTTGGCGAAGATAAACTCGTTCGATCGGGCGCCAACTACCAGGTTCATTTCGACAATGACCGGATCGAAAAAAAGAAACTCGATTTCTCCGCTATCAAAAAGACATCCGTGGCATTCCTGCAAAAACAGGATGGCGTACAGTTTGTAGCAGACGTTGAAAACATTGGCAGCACATCCATACCGGAGCCAATAAAAACAATGATCATTAATGGCCATAATCCCAAACGCTCGGGCCCCATACAAATCGTTTTGGACCCGGCCTGGTTTAGCGGAAGCCCTGGAGGCACAGGTACCACCCACGGCACCTGGAACCCGCACGACACCCATATTCCGCTGCTTTGGTTTGGCTGGGGTATTAAGCCCGGAAGACTGACACGCGAAGTGCATATGACCGATATTGCTCCCACCCTTGCTGCTTTACTTCACATTCAGCGGCCCAACGGCTGTATTGGTTCTGTGATCACCGAAGTAGGACAATAAGTATATGAAACATAAGCTCTGGCTACTACTGTTTGCCGGCGTCTTGTTGGGTACCAATACTTCGGCACAAACAGACAGCTCCATACTGCATACCCCGGGTGGGGAGGCCGATAGCCTGGCACTTCCAGCAAAAGACGAACAGGTTTACCACCTGCGAAAAGGCATCACCCTGGTTTATCCCAAACCCAAAAACTTTGGTTTTATCACGGACCTGCCGGGGGATGGATGGAAATATGTTAAAAACAGTTTTTCCAAAGAAAGCATCAAACCCTGGGTCATGATTGCGGGAGCAACAGGTGTTTTGCTGGCACTGGATCAACCTATTGCCGATGAGCTGCATCGTTTCTCCGACCGGATCCATTTTCACCGGGACAACTCTTACAAAACCGTTTGGGAGTTAAAAATTGGCGGTTCAAAAACCAGCATGTTACGGATTCCCAACAACCTGAACAGTGCCTTTTACCAAATGGGACAGGGTTATATCAGCCTGCTGGTGGGCGCCGGCTTATTCACTTACGGCAAAATAGCCAATGATTATCGGTCGAGGAGTACTGCCAGTCAGCTGCTGGAATCTTTTTTCCTGATGGGCGCCAGTACCCAATTGGTAAAACGGATCTCCGGGCGCCAGTCGCCCTTTATGGCCAGCAATCCGGGCGGCAACTGGCACCCCTTTCCTTCAATCAAAGCATACCAGACAAACACACCCAATTACGATGCCTTCCCCTCCGGCCACCTGGCCACTTTAATGAGCAGTGTCACCATTCTTGCGGAAAACTATCCCGAAAGCCGCTTCATCAAACCCATCGGATACAGCATGGTAGCGCTTTTGGGTCTTTCCATGATCAATAATGATGTACACTGGGCCAGCGACTACCCCCTGGCCCTGGGCATGGGATACCTGAGCGCCAAAACTGTTGCCAACCGGAGCCGCAGACTGTTAAAGTCGATCGGGATGAATAAGAATGATCGTTCCTCCCTGTCTCTGACATTTGTACGCCTGAACAACCAGGTGATCCCCGGATTTCTTTATTCTTTTTAGCCGCTCTTGACGGCAGACAAGAAATGGCACCTGCTGTGCAGTGTCCTGCCACAAGTCGTATTTTAGCAACACCAAATCAGTAAAACATGGAGCTCCATCAGCAATTTGAAACCGCAGTGGCTGCCAGCAAAACGCTGGCCGAAAAACCATCCAATGAAATCCTGCTTCAGTTGTATTCCCTGTACAAACAGGCCACGGAAGGCAATATCCATATTGAAGCGCCTCCCAATCCGTTCGACTTTGTAGCCAAGGCCAAATACAATGCCTGGGAAGAGCAAAAAGGAAAGTCAAAGGAAACAGCCATGGAGGAGTATATAGAACTGGTCGGCAAACTGAAAGGATGATCATCCAAACAGATCCGCCATCGTTACTTCCGATACAATACGTCCGGTGTAATAAATATTTTGGGTAGTACCATAGGTGGTAATCATTGTAGGAAAGATTGTTTTTTTCGTTTTTGTTCGCTCCTTAAAAACGCTTATTTTCCGATCCAGTTCCGCAGCATACTTTTTATCAATAACAAACATCTTATCCGAGAATTTTATTTCACAGATATTGATGCAATGATCCTTCCGGTCTAATAAAAGATCAATCTGAGCGCCCTCCTCCCCAGGCTTTGAAGTATAACGCCAACCTGATGCTTCTGTATACACACCTCTAATACCTAATGCTTCCTTAATTTGTAATACATGTTTTTGACAGATGGCTTCAAACGCATATCCACTCCAACTGTTATAAACATGTCCTGCCGCAAGCTTAAGCCAGGCGCCCGCATCCGTGGCACGGGATCGTTCAACAAATTTCAGGTAAAACAATGAGTATTCATCTGATAGCTTATAAACGGCATCGCGTGAAGTTTTCTCAAAGGGTATATACTGGGAAATAAATCCCGATTGTTCAAGCTCTTCAAACAATCGTGTTGTTGTTCCACCCGTAGTAAATCCGCATGCCTGTATTATTTCTGTCCGGCTCATTCCACTTGCTTTTTTAGCAAGTTGCCGTACAATGGATTCATGATGACTGGGGTTATTAAATAACGATCGATACAGCACATTAAATTCTGCTTTTAGGATCCCATTCCTTTCAAAAAAAAGCCGGTCAATCACCTGGGTGGAGCTTTCTCCATTGTTAATTTGTTTCAGGTACTGGGGGATGCCGCCAATGGCCATATAAAGTTGTAGCAACTGGTAATGATCTAAGCGAACGCCACGGCTTACAAGATAATCCTCCGATTCTTTTAAACTAAACGGCAATAGCCGAATAGTGCGGCTTACCCGGTTATGAAGCCCGCCCCGGTTGTGCAGAACATTTTCAACCATCCAGGACGCCGCAGATCCGCAAATAACCACTTTCAGTTGTGGCTTACGCGATGCCCAGGTATTCCACCAATGCCCAAAGGCCATTAAAAAGCCTGATTTAGGCGTATGCATCCAGGGAAATTCGTCAAACAATACCACAACTGGCTTTGTCTTCATTTTTATTTGCAAAAAACTGCTAAGGAAAGTAAAGGCCTGCATCCAACTATCCGGAGTTGCCGGTGGTATTGGAGACTGCATGGCTTGCTGAAGAGCATTGTTAAAATTCAACAATTGATCCGGCAGGCCGGCTTCATGCAATCCCGTGCATTCAAACACAAGGTGTTGCTGGTAATACCCTCTAATAAGAAACGTTTTTCCAACCCGTCGCCGCCCCAAAATGGCAATTAACTCCGCCTCCTTTGAGTTCAACGCCTCTTTTAAGGTTTTCTTTTCGGCTTCCCGTCCAATAATTGTTTCCGGCATATAATTATGAATAAATCCAAATTTATAATTATCCACAAATATACATTTAAATATACTTATGGACAATTATAAATTTTTATTCCCGTCCACAACTATATATTAAAATAAGCTTGTGGACAATTATAAATCTTTATTTTCATCCACAACTACATCTTAAAACAAACTTATGAACAATTATAAAATCGACTTGCACACGGGTAATGCAACGGCACCCGCACAACGCCTATAGCCGGTTACAAATACTGAAGCACTTTAACCGTTACCAGCAGCTGCCCCGTATGCCGCATGGTATGCTCCGCAGCATGAAAGCAAAGCCCGATCACCGTTGAAGGCAGCCCTGCTCTTCCAACCTGCCGGAGCGCTGTTAATAAAGAAGGATCCAGTTTCCGGTACCGGCGGATCGTTTGTTGGATGCCCACCCGCACTTCCTGCAATAAATCCTGTGCGGTATGCCCCTGGTCAATGGCCTCGCTTTTCAGGTATTCCAGCTGTTCGGGGGAAAGCATCTTCTCTTCGGCATAGGACAGCAAACGATCCAGTACACCGGCAATATGTTTAAGGTGAAAACCCACAGCGGCAACACCAGCAGGGCGCTCCCATAGGCGATCGTCCGGAAAATCTGCCAGCAATGCTTCCAGTTCTTCACCGGCCTGCAGCAGCGCATCTGCTGCGGGCTGCAGCTCGGCTGCCAGATACGGGTCGCTCTCCCCGCGTAACCACACTTCTTTTTTTGTTTCCAATGTTGTTGCTTTTAATTGATACCCTGGTATTCAAACACCGGTTGCAGGCAAATTTACACCACATATTTAAAATACAAAAGCCCGCTCCTTTCGGAACAGACCTCTGTTTAAAGCATCTTTATATCCTAAAACATTATACTCTGAAGTGTGCAAACGCCTTGTTGGCCTCTGCCATACGGTGTGTATCTTCTTTCTTTTTGAAAGCAGCACCCTCACCTTTGCTGGCGGCAACAATTTCGTTAGCCAGTTTATCTGCCATGCTGCGGCCGTTCCGGTCGCGGCTGTAACGGATCAGCCATTTAATGCTCAAAGAAATTTTACGATCCGGACGCACCTCAGAAGGAATCTGGAAGGTGGCACCACCAATACGACGGCTGCGTACTTCAACCGCAGGTGTTACATTGGTCAAAGCCTTTTTCCAGATTTCGTACCCATCTTCATTGGTTTGTTTTGCAACCTTGTCCAGTGCATCGTAAAAAATAGTGAAAGCTCCACTTTTTTTACCTTCCCACATCAGGTTGTTTACAAAACGGGTAACCAGTTTATCGTTGAATTTGGGATCCGGCGCTAACGGAAGTTTCTTGGCTTGTGCTTTACGCATCTTTTATAGTTTATATCTAATGTCTAAAATCTAATGTCTAACGTCTAAAAATTACTTTTTAGCTTTTTTAGTTCCATATTTGGAGCGGCTCTGCTTACGGTCTTTTACACCGGCAGTATCCAGGCTTCCGCGTACAATATGATACCGCACACCTGGTAAATCCTTCACACGACCACCTCTGATCAATACGATCGAGTGCTCCTGCAGGTTGTGCCCTTCACCCGGAATGTAAGCGATCACCTCTACTTTATTGGTC
Organism: Niabella hirudinis; assembly: GCF_051201075.1. Lineage (NCBI taxonomy): Bacteria > Pseudomonadati > Bacteroidota > Chitinophagia > Chitinophagales > Chitinophagaceae > Niabella > Niabella hirudinis. Next base: position 74,353 of record NZ_JBPEHJ010000006.1, read on the forward strand.
AAACGCACTTTAGCTACTTTACGTAGCGCAGAGTTTGGCTTTTTAGGAGTGGTTGTATAAACACGGGTACAAACACCACGACGCTGCGGACACTGATCCAGCGCTCTGGATTTGCTTTTTGCCCTTATGATTTCTCTTCCTTTACGAACTAACTGATTAATAGTAGGCATTCTTTAATGCTTTAAATTTAGGACGGCAAAGGTAGCATTTGTTCATGAACTTACAAAAATAATTCACATTTTTTCTGACCGGCCTTTATTTTTTGTCCCATCACCGGAATATTGCCCATCCCGGTTGTGTCACTCACTTGTACTGCATAACATCTAATCATCTGTTTTTTAAACAATTACAGCATTCCGCTTTCTAAAGATGCCGCTGCATGCGGTTAATATACCACACCGGCCCCCTCCGTGCCGGCTCCCATCCCCCCTGCGGGAATCAGGGAGTGCTCATTCTCCTAAAACCGGTATTTGAACCCAACACCCGCTTCCGCCTGCGGACGTTTAAAATACTCGCTTCCAAAAACAGACACTTCAGGTTCCAGCACCAGCCGTTCCGTTAACCGGATGGTTTTACTCAACTTGAACTGGTATCCCAGCGCCGGCTTTCTTAACCCTTTCCCAAAGGCTTTTTGCCCCCAGCCTTCCGGAGGAAAGGTTCCCGTCATCAGACTGATGGTTGGTCCCGCTGCAATGTTTACGATCGGAGAACTGTACTTATATAAAACAGGTAGTGTAAAATAATGATACCTTCCATTTGTTGTTCTCCAGTGTTCAGAAGCCGGATCATAGTATTGTCCCCCCGGATAATTGGTATACTTTAAGCCGGTTTCTATACTGCTGTGCGGGGTAAACTTCCATTCATAGCTCAACGTAACAGCGGGTCTTATTCCCCAGCCATCTGCCCACTGCACCCCGGTACTGATCCCTGCCAGGTGCTTCCGGGGCCCGGTTTGTGCATCAGCGGTAAAACAAACGGCGCTAAAAAACAGCAGCCCGGTTATATACCCCCCGGAGGTTCTGCATAAGCGTTTTGCGTTTAATGATCTCATAAAATTATTGTTTTAATTGGTGAATAATCAACAGCAGGCCCCAAAAATAGTCTGGTGCCTGTTAGCAATAATTTAATGAAAACCAAAGGGTTTGTTATTTAACGAAACAGGTCCGAAATTGCTTCCGGACCTGTTTATCTGTTAAAGATCATGATCACCTAAACCCGCTCCAGCCATCCATAAGGGTCGCCGTGTTTATTTTCTTTATAATCCAGCAGGTACTTTTTCATCTCTGCGGAGATGGCCATGCTGTCTACATCAAACTCCATTACAAAATCTTTGTATTTCAATTCTTTTACGTGAGAAATAGTGGCTGCGGTGCCGCACCCGAATACCTCCTTCAGGGTGCCGGCTTTATAAGCACCCATCAGTTCGTCAATTGACACCCTGCGCTCTTCTACTTTAAAACCCTGATCGCGGAACCGCTCCAGCAAACTCAGGCGTGTGATGCCGCTCAAAATGGTACCGTCTGTAAGATCCGGTGTTACCAATGTATCACCTATAATAAACATAATGTTCATGGCTCCTACCTCCTGCACATACCGGTGTTCCAGCGCATCCATCCACAATACCTGATCGTAGCCCTGTTTTTTAGCTTCCGCAGAAGACAGCAGGGAGGCGGCATAGTTGCCTCCTGTTTTGGCAAACCCTGTTCCGCCCGGAGCAGCCCTTGTATACTTTTCCTCTACATAAATGCGGGCCGGTGCAGAAAAATAGGACCCCGCAGGGCCCGTAATGATCAGAAATTTATAAGAAGAAGACTCCTTTACACCCAGGGTTTCTTCGGTGGCAAAGAGAAAAGGGCGTATATAAAGCGATTCATCATAACCGGAAGGAATAAAATCCTTATCCAGCTCCACCAACTGTTTCATCCCGTCTATAAAGATCTCCTCTGGAACCGGGGGCATGGCCAGGCGTTCCGCCGAACGGTTCATGCGCTTCCAGTTCTCCTGTGGCCGGAAGATATGGATGTTCCCATTCTCGTCCTTATGCGCTTTTTGTCCTTCAAATATGGTTTGTGAGTAATGTAATACAGATAGGGCGGGCAGGAAGCCGAGGGACTCATAGGGGCGGATATTAACATTTGTCCACTGACCATCCACGTAATCCGCTTCCAGCATGTGGTCAGAAAAATATTTACCAAAACCCAGGTGGTTAAAATCCACCTTTTCCAGATTGCTTTTACCGATCTTCGTTACCGGTATGCTCATTGCTTCCACCATAAAATATTATTTTTGATCCCGATACCTTTCCGGGAGTCCTGCGAAGATACGAAAACCCCGGACGCAAAAAATCAGGATCAGGCCTTGATCCCACATAAAGTTGAACCACATAGGCAAATAGGAAAACAATAAAAATGAATCTGAATCAAATTGATTTGTCCCCACAACTGATTGTACAATTGTACGCCAGGTCCCTGTCTGTGCCTGGCGTAGATGCTGCCGCCGTTCCTGCGCAGCCGGAGCTGGCTGCTGTTGTTTCTGCAGAAGAAGCGCCCGTTGCTTCCGCAGCAGCCGAATGGAAATGGCTGGGAGGAAATAAGAAAAATATACTGGTAGTGGTGCACTACCAGGAGGACCTGCACCTGCCCGACACAGCATTTCAATTCCTCTCGCAATTGCTCAACGCCTGCAAACTTACGCCCAACGATATAGCCATTGTAAACCGCAATAACGACCCCGGTTTGGATTACAAAGCAATTACGGAGCATTTCCAGAGCAAGGAGGTTTTACTGTTTGGAACTACAACCGCGGCCTTTGGTTTTCCCTTCGAAATTCCGCCGTACCAGGTGCAGCAATTTGCGGGGCTAACCGTGGTACATGCCCCGGCCTTGCATGAACTTAAAGAAGACAAACCGGCCAAGACCCAGCTTTGGGCCAGCCTGAAAAAAATGTTCCATATATGATTGAGCTCATTTTTGCCACCAACAATGACAACAAAGTGCGGGAAATCCGGCAGGCATTACCGGAAGGGTTTTCAATTGTCAGCCTGCGGGAAGCCGGCATTTTTAAGGAAATTCCCGAACCTCACCCCTCCCTGGAGGCTAACGCTACCGAAAAATCGATGGTTATTTACGAACTTTCCGGCAAAAACTGCTTCAGTGAAGACAGCGGACTTGAAGCAGAAGCACTTGATGGCGCCCCGGGAGTGCGCAGCGCCCGCTTTGCGGATGAGGAGCCGGAATATACGTCCAATACGGACAAATTGCTGGCGCTATTAAGGGACAAAGGAAATAGGAAAGCCCGGTTTAAAACCGTTATATCGCTCATCATCGATGGAAAGGAAACCCTTTTTGAAGGACTTTGCAGCGGCACCATTGCGCCGGCCCCCCTCGGGACCAACGGGTTTGGGTACGATCCCGTTTTTATCCCCGAAGGGAGCAATAAAACATTTGGCCAAATGACTTTGGAAGAAAAACAGGAATTTAGCCACCGGAAGAAGGCAGTTAAAAAACTGGTGGTATATTTGACGGGGCTTGCAGGTAGTAAACAAGTTTAAAAGTTTATAAGTTGACAGGGGCGCATTGTTAACCTTTAAACTTTTAAACGTATCAACCAGGCCCGACTTTTTAAAAAATTTAAAAATTTGAACACAGAAAGCAACCATAATATTCAGGACAGCGACTTAATTAAAGGATGTATTGACGGAGACCGGAGGATGCAGGAAGAACTGTACCGCCGCTTTTCTTCCAAAATGTATGCTGTTTGCCTGCGTTATGCCTCTAATACTGAAGAAGCACAGGATATATTGCAGGACGCGTTCATTAAGGTTTATAGGAAGTTGGACAGTTTTCGCGGAGACGGATCATTTGAGGGGTGGGTACGTCGTATTTTTGTAAACACAGCTATTGAGCATTTCCGTCGTAAAAAATACCTGCAACCAGTAACTGAAAAGGAAGAGAATACTATTGAGGGGAAATATGTTTCTGTATTGGACGAACTGGCTGAAAAGGATATTTTACAACTGATTACGCAATTATCTCCCGGTTACCGCACGGTTTTCAATATGTATGTGGTTGAAGGTTACTCACATAAAGAAATCGGCGAAATGCTGGGTATCAGCGAAGGAACCAGTAAATCGCAGTTGTCGCGCGCGAAAGCGATCCTGCAGGACCTGGTAAAAAAATACATTGAGAATAAAGATAAAATGGACACGATAAGCAATGGACAGCCAACATAAATTATATAACCACCAGGTAACGCCCCCGGTTGCAGCATGGAACCATATAGCCGCGGAGCTGGAAGAATGGCAAGCGCTAAAATCATGGGCGCGGCCATTACAGGCGCTTGAAGCGGAGCCGCCTGCAGCCGCCTGGAACCATATTTTTGAACATCTTGAAGGAGAGCAGGCTTTTGCCCCCATTGCTGAAAAACTCCGGGGCCTTGAAGCCCCCCCCCCTCCTTTAGCCTGGGATAAAATAGAAACGGAGCTCCATGCTACCAGGTCCGCGTCAAAATTGCATCCCGTTAAAAAAAGTGTTTTTAATTGGTCAAAATATGCCGTAGCGGCTTGTATTGCTGGATTGCTGGGATTTTCCATTTTTCATCTTGTTGAAAAGTCCCATAAAAACTCCAATAACATGATCTCCGGGCTTTTTGAAAAAAAGGGTCCGGTGGCGCCTCCTCCTATGGCCCATCCGATCCCCGATATCAAGCCCGCAGAAAAACCCCATGTGGAAACAACAGGCGACCTTGCCCTGAATACGCCCATTAAACCCCAGCAAATCAGAACGTCTTCCGGTAATACCTATAATACAACCGTGGAGAAGAACAAAGCCATCCAGGGGCGTTATATTATGCTGATGACAGAGGATGGCAATGTGGTGCGGATGTCAAAAAAATTAGGTAATATGGCAGACTGTGTCGCTGGTGAAAATACCAGCAATGACTGCAATTACCAGATTGAACAATGGCAAAAGGAAATGGCCAAGGCCCCGGTAGCGGCTACTCCGGATAACTTCCTTGACATTCTTGAACTGGCCCGTTCGGAAAATACGGATTTATAAGAATTCTTCCTCAGACGCCAAATGCAAAAACCGGACGCAGACGAACAGCGTCTGCATTGGCCCCATTGCGTTAAGCGGCAGCTTCTTCTGCCTGGTCTATTTCCACAACCAGGTTGTCGATGATAAATTCCTGCCGATCCATTGTATTTTTTCCCATATAATATTCCAGCAATTGCTGAATATGATCTCCCTGCTCCAGCCGCATTAGTTGCTTGCGCATATCACCTGCAATAAACTGGGCAAATTCTTCGGGGCTGATCTCCCCCAGCCCTTTAAAACGGGTCACCTCGGGCTTGCCACTTAGCTTTTTAATCGCCGCTTTTTTTTCTGTTTCGCTATAGCAGTAAATTGTTTCCTTCTTGTCGCGCACCCGGAACAAAGGCGTTTCCAATACATATACTTTTTCCTGTTTTACCAGCTCGGGAAAAAACTGCAGAAAAAAGGTCATAATCAGCAGCCGGATATGCATTCCATCCACATCCGCATCCGTAGCAATAACAATATTATTGAAGCGCAGCCCTTCCATTCCCTCCTCAATATTCAAAGCATGCTGCAACAAGTTAAACTCCTCGTTTTCGTATACCACTTTCTTTGTAAGCCCAAAACTGTTCAGCGGTTTACCCCGCAAGCTAAAAACTGCCTGGGTTTCTACATTGCGGGCTTTGGTAATTGAACCGCTGGCGCTATCTCCTTCGGTAATAAAAATAGTAGTTTCATTTTGCTTTGCAATAAACTCTTCCTTTCCTTTCGAAGGCGTATCATCATTGAGATGATAACGGCAGTCGCGCAACTTTTTATTATGCAGGTTGGCTTTTTTTGCCCGCTCATTGGCCAGCTTTTTAATGCCGGCAAGATCCTTGCGTTCCCGCTCGCTTTGTTCAATGCGCTTTTTGAGTATTTCCGCGGTTGAAGGGTTTTTGTGCAGGTAGTTATCCAGTTCCCTGGAAAGAAAATCGCCCACAAACTGCTTCATGCTGGGCCCGTTGATATCTACGTTCTGCGACCCAAGCTTCGTTTTGGTTTGGCTTTCAAATACAGGCTCTACCACCCGTACCGCTACGGCTGCTACAATGGCCCCGCGAATATCCGAAGCTTCATAATCTTTTTTATAGAACTCGCGGATGGTTTTCACAAACGCTTCCCGGAATGCCTGCTGATGCGTACCACCCTGGGTAGTATGCTGACCATTTACAAAACTGTACAACTCTTCGCCATAATCATTTCCATGGGTAACGGCTACTTCAATATCCTCTCCTTTCAAATGGATGATGGGGTACCTGATCTCGTCTTCATTGGTTTTCCGTTGCAGCAGGTCCAGCAAACCATTACGGCTAACATAGGTCTTGCCGTTAAAAACAATCTTCAGTCCTGCGTTCAGGAAACAATAATTCCAGATGAGGTTTTCAAGGAACTCGGGATGAAATTTAAAATTTTTGAAGATGGTGTCATCGGGAATGAAGGTTACGAGCGTGCCATTATCCTCGCCTGTTTTAGCCTCCTTGCTCTCTTTTACAAGTACGCCCCGCTCAAATTCGGCCATCTTATCTTTACCATCACGTACCGCAACCACTTTAAAATAGTTGCTGAGCGCGTTCACCGCCTTGGTACCTACACCATTTAACCCTACTGATTTCTGAAAAGCGCGGCTGTCGTATTTTGCACCGGTATTGATCTTACTTACCACATCCACTACCTTGCCAAGGGGTATACCACGCCCGTAATCTCTTATTGTAACCGTATTATCTTTAATGGTCAACTCAATGGTTTTCCCATAGCCCATCATGTATTCGTCAATACAGTTATCCATTACCTCTTTTACCAACACATAGATACCATCATCCGGACTGCCGCCATCGCCTAATTTTCCGATATACATCCCCGGGCGAAGCCGGATGTGTTCTTTCCAATCGAGACTTTTAATACTGTCTTCATCATACGTTACGCCTGCCTTGGGTGCTACAATGTCTTTTGCCATGAATCAAATCCTTTTTTAAGTGCCTGCCATATCCGGCAGTCTGTTCCTGCCCGGAATGAAACGCTCAAAAGTAAAAATATTTCAGGAGATTGATCTTTTATATTTTCCCTTCGTATTGTTTTGTTTGCCAATGGACAGGCTTATATTCCTTTACCTTACCAGCGATAGTGCGGGCATGGGTTTGCTGACATTTTTACGATCGCCCCCCAGCTCGCCGGAGGCATTCCCGCCCCTTGTATAAAGCCTTTTAAAAATTATTCATTGGTTTTTATTTGAGTAAAAAGCGACAAAATGTAAAAAAATAAAACAAAATGTCGTAAATTTGAGAAAATGGGATGAACATGAAAAAAGATTCAAAAACAAAACACTTCCCGGTCAATGAAGAAGATTTTCTTTCGGTTGTTAATGAACCCGCCCCGGACCTGCAATATACCGGCCCCAATTTGCGTATCATACTGGGCGGAAACAAGGCCGTAAACCAACCGCTTTCCGGAGATCTTGACTTGATTGCGCTTACGCGAACAGGGATCAAAAAGGCCACTTTAAAATCCCTGGCCATGTATATGGGCATCAGCATGGAGCAGCTGAGCAGCCTGTTGCATTCATCCCATCGCAATATCCAGCGCAAACAGGATAATGAGCTATTAGATACACTCAAAACCGAAAAGGTATTGGAGCTTGCAGCTTTTGTACAACGAGGTATAGAAGTGATCGGTACCGCAGCGTATTTTGCAGAATGGCTGCAGAGCCCTTTACCCGCATTGGACAATAAAAAACCAATCGATTTTCTGGATACTACTTTTGGTATCCAAATACTTTATAAAATACTTGGCCGTTTGGAATACGGGGTATATTCGTAGCATCCCATTTAAAAAATAACACATTGCTTATTTACAGAATTGCCCAGGAGCCCTTTGCTATGGACCTTTCAGGAAAAGGCGCCTGGATGAGCGGGGGACGTTGGAACAACGAAGGCCACTTTGCATTATATACATCAGCAAGCCGCGCATTGGCATTGCTGGAAATACTGGCGCATACTCCCGCAAAAATGCTAACCGTTAAACCTTATATATTATTGACACTCGAAGTTGCGGATACCCAACCAACAGATCAGGTATCATTGGGAATGCTCCCGGCAGATTGGAACCTGTCCGGAAGTGCGCAGGCAACGGCACAATTAGGTGATCTCTTTTTAAAAAGAAGTAAGGCACTCCTGTTGATGGTTCCCAGTATTATAATGCCAGAAGAATGGAACTATGTGCTAAACCCGCTGCACCCCGATATGAAGAAAGTGAGGATTGTACATCGCCGAAACGTAACATTTGATAAACGGTTATTCTAAATCCTCCAGGCACAATCCCCTGCTGAATACGGATACAATGCAGGACAGATTCATGCATCAGGAGACAATTTTATTTTTCTCTGCATAAGAATCAATGATCGCGCCTATCGCCACTATTTCATCGCTATTCAGCGCTCCCCAGATCTGCTTCCAGTACCCTTCGTCATTCCGGATCTGTGTAATTTCCTCTGATCCGGCCATACACTTATAAAACGTAACCCCATCCGTTGTCTCTGCAGGTGTTACCTGTATCTGGGTTCGCTTACCATGGATGGTTGCTTCAATCGAAAACTGTTTTCCCGTTTCCATAACATTTTTTTTAATGATGAAAAAGCCGGGCAGTGCCGACAGGTATCTCTTAAAAACCACCAAGATCAGGCCAAAGAACGCCTTGGTTGTTATGCATCCCGCTCAAACAGTCAGTTTTCGATTAAACGGATGGCGTCATAAAATACTTCTGCCTTTTTGTTATTAAACTGATACCGGAAAGAGTTATATCCCTTTCTTTTGAATAACAGCCCTTTCCGCAATACCTGCCGGTTTGCCAAAACCCTGAAATATCCCTGCGGGCCGGTTTTGCCGGTCATCGCTCCAGATCGCTCACAGATCCGTACTCCGGGAAGTCCGCGCCCCTGCGCATCGCTGACCAGCCCATAAAAAACAATCTTGCCAGCCAGCGAATCATAAGCCGGGTTTGACCAGGAAACCGGGTAATTTTTAAGCGCCTCTTTTATCGGGCTCAATCCCATTGCCTTCCGGCGTGCGTTCAGATGCAACATATCTTTCACCGGCCATAATATCGTATTGCCGGCGTAGTCGCCGCCCAGCTGGGTTCCATAAAGCTGAAACCGTTCCCTGAACATCTGTACCCGGTCGTACAGGTAGGCTGCATGTATTTTGGAAGCCTTCCCTTCCGAAGCCGCCCGCTCCAGTACCGGCAGGTATTTTTCGCGGGTAAGGGAGTCTGCGTGCTGCACAACAAGCCATAATGTTTTTGAAGCTTCCGGCGAAATCCGCCGTTGATCCGGCCAGCCATATTGATCAATAATCCGGGAAATTTTTATGGTATTTAATGCATCTATTTTATGGATATATGCCCAGTAATGGTTTACGGTATCAGCGTTGGCGCCGTAGGTTCCCACCAATGCATTTAAGGTATCGCGAGGGCCCTGATCCATCTTCAGAACATCCTCTAATTCACTGGAAATACGATCATATGGAATCACGTCTGGCTTCGTATTCCTTTATGAAAAAAGAGGCATAAGAAGCACCAAAACAATCGTGTACGACACCGCTCCATACTACCAGGAACAACTTTATCATTCAAAAGTTCGGATCCTGGTTAAAACCCGCTGTTGAATGATCACCGTCCCCTTTTTAATCGCCGCCCATTGGTTTGCTAAACCGGTATACCTCAATGAACGCGCTTGACCAAACCGCCCCGGGAGCCTTCAGACCGGACTATTTTTTAAAGGAATGCCGTACTTTCGGGTATCCTGTTGCGCCTGGCCAGGTTTTTTCGTCTTGAATGAAAAACTAATTTTATGTGTAAAATACATTTTCTGATTGCTTTGAGTATGGTTCTTTTGCTGAGCTGCAAAAAAGACAATCCCGGACCCGCGCCCTGTAAAAACTGTACGATAGCTTACAAGCCCAATGTGTACCTCTACCCATTAAAAGAAACGGATCTTCAGATCAATTTGAGCTTTCCCCTGGGTGGCTCTGTTATTGCGTCCATACCCACCTACCATACCGGCTGGAATGTGCGGGTAGCCCCCTCCGGTAAAATCGACGGACAATACAATTATCTTTTTTATGAAAGCCAACAACCCCATAACTGGCAAAAGAATGCCGGCCGGGTGGTACCGCGCGATAGCCTGCAGCACTTTTTTGAGGCGGATATGACCGCCTGTCAGTTTAAGCCCAATGAGATCGGCGATTTTATTGATTACTGGATCCCCAGGTTAAAGGGAGCTCCTTATTATGCGGTTTATCCACAGGAAAAGCCCCTGATTGAAAAGCTGATCCAACTGCATTTTTCTGAACAACCGGATGCCGTTTTAAGATTATTTTACCTGGTAAAGGCACTTGACAAACCCATACAACTGCCTCCTTATCACAAACAGGAAACCATTCGCAGGGAAGGTTTTCATGTAGCGGAATGGGGTGTGATACTGGAATAATCAGGGGAGTTTCCCCGCTTGCCGGGTATCTCATCGATACTTCCAAATCGATCAACGAAAGATATAAAGGCATTACCGCAGCCGAAATACTGATGCTCAGCGAACGGTACCGGCAATGGTGGAGCGAAAATAAAAATGGCAACTGGAAAACCAAAGGCGCCTTAACCGGCACACCCTACAAGTGGATGTAATGCAAGCGACAGATTGATTGGCAGATATGGCACCCCGAACAGGGAAAGGAATGGTACTCCTTACCCTTTCCTCTATTTCATCAATTCGTTTATCCTTCTATCATAGTCACATGATCCCGGTCGCTGTTTTCTGTCCAGCGTACCAGTACTTTCTGTGTTTCAAAAGAGTCGATATACTTGCCCACATAGTCGGCCTGTATGGGAAACTCCCGGGTAAACCGGCGATCGATCAATACGCAGAGTTCTACTTTTTTTGGCCGGCCATAGTCCAGCAGGGCATCGAAGGCCGCGCGCGTGGTGCGGCCGGTGTACAGCACATCATCTATAAGGATCACGTCCTTTCCTTCAACAGAAAACGGGATATCTGTTTCATTGGCCGTATGCAGTTCATTGCGCACATCATCCCGGTAAAAGGTAATATCCAGTTTTCCGTAATCGATCGGCTGTCCCTTTGATATTTTTTGTATCTCGGCACAAATGCGGTTCGATAAAAAAATGCCTCGTGGCTGCAGACCAATAATGGCGATCTTTGAAAAATCATCATGGTTCTCCACAATCTGGTGTGCCAGCCGCCGGATGGTGATCGCGATCTCTTCGGGTTTTAGAATCAGTTTCAAGACTAAACGGTTTCAGGTTTAACGTTTCAAGTTCCAGGCTTTACACAAATATCACTCCGCCGCCATGAACGGATACCGGTAGTCTACCGGCGGATTAAAGGTTTCCTTAACCGTGCGTACGCTCAGCCAGCGATAAAGGTTCAGGATGGACCCGGCCTTATCATTGGTTCCTGAAGCGCGGGCGCCTCCAAACGGCTGCTGCCCCACTACGGCACCCGTAGGTTTATCGTTAATGTAAAAATTACCCGCGGCATTGGAAAGACGCTTTGTAGCTGTTTCTATTGCTGCCCGGTCGGTAGCAATGATGGAGCCGGTTAACGCATAAGGAGAAGTACTGTCTACCAGGTCCAGGGTCTTTTCAAAACTTCCGGCCGGATATACATATACTGTTAATACAGGACCAAAAATCTCCTCGCACATTGTAATAAATTGCGGGTCTTTCGCTTCAATTACCGTAGGCTGGATAAAATATCCTTCGCTTTTGTCGCAGCTACCACCCGCTACAATACGGGCTTTCGGATCCTTCCGGGCTTTATCAATATAGCCCTTGATCTTATCAAAACTTTTTTCATCGATAACTGCGTTGATGAAATTACTGAAATCTTCTACTGATCCTATTTTAAAGGAGCTGATGCCCTCTATCAGCAATTGCTTCACTTCCTTCCAAAGGTTAGACGGAATGTAGGCGCGGGACGCCGCAGAGCACTTTTGCCCCTGAAATTCAAAAGCCCCTCTCAGCAGTGCAGTGGCCACCACATCCGGGCGGGCACTTTTATGTACCATCACAAAATCCTTTCCTCCTGTTTCTCCCACAATACGTGGATAGCTTTTGTATTTTGGTATATTTTTCCCGATGGTTTCCCACATGTGGTTAAAAACGCCTGTAGAACCTGTAAAATGGACACCGGCAAAATCCCGGTGATTAAAACACACTTCTCCTACTACAGGGCCATCTACATAGATAAGGTTAATGACCCCATCCGGCAGCCCCGCTTCTATCAGGATGCGCATAAAGAGTTGTGCGGAGTAGATCTGTGTATGAGCGGGCTTCCAAACCACTACATTGCCGGACATGGCTGCGGAGGTAGGCAGGTTGCCGCCGATGGCCGTAAAATTAAAAGGGGTAATGGCCAGTACAAACCCTTCAAGCGGGCGGTACTCCAGCCGGTTGTGCATACCAGCGCCGCTAACCGGTTGCTGTTTATAGATCTCGCTCAGGAAATGGACATTGAAGCGCAAAAAATCGATCAGCTCACAGGCGCTGTCGATCTCCGCCTGGTAAGCGTTTTTACTTTGCCCCAGCATGGTAGCGGCGTTCATTTGCCCACGGTATTTGGTAGCGATCAGATCCGCAGCTTTAAGAAAAATGCCGGCGCGGCTTTCCCAGGTCATCGCCTCCCAGCCTTTTTTTGCGGTCAATGCCGCATTTACTGCCTGCTGTACATGTTTTTTTTCGCCGATGGAAAATTTCCCCAGTACGAACTGGTGCTCATGCGGAGGACGCAGGGCTTCTTTTTTTGAAGTACGTACCTCATCGGCGCCAATATACATAGGCACGTCTAATTTCTGACTCTTCAGCAATGCAATGGCTGCTTTGAGGTCTTCCCGTTCTTTACTTCCGGGGGCGTAGTTCAGTACCGGCTCATTGGCCGGCAAAGGATAGGAAAATGATCCCTGGTGCATATTATTTCAATTTGAAGATTTGAAGATTTTTAATTTGAGAATGAAGCCATCCGTTGGCTGAAGCCCTGAACGGTCTCTATCCCCAATGATCCGCTTATTGAACATGGGTTTCGCGTTCCCCATTATTTAAACCGTTTCCTTACGCTGCATCAGATAGGCCTTAATAAACCCATCCAGTTCGCCATCCATCACCGGCTGCACATTTCCTACCTCAAAATCTGTGCGGTGATCCTTGATCATTTTATAAGGATGGAACACATAGCTGCGGATCTGGCTGCCCCATTCAATTTTTTTCTTATTGGCGTTGGCTGCATTTTTCAGCTCCTCGCGCTTGCGCAGTTCTTCCTCATATAACCGGCTTTTCAGCATCTGCATGGCTTTTTCCCGGTTGCCCATTTGGGTACGTTCGGTTTGACAAACCACTACAATACCCGTTGGTATGTGCGTAAGGAATACTTTCGTTTCTACTTTATTTACATTTTGTCCGCCGGCACCACCACTGCGCGCTGTTTCCATTTTCACTTCGGAATCTTTGATCTCAATATCGATCGTATCATCCACCAGCGGGTACACAAATACCGATGCAAAAGAAGTATGCCTGCGGGCATTGCTGTCGAACGGTGATATCCGCACCAGGCGATGTACGCCGCTCTCCGCCTTTAAGAAACCATAAGCAAATGGCCCTTCAAACTGCAGGGTAGCCGTTTTAATACCAGCGCCATCGCCCCATTGCCAGTCGAGTTCGGTGATCTTCCAGCCCTGTTTTTCGCCATACATCCGGTACATACGGGCAATCATCTCGGCCCAGTCCTGGCTTTCCGTTCCACCAGCACCCGAATTGATCTGGATCACCGCCGGCAATTCATCCTCGGCTTCGTTGAGGGTACTCTTGAATTCAGCATCTTCCAGCACACCTAATGCATGATCATAAGCCTCCTGGGTTTCTGCTTCTGTAGCATCCCCGCCCTTCCAAAAATCAAATAAGACCGCAAAATCCTCCACTGCTGTTTCAGCGTCCCGAAACAGGTTCATCCAGTATTCGTTGGTCTTTAAGGTTTTTAAAATATCGGTGGCACGCTGATTATCATCCCAGAAACCGGGACTAAGCGAAAGCTGTTTATCTTCATCTATTTTCTGTTGACGGTTCTCGACGTCAAAGAAACCTCCTTATCCCGAGAACGCGGGACCGCATATCCTGTAATTTTTCCTGTGTCATAGGTTGCAAAGATACATCCTATTTCCGATTTGCGACTGGTTGCACAAACGATTGTTCAATTGGTTTCATCACATAGTTGGACTATCTTTGCAAGTGCCGTTGACCTACGGTTCATTTTTAAACCAATCCATGCATTATGGATGACTTTATTGCGGCGCGGTCGCAAATGGCGCTTTCACTGGGGTTTCACATTATTTTCTCCTGCATCGGCATGATCATGCCTCTTTTTATGGCAGTTTCGCATTTTAAATGGCTCAAAACCGGAGACATTGTTTACCGGAATGTAACCCGTGCCTGGAGCCGCGGTGTGGCCATTTTTTTTGCCACTGGCGCTGTTTCCGGTACGGTGTTGTCCTTTGAACTGGGGCTACTCTGGCCGGAGTTCATGAAGCACGCGGGCCCTATCTTTGGCATGCCCTTTTCATTAGAAGGCACTGCTTTTTTTATTGAAGCCATTGCCCTCGGGTTTTACCTGTACGGATGGAACAAATTTAATAAATGGTTCCACTGGTTTACCGGTGTCATCGTTGGCATTAGCGGGCTGGCATCGGGGATCCTGGTAATTGCCGCCAATGCCTGGATGAACAGTCCTGCAGGATTTGATTATATAAACGGGCAATACCTGAATATTGATCCCATTGCCGCCATGTTTAACGATGCCTGGTTTTCACAGGCCCTGCACATGATACTGGCAGCCCTTACTGCTACCGGGTTTGCCGTGGCCGGCGTGCATGCACTCATGATCCTGAAACGTAAGAATGTCTTGTTTCATACCAGAGCCTTTCGTATTGCCGCAGTCTTTGCCTGTGCCGGCGCTATCCTGCAGCCCTTTAGTGGTGATATCTCAGCCAAAGATGTAGCCAAACGTCAGCCGGCAAAACTGGCAGCCATGGAAGCTCATTTTAAAACAGAAGAAAAGGCGGCGCTCGTTCTTGGAGGTGTTCCGGATGAACAACACGAAACGGTGCATTATGCGCTAAGGATTCCCGGTGCTTTGAGTCTCCTGGCCCACGGTGATTTTAAAACGCCGGTAACCGGCCTGGATGCGTTCCCTAAAGACGTTCGCCCACCCGTTGCCATTACGCACTATGCCTTCCAGCTAATGGTGGGCCTGGGGATGCTGCTGCTGCTGATTGCTGTTTTTTATTTTTTTACGTTATGGAAAAAAAGAAAATGGCTGGAAAAACGATGGCTGCTGAAACTGTTTGCCGTTGCGATCCCTCTTGGTTTTATTGCTGTGGAGGCGGGCTGGACGGTAACCGAAGTAGGCCGGCAACCCTGGATCATCTATGGCATTATGCGCACGCGTGATGCCGTTACGCCCATGCCTGGCATTGTATACTCCTTCTATATATTTACAGCGGTTTATGTTTCACTGAGTATTGTAGTAATGGCCCTGTTATACCGGCAGGTAAAAATGGTGGGTAAATTATATGATGTAGCATAAAAATTTGATGTTTGAGGTTTATCGTTTTACGTCTGAGTTAATGACAAACCAAAAAAATAAACAATAAATAAAACATGCTTTATGTAGTTATGGCCTATTTGTGGGCATCGATCCTCCTTTATGTGTTAATGGGAGGCGCCGATTTTGGCGCAGGCATCCTTGAGTTTCTTTCTACAAGGAAAAGCAAGGAACAAACAAGAAAAGCCATGTACCGCGCCATTGGCCCAATATGGGAAGCCAACCACATGTGGCTGATCATTGCTATTGTGATCCTCTTTGTCGGCTTCCCTGTCATCTATTCCACAATATCCATCTACCTTCATATCCCATTGGTCATAATGCTGCTGGGCATTGTGGCCAGGGGCACAGCCTTCAGCTTTCGGAACTACGATGCGGTGCAGGATAAAATGCAGATGGTTTATTCCAAAACCTTTATGTATTCCAGTGTGATTACGCCTCTGTTCCTGGGCATTATTGCCGGCAGCGCCGTTGCCGGGAGAATCGACCCGCGGGCTACCCATTTCCCCGATGCCTATATTTTCAGCTGGGTGGGGGTGTTTCCTGCAACCGTGGGCATTTTTACCGTTACCATCTGTGGATTCCTGGCAGCTATTTTTATCATTGGGGAAACCAAAACTGAAGCGGAGCGGCGGCGCTTTATCCAGAAGGCCAAACACATGAGCCTTGCCGCTATTGGTGCTGCCCTGTTGGTACTGATTGCCGCACAACGGGATGGGGTTCCCCTGGCACACTGGCTTTTTGGGAACCCTGTAAGTATAACCTGCGTGGTATTGGCGGCCATTTCATTAATATGGATGTGGGTTTCACTCTTCCGCCAGGCAACAAAATGGCTGCGGATCATTGCCGGGGCACAGATCACATTGCTGCTGGTAGCTATTACTTATGAGCATTATCCTGTGCTGATCAACCTGAAAAATACAGACGGTTTATCCCTGTTGATACACAAGGGTACCGATAAAACGATCCATGCACTGGCTGTTGCGCTTTTGGCGGGAAGTATTTTTATTTTGCCGGCCCTGTTTTACCTGCTTTACAGCTTTAACAAGCAAGAAGAGACCGTTGATTAATGCGGCGTTGTTTCCGGTCGGCGCGAACACTAACCGGGGCGCGAGGGTTAACGAAAAAACGGCGCCAGCATAATTACTGCTGACACATAAGGTATACGCACTACAAAGCCCGGGCTTTTCGCCGTCCTTTGCCTTCCCAGGGAATAAAGGCGCCCAGTGTTCCCCTGAAACGCCGAAAAAATCCTTCCCGGTCCAGGATCGAGCGGAACGGCTGCACATAAGCGGGAGCCGGGTCAATGATGAGGTCAATATGATTATACTTCTTTAGTGTATCTACCATAAAAGGAATATGTATCACCGGGGTCCCGAACCTGCGCCGGGTAAATCCTTTTATCATAGACGACTGGAACGGGTCGGTAACCAGAGCAATGGACTTAAACCCCTCCTGCCTTGCGATCTGGTAGGAGTAAAACACATTTTCGGTACTGTGTTCCGCCCTGGTCTCATAAAAAATATGTGTTTCAGGAATGCCCAGTTGCTGCGCATAAAGTCCCATGATCCGTGCCTCATAATACGGCGAATAAACAGCTCCGCCCGAAAAAATAATATTCCGGATGATACCCTGGTTATAAAGCTGTACCGCCCATATCACCCTTCCTTTCATGACCGTATCCCATTTCCCGTTTTGGAACGGAACCCCCGGAACGATACCGGCATCAAAAGTCATTTTTTTTGAGAGGACTTCCTCGTATAAGCGCGTAGGTCGTTTTCTGTAAGAAACACATCCGTTTAAGGAAACCATAACCAATAATATACCCAATGCAGCGATGATTCTTTGTACCATTGATATTAAAAATACGGCAAAGTTTCTGATTGGAGCGAAGAGAGTTGAGACACGAGCGGCCAGCCGCTCTTTTTCAGCTTTTGGCCGCAACCCTTTTCCGGAGCCCAACCTCAAACCTGAAACAGCCCCTCTTCGGGAATCTAAAATATCCAATGAAAAATGTTAAATGTAGAAGTGGAGCGCCCGGTACAACATAGTACGCTCCCTTCGGGCCGGGAATGGAAATAAATCATTGAGTATAAAACGGCATCAAACATGAAATCTCAAACCTGAAACCGCCTTATCAATGCATCATTTCGCTCATATCCATTTTTTCCTGTTTCCCTTTTTTCTTCCTGATAAAAAGAATAAATGGAATACAGATCAGGAACATCAGCCCCAGGTAAAGGAATACATCCATATAGGAAAGAACCGTGGCCTGCTTGGTTACAGTAAAATCGAGGATCTTATGCGCCGAGCCCAGCGCCGCATCCGGTGTCATTCCCTTTGCCATAAAATTATGCTGCAAGCCACTTACCCGCTGCTGTACGTTCAGGTCGTTTACATCCAGTTTTGACACAAGGTCGTTGCGGTACAGCATATTCCGGTTGGCAATAAATGTTGTAATAGCTGCCACGCCAAAGGAGCCCCCCAACTGACGCATCATACCGGTAAATGCCGCCCCCTGGCCAATTTCCTGCCCCTTTAGGGTAGACAGGGCCAGCGTGGTAATGGGAATAAACAGCAGCCCTAACCCAACCCCACGCACGATGAGCATCCAGAAAAACGCATCCTTTCCGGTATCAGGGGTAATGATCTTATATCCCCAGAAACTATAAATAAAGAAGAGGAACAATCCTGTAGCCACCATATACTGCTGGGGCACGCCTTTAGCGATCATTTTCCCGATAAAAGGCATCATGAAGGCCGTTGCCAGCGTGGCCGGTATCATCAGCATGCCTGCCTGAAGCGCCGTCCAACCCAAAATACTTTGCGTATAGAGGGGAACAATAAACGTGGAGCCATATAGCCCGAAGCCGAGGATAAAGGACATCACGGTACCAATACGCAGGTTCCCGTTACGAAGTACCCTTAGTTCTACAATAGGATTTTTATAGGTAAGCTCCCGCCATATAAAAAAGAACAATCCTAAAACAGCGGTAATGGTTAATACAATGATTGCTTTACTGGTAAACCAATCATCTTCATGTCCTCTTTCCAATATGTATTGAAGGGACCCCACCGTTGCACTCAGCAGAAAAATGCCCAGCCAGTCTATTTCATGGGCCGCTTTCTTTTCTGCAAATTTAGGGCTGCGTACAAACTGCAATGTCAGCAACGTAGCAATGATCCCTAAGGGTATGTTTATATAAAATATATATGGCCAGCTAAAGTTGTCGACAATATACCCTCCGAGAGGCGGTCCCAGCGTAGGGCCCGCAATTACACCCAAACCATAAATAGCCTGCGCCATTCCTCTTTTTTCAATCGGGTACGATTCGGTGATAATGGTTTGAGAAGTAACCAGCAAAGCACCGCCACCTACCCCCTGCAGAAAACGAAACGCAACCAGTTCCCAAATACTGGTAGCATTGCCACACAAAAAGGAGCATATTGTAAACAATACGATTGAAACTGCAAAATAATTCCGTCGCCCAAACTGCTGCGAGAGCCAGCTGGTCATCGGTACAACAATCACATTGCCGATAGCGTAGGCCGTGATGACCCACCCAACTTCCGACAGGGTTGCGCCAAGGTTCCCCTTCATATCGTTTAGCGCCACGTTCACAATGGTACTGTCTACAATTTCAAGCAGTGCACAAATAATGGCCGTAACCGTAACAATCACGCGCCGGGCACCATATTCTACAAGAGAGTCTTGCTGTTGCATAAATTCAATAACTGTTTGTGGCGAGGAAGCAATAGTGAATGGGGAATGGTCAATGATGAGATGTTAATAATAAAATATCAATAGTAAAATGTCAGTGGTCAGTTGTCGACCGTGAAACCTGAGATGCGTGATTGCAAATATAAAGTGAGACTATTATTCATTGCCTATTAACCATTGCCGATTAACTATTAACTATTACCTATTGACTATTCACTATTGACTATTCACTATTGACTATTCACTATTGGCCATCGCCTTCTCACTAATTAAGATGCACATCAACCAGCACGTTCATGCCGGCGCGTAGCTTTTGTATTAGCGAATCATTCTTGTTCACAAATTCAATTCTTACCGGAACCCGCTGTACTACTTTTACAAAGTTACCACTGGCATTGTCAGCAGGCAACAAAGCCGATACAGAGCCGGTTGCCGGAGAAAAGGAACTTACCACACCTTCAAAATCATGTTTTGGAAATGCATCCACATTGATGGCTACTTTTTGTCCCGTTACCATGCGCGATAATTGTGTTTCTTTAAAGTTGGCCACCACCCATTTGTCGTTGTCAAGGATGATGCTGAACAGTTGTGCTCCGGCCTGGATAAACTGCCCTGTTTGGAGCGGCACCTTGGAAACCACCCCATCTTCATGTGCCACAATAACGGCGTAACTCAGGTTCAGTTTTGCGTTGGCCACATCTACTTCACGCTGATGTGCCGTTGCCATTGTAACGCCAATTTCCTTTGAGGTTGCTTTTGTCTGAAAGCTAACAGCTCCTGTTTGGGCAGCCGCCTGACCCCGCTGCTCCTTAAGTATGACCAGTTGGCGGTCTGCCGTTTGCTTGGCGGCGAGCGCCTGCTCGTATTGCTGCTGGGTGATGGAATGATCTTTTATCAGGTTTTCATAACGCTTCAGATCTTCCGTAGTACGCCATACATTTACCCTGGCTGCCTCTATCTGCGCATTGGCGGTTGCAACCGCTGCATTGGCTGTACTGATGCTTTTATGAGCCGCTTCCGTTCCCGCCCGGGCGGCAGCTATATTACTCTGCGCCGTACCGAGGGCCGCTTCTGCCTGTTCCAACGCCATTTGCAGATCCCTGGTATCCAGCACTACCAGTGTATCGCCTTTATGTACAAACTGATTATCTTTTACCTTTATTGCCGCAATGTACCCGGAGATCTTGGATATAACCGGGTTTACATTGGCTGCAATCTGCGCATCATCGGTATCCTCATGATGCTTGCCGTAGATATAGGCTTTAATACCAAAATAGCCGCCTCCCAGTATCAGCGCCGCAAGTATGATAAAGAATACGGGGCTCCGCTTTTTCTTTTGATTGGTTTCGTTTGGTTGAACTTGTTCCTTTGCCATGGTATAACGATTTTACAAATTTTTAAAACAACATGCCGGAGCTTTCCAGCAACTTCTGATGTGCCAGGGCCGCATCCGCCCTGGCATTTAATACATTGATCCTGGATGACAACAGCGCCACATTCGCATCCAGCAAATCGGTAATCGTAACAAGGCTGTTATCATATTTATTTTTTGTAATACGGTAATTTTCTTCTGCCTGGGTCAGCGATTTGGCATGCACCTCAATTTTTTTCCGGGCCAGCAGCGCATTCTGGTAATCCCTGTTGATCTGAAGACGGATATTGTCAGACAGCATTTCCCTGGATGCCGACAGCTGCAGCGCCTGCGCTTTTGCCTTTTTGATAGAGGCGCCGGTTTTCCATAAACTGGAGAGGCTGTATTGAACGCCCACCCCCGCATTCACCGCGTTGGTTACCGACAAAAATCCCGGTACATTTAATGCTATATACCCACCGGTAAGCGCCAGGGAAGGAAGATAATTGGCTTTTGCAGCCTTAATACCCAGGTCCGCCGCTTTTTGCTGATACCCCAGCGCTTTTATATCCTGCCGGCCCTCCGCCGCTTTGTCTTCATAATACGTATACGACTGCTCCTGCGGTACTTCGTTAATAAAGGCAGGGTCCACTTCTATTACCGTGTTTTCCGGCAACCCCAGCAACAAATCCATATTTACATTAGCTATCGTGTAGTTGCTTTGCGCTTCCAGCAGCCGTAGTTCTATATCGGAAGTTTGCAGCTGCGCCTTCAGGCGGTCGTTACGGGCCATCAGCCCATTATCTTCCAGCCGGATGAAATTGGAATCCCGGCTTTCAGAAGCCGCCAGGTTCTCCTTGATCACCGTAATTACCTGTGCAGCTTTAAACAGGTTGGTATACGCTTCGATAAGATTATAAACAATCGCATTCTGATCATTTCCCGCATTCAGCTTTTCGGCCTCCAGAAGGTATTTGGCAGACTGGATACCGTACCGGATCTTTCCGCCTGCATATAAAGGGAGCGATAGATTGGCAATACCATACATAGCCTGTGAAATTTCAGGGATCCCCCCACCGGAACTCCCCTCTTGCTTTTGTGTGGCCTTCATATCAATTTTGGCCGTTGTTAACCGCATATAAGATCCGCTGATCTTAAAATCCGGCAGCTGATGATTTTTTGCCTCCTCCAAAGCAGCGGTTGCTTCCAGTACTTTGGCCTGATCTATTTTTAAATGCTTGCTGCTTTGCAAACCAAGCTCCACCGCCTCCTTTACCGAAAGTTTTTTTACATCCTGAGCAAAAAGGTTATTGCTCAACATCGCCAGCATCGAAAACAAGATTGCAATGGCTGTTATTCTTTTATTCATCTGTTTCTTTTTTGTTGATCTTCATTGATCCTTTCCAAACGCCGGAAGGATCCACCAAAAAAATGACCATCGTATGATACCTTCTATTTATTTATCCGTTTCTTTCACCAGCAGGTAGCTTCTGACAATAGATTTCAAATGTGTTTTCAGCCGCGGAATGATCACTTTCAAAAACTCGGCTTCATCCCCGGGATCAATTCGGTACTGTTCGCAAAGAAACCGCTGAGTATTAAACGCCTGGTTAATGGTTCCGAAAACGGTTAGCGCCAGGATGGTAATGTCTACATTCTTTTTAAAAACACCTGCCTGTGCCCCGGCCTTGATGGCCCCTTTAATCAATGAGGTGTTTTTTAGTTTCAGGCTTTTTACGCCATCATACATCACTTTATTTTTCATGACCCCCTGTTCCCTTATCATCAGCAAATGAAAATGGCGGTTGGCCGCAATTGTATCAATATAGGTTTCAATAATGCGGTCAATTTTTTCAGCGGGGGTAACATTGCTGGCAAAGACGATCTCCTCCAGCCGGGTGCGCATGGTGGTTATATACTTAATAAAAATCGCTTCCAGCAACTTTTCCTTTGAACCAAAATAATAGGAGATCATGGCCACATTTACACCTGCTGAAGTGGCTACATCCCGCACCGATGTATTATCGAATCCCTTTCCGGCGAAGAGCTTTACCGCCGCCTCCATAATCTCCAGCTGCTTTTGAGTAAATTCTGCTGACACGTTTAAAAATTTCCTGCACGAAGTTAATTAAACAATCGTTTAATTAATCAAACGATTGTTTAATTTTTTATAAAATCGCAGAAAAATTAACCCACATCAAGCCCTGAAATTCAACCACTTAAAGCCGGGTGCGTTTGGCCATAAAGGCTCATTTGCTTCTATTTAATTGAAATACAAAAGGGAATACCGTCTCACTCAGGCTTGGAGACCATAGTAAATCAAGAGATTCTTTCCGCTAATTAATCCAGTGAGATTACCGGTTCATTTTTTATGGCAGCTGGTAGCGATGCCGGTAGCGGTCGTAGAGTTGTTTATGTTTATTATCAAGATTGATTTTGCGACCCTGGATATAGGCCTCCGTAACCACACTTTCCTTCATATCGAGGATATCTCCGGTGGTGATTACAATATTGGCATCCTTGCCTGCTTCGAGCGAGCCCGCGCGATCATCGATGCCGAGGATGCGGGCCGCATTCAGGGTAATGGCCTGCAGGGCTTCCTGCTTTGACAATCCATAGGCCGCCGCCGTACCGGCAAAAAAAGCCAGGTTGCGGTAGCGGGCCGAGGTTTCATCATCATTTAACGCAAAAAGTACCCCGGCTTTTTGTAATATGGCAGGGGTTTTAAAGGGCTGGTCCACATCATCATCTTCGAGGGTAGGCAATGCATGGATCGAATTCAGGATCACCGGGATATTGTTCTGCCTCAGAAGACCCGCCAGCAGGTAGCTATCGCTGCCCCCCACAATTACCACCTGAATGTCGAACGTTTTTGCAAGATCGATGGCCATCAGGATTTGCCGGGATATATTGGCGTTAATAAATAATTTTTGTTTTTTTGCAAACAGGGGCCGCAATGCTTCAAACTTCAGGTTCACTTCTTTTTTTTCGGCAGACCGGCTATACGCTTTTGCTTCCTGTAAAAACAACTTCAACGTTTCAATCCGTTTCATTCCTTCTTTTACCGGATCTGCAGCACCGGCGCGCGGCGACTTCAGCAACATCGGCAAGTCCAAAAACATGCCATTATCCGCCTTATACAGGGCATCTTCCCAGGTCCATGCATCTAATTGTACCACCGAGGAACTGCCCGTAAGCAGGCGTCCGGCGGGAACAATATTGGCCAGCAGGATCCCGTTTGACCTTAGCGTATTGATGACCCGTGAATCCGTATTGTAGGCCACAATGGAACGAACATCCGGGTTATAATCGCCCAGCTCATAATAATCATTGCTGCCTCTTACCCCGCTTATGATTTCCCGCAGCCCCAGGTCGGTATTGGCCAGGATCAGGCCCGGGTAAACGTGTTTGCCCGCGGCATCTACCTCTGCGGCTCCCGGCACCGCTTCAACCTGGTCCCCTACTTTTTGAATTTTTCCGTCTTTAATTACCACAACGCCGCCCTGTATCACCTGGCCGGTACCGGTGTGAACAATGCCATTGCGGATCACCAGGGTACCTTCTTGTTTCTTTGCAGGATACACATTATCCTGGGCTATTACCGGCACCGTAAAAAACAATACCATAATATATACTAAAAACTTCATCGGTTTAATTTTGAGATTTAAAATTCAAACGCATCTGCTGCCAGTACACCATCGGCATGTTCATGATCTTCGCAATGCAATACCACCTGGGCGGTTGGTTTTACCTGCACTGTGGGTACCCCGGCTTTTGTCGCCGACAGCATTTTCTGGATCAGGCGGTTGCGTTCTGCAGTTCTGTGCCCACGATTCTCACTGTCTTTTTGCCGGTCGAAGTAAACAGCGCCATCTACCATGGTGTATAGCGCCCGGGCATAAATGCTAAGCGGGTTGCTGCTCCATAATACGAGGTCGGCATCTTTTCCCACTTTGATGCTTCCAACGCGGTTGCTGATATGCAATGCCTTTGCAGGATTGAGCGTTACCATTTTAAAGGCTTCTTCTTCAGAAACGCCGCCGTATTTGATCGTTTTGGCCGCTTCCTGGTTCAGCCGCCGGGCCATCTCCGCATCATCGCTGTTGATGCAAACATTGAGCCCGAGCTGATGCATAATGGCTGCGTTGTAGGGTATCGCATCCCGCACTTCGTTTTTGTAGCCCCACCAGTCGGAAAAGGTAGATACATTAGACCCATGTTGTTTGATACGATCTGCTACCTTATAGCCCTCCAGGATATGCGTAAATGTATTTACTTTAAATCCATATTTTTCGGCTATATTGATCAGCCCGAGTATTTCACTTTGCACATAACTATGGCAGGTAATAAATCGTTTGTTGTTCAGAATTTCCACAAGGGCATCCAGTTCCAGATCCCGCCTCACCGTTTTATCGCCCGACTTTATGGCTTTTTCGTAATCGCGTGCCCGCTGAAAGGCATCATTGAGTACCTCGTACACGCCCATTCGCGTATCGGGATAACGGCTGTTACCCTGCGTGGCGGCTGTTCGTTTTACGTTTTCGCCCAGGGCAAATTTTATAAAGGGATCGGCTCCTTTAAACTTTAGTCCTTCGGCATCTGCTCCCCAGCGCAGTTTGATCAGCTGGCTTTGCCCGCCAATGGTGTTGGCCGATCCGTGCAGGATCTGGGAAGTGGTGACGCCACCGCTCAGTTGCCGGTAAATATTAATATCATCAGGATTCAGGTTGTCGCCGATCCGCACTTCCGAAGTAACCGACTGCGCCCCTTCATTGATAGAGAAAACGGCGATATGAGAATGTTCATCAATAATACCGGGCGTAAGATGTTTGCCGGTGCCATCAATTACCCGGGCCCCGCCCACAGAAAGTCCCTTTCCTACCTGTGCGATCTTTCCTTCTTTTACCAACACGTCCGTCTGCACCTGTATTCCCCCCGGTTCATTTGTCCATACAGTAGCGTTTTTTATGAGGATGGTTTCCGGCTGAGGCAGCATGGCCGTGCCATAGCTGCTGAAGGGGTAAACAGTTTGGGCTTCGGGTTTTATAAAAGTTTGTTTTGCTGAATCTTTTGTTGCAGGTGTTGAACTGATCTGCGAAGCCACCCAGCTCACCGGCGCTCCCTTTTCATTAGCGCCAACCCCCTGCCAACTGGCGCCATAGTTAACTCCGCTTAGCCGGATCAGCGCTCCGGCCTGTTTATTATCAAATACAGAATCTTTTTGTCCGGTGCCGATCACTTTGGTTGTTGGCTTTAACGAAAAGCTGAGGGAAACCAGGTTTCCGTCTGTACTAAACCTGGTAGTAAGCGCCTCCTGCGCCTTTACCGTGGCTGATGTATTATTCTTTACCTCCAGCTGATACTGCGTTACAGTACTTCCTTCGGTAATCGCCAGGGTGTATTGTCCTTTTAATTCACTGCTGTTCTTTGCGTTGATATCATACCGCTCGCCCTGTATCCAGTTTTCGAGTATACTTGTTTTTTCGGCAAACAGGTCACCGTTCGTGATCAGGAAGTTGGCCAGCCGCCCCGGTTCAAGGCTTCCTACTTTATCCGCGATCTTTAACAAGGTGGCGGGCGTTTTCGTTAAGGCCTCCAGCGCCGTTTTTTCCGAAAGCCCGTTCTGTATAGCTTTCCTGAGGTTGGGCCAAAAAGATTTCACATCCTTCAGGTCTGCCGTTGTAAGCGCAAACAGGATCTTCGCTTTTTCGAATACGGCCGGGTTGGTGGGCGCCAGTTCCCAATGTGCCAGATCGCTCCAGGCCACAAACCGGGCGTCGGCCGGGTCTTCCACTTTCTGCGCATCCGGAAAATTCAGGGAGAGGATATAGGGTGCTTTGGTAGCGGCGACCTCGCCGATTCGCTGGTACTCATTACCTCCTCCTTTTATAATGTACTGCACGCCAAACTCATCGCCAATGCCATCGGCCCTTAAGCCGCTCCACTTATCTGTTGTTTCAAAAACCTGTGGCAGGGATTGCTCATCATTCCATGCTTCCAGGGTTTTGTTAATGCCTTCTTTTTCCGGCCGGTTCTTATACCATTGTGCATCCAGGTAGTTTTGCCTTAACAAAGCCACGGCACCCATCATACTGGTGGGATAGCTTTGAGTAGATGAGCCTTTTGAAAAGGAATAGAATGCCGCAGCTTTTTCTTTCAGGATAACCATGTTCTCTTTTTTACCCGAAAGCGTAGCCACTACACCGGTACCCCGTGCAATGCCATCTTTCTGGTGTGAGAGCACGGTTCCAAAGCCCAGTTCTCGCAGTGGCTGGGCTTTGGAATCATCAGTACCAAAGAGGTCGGCTGCATTTACTTCGCTCCTGATCGCCTGGTTCCAGTTGTACGGTCCTTTGGTGTTACTATTAAATTGCTGAGGGCCAAAAAAAGCAAAAGTCCCGCCCGCCCGCTGGGTAGCCGAAACACCATAATCGCTGTACATGTCAATCAGCGAAGGGTAAATATATTTCCCCTTGCAATCAATCACTACTGCGTCCGGAGGAATACTGCCGTTGCCTGCACTAATGATCTTGCCCTCTTTTATCACCAGGGTGCCATTCTGAATGGTGGTGGAGGCATCTTTTATGATAGTGGCATTGGTAAAAGCAAAGCTCCCGGGCCGGGGATCGGCTACTCCATTTACCGGAAAGGTGGTCTGGGCCGCCGCCATCAGCCCCGGCAGCAGCCCCAGGAGCAACAACAATTTTTTCATCCGCAAATAATTTTTCAGGAAAATAGGAAAAATAATCGGTATCCCTGCCCTGAAATTGCATTGTCCTTAAATAGTTGTAGGAGACCCAATGATCTCCTACGGTACTCCTGCATCCTTGCAGCAGTATTATTAATTAAATGTGTTTATAAACTTTCTCCATGTTGCGACCGGTCCAGCCCCTCCAGTTCTTCATCCTCACTGGCACGCAGCGGAGTGATGAGGTCGGTTATTTTCAGTAGTATAAAAGACATCACCAATACGAAAACAATTACGCCCAGCAACACCAGCACATGAGTGGTAAACAATTTTGTTTCACCAAAAAACAGTCCGTTTCCGGTAGTGTTTGCCGGGTTGATGGCCTTATTGGCAAAAACACCGGTCAGCAGCATGCCCACCATTCCGCCCACGCCATGACAGGGAAATACATCCAGTGTATCATCAAGGGAGGTTTTGGTTCTCCACTCTACCATCAGGTTGCTGATGATTGCCGCTACCACGCCTATCACCAGGGCATGGGGAAGACTAACGAACCCGGCTGCCGGCGTAATGGCCACCAGTCCTACAACAGCGCCGATACTGGTACCCATTGCGGAAGGTTTTTTACCCCTGAGGGCGTCAAAAATAATCCAGGAAAATGCAGCCGCGCCGGAAGCCACTGCTGTTGTAGCCAGGGCCGATGCAGCCAGGGCATTGGCCCCCATCGCAGATCCGCCATTAAAACCAAACCAGCCAAACCAAAGCAGCCCGGTACCCAATAACACATACGTAATACGCGCGGGTTTATTCTCTCCCGTGTCCGTTCGCTTTTTAAGGTAAATGGCACCCGCCAAAGCTGCCAGCCCGGCGCTCATGTGCACCACCGTTCCTCCGGCAAAATCAAGCACGCCCATTTTAAACAGGATGCCATCCGGATGCCAGGTTGCGTGCGCCAGCGGGCAATAGATAAATATGATAAACAGGCAGATAAATAAAATATAAGAAGTAAAACGGATACGCTCGGAAAAAGCTCCCGTAACCAGCGCCGGGGTAATAATGGCAAATTTTAACTGGAAAAAAGCAAATACCGCCAGCGGCACGGTGGGCGCCAATGACCAGGGTTTGCCCTCCAGCACTCCATTCATGAGGAAAAAGGTTCCGGGGTTGCCAACTACACCACCAACCGAATCCCCAAAGGCCAGGCTAAATCCAAAAACCACCCAAATCATGGACACAATGGCCATACAAATATAGCTTTGGAGCATGGTGGAGATCACGTTTTTCTTTTTAACCATACCGCCATAAAAGAACGCCAGTCCGGGCGTCATAATCAAAACCAGGGCGGCTGATGTCAGCATCCAGGCCGTGTCGCCTGAGTTGATTTCAGGAAATTGCTTTAACGCAGTTGGGTTGTGTCCAAACACAAGACTTAAGATCACCACCAGGATCAAAAGAACAAAGGGAATAATAGCCAGTTTTCGGGTCATTGACATATTGTATATATTTTACATTTATAATTATTAGTAAACAGAGATCAATTAATATATATTTCTTACATTATTTACTCAAAAATACGATTAGAAATAAAAAAACAACAATAAATCAAATAAATATTTTACATATTATTTTTTATAATATAATTTATGTGGCATTTCAGCTGGTTTTTAGTGAGCCGACACCTTTTTCATACATATTTAAAATTATTATACTATTTAAAATTCCGGGCCTGTAAATCGGCATGCCGGCTGTTTAAGCGGCAAGAAAAAGTGGGTGTCCCAAAAGCTGCTTTATAATGTGTTGACATTCTGAAGATGTCATTCCGGGCTTGACCCGGAATCTATTCTTGTTTCAGCATCTATTGACAATCAAATCTCATGTCCGGTGCTGAAATAAATTCAGCACGACAATGACGACTTTTGAGACGCCTGCTTCTATTATTTTTAAAGGGATTATTTTTCAGCTCCTGCCGGGATATACTTTTAGCGCCTCTTCAAGACAATCCATTGCGGCATTGATGGCCGTTGTATTGATTACATAAGCCAGTCGTACTTCATTGAGCCCCAATCCCGGGGTTGCATAAAACCCCGTTGCCGGGGCCAGCATCAGAGTCTGGTTTTTATATGCAAACGATTCCAGCAGCCATTGGCAAAACCGGTCGCAATCATCAATAGGCAGCCGCGCCATTGCATAAAAAGCGCCTCCTGGGTTGGGGCAAAACACCCCATCCATGGCATTTAACCGCTGCACCAGCAGGTTGCGCCGGCGGCGGTACTCATCACGGGTACCATCAAAATAATTTGCAGGAAGATCCACAGCGGCCTCCCCCAACACCTGGGCCAGGCCCGGCGGGCTCAACCGTGCCTGTCCAAATTTGAGCGCCGTTTGGTAAACCGCTTTATTGCGGGTAACCAATGCCCCAATCCGGGCGCCACAGGCACTATACCGTTTACTGATTGTGTCCATCACAACCACATTTTGCTCCAGGCCCGGCAATTGCAGCGGGCTCAGGTATTCGCTATCATCCTCATACCGGAACTCCCGGTAGGCTTCATCAGAAAAAAGGAACAGGTCGTGTTTTTTACAAATGGCGCCCAGCGCCGTTACCTCCTCATTGCTATACAAATAGCCGGTAGGGTTATTGGGGTTGCAAATCAGGATGGCCCGGGTCCGTTCTGTAATAACCTGCTCAAAGTCCGCTATCGGCGGTAAGGCAAAACCGGTATCAATACCGGAAGGTATGGGCACCACTTTTATACCCGCCTCACAGGCAAATCCATTATAATTGGCATAAAAAGGCTCGGGCACAATGACTTCATCGCCCGGGTTTAGGCAGGCCCAGAAAGCGAAGAGCAGGGCCTCGCTGCCTCCGGTGGTGATCATGATTTCTTCGTGCGTTACCGCAATCCCGATCCTTTTATAATACTCCACCAACTTACGGCGATAGCTCTCATTGCCCGCACTATGGCTGTACTCCAGCACCCGCATGTGCACATCCCTTACTGCCTGCATAGTGGCTGGCGGTGTTTCTATATCCGGCTGCCCGATATTTAAATGATACACCGTTACCCCCCTGCGCTTGGCAGCCTCCGCGTAAGGCACCAGCTTCCGGATAGGTGAAGCCGGCATTTCCTCTCCTCTTTGAGAAATTTGAATCATACAGAAAAATAAGAGGGCAAAAATAAAAAAATTCCACCTTTACAGATGGAATAAGTTGGGACTATTCAATAAAACTAAAAAACTAAACTCCTAAATGATCTCGCCGGTAAAATATACCGTTTTAGGCTGGGCGCCTTTTATCTTGATTGTTACATCTTTTTTAAAAGTACTGCCTGCAGCAGCGGTTGCATCATAGGCCACTTTTATTTTGCCGACCTTACCGGGCATAACAGGAGCCGATGGTTTTTCTGCCACCGTGCATCCGCATCCCACCAATACACTTTCCACAATTACCGGTTTTTTACTAATATTGGTAAACTCCATAAAAAAAGTAGTACCTTCTTTAAACTTCAATTTTCCTACCTTGTATTCTTCCTTTGCCATTTTGATCATCTTGTCTGCCGATACCGCTTCCTGTGCTTTGGTGGTAACTGCAAAACTCATAAAAAACAAAACCGCTAAAAGGTAAAAATGCTTCATATTCTTATTTTTTTATTGGTAACAACTGTAAAAACAACAAAATTACAGGATAGATGTTCAACAGTTTCCAAAAGTTGCACGTTTCTTTCAAAAATTATTCAGTAATGAGTATATTGTGATATCCCTATTTTTGCCAATATGGAGAATAAGACTTCCAACCTCACTACCCCGGGGGAGATGCTTTCTTTTGATAAATTTAAAGATGGCATTCTGCACGATTACTACATTGCCTGCCTGAGTCGTGAAACCAGTCTTCTGGGCCGGAGAGAGGTATTAACGGGCAAAGCAAAATTCGGCATCTTTGGAGATGGGAAGGAAGTAGCCCAGATTGCAATGGCCAAGTTTTTTAAACCGGGCGACTGGCGCAGTGGTTATTACCGCGACCAAACGTTTATGTTTGCCTTAGGGGTAGGTACCGCTCAGCAGTATTTTGCACAGCTGTATGCAGATCCCAACCCGGATCATGAGCCCTTTAGTGTGGGCCGGCAGATGAACAGTCATTACACCAGCAGGAATGCAGATGCTGAAGGCAACTGGCTGAACCTGACCGAGATCAAAAATACAGCTACTGATATGGCGCCCACTGCCGCGCAAATGCCGCGTTCCTTCGGACTGGCTTATGCATCCAAAAGCTTCCGGGAAGTGCCGGAACTGCATCAGTTCAAAAACCTGTCCAACAATGGAAACGAGGTTTGCTTTTGCACCATTGGCGATGCATCTACCAGCGAAGGGCATTTTTGGGAAACGGTTAACGCCGCAGGAGTTGCACAGGTGCCGTTGGTTATTTTTGTATGGGACGATGGCTACGGGATTTCTGTTCCGCGGGAAATGCAAACGACCAAAGGATCAATTTCCGCAGCATTAAAGGGCTTTGAAAAAGAGGAAGGAACCAATGGCTTTTATATTTCGAAGGTAAAGGGCTGGGATTATATGGGGATGATTGAGGCCTTTGAAGAAGGAGTGAGCCTGGCGCGGGAAACACATACCCCCGTTCTTTTTCATGTAGATGAATTAACGCAGCCGCAGGGCCATAGCACTTCCGGAAGCCATGAGCGGTACAAATCGACCGAACGTCTGGAATGGGAGCGGGAGCGGGACTGCCTTAAAAAAATGAAGGAGTGGATCCTTAAAAACGGGCTGGCCGATGAAGCCACGCTTGAGAAGATCGAAACCGATGCCCGCAATAATGTAAAAGAAGGCCGCGACAATGCCTGGAAAGCCTACCTGGAGCCCATCAAGGAACAGGTAGAACATACCCGCAACCTGCTGAACCAGCTGATTGTTGAGGTACCCGAAAAGAGCGCCGAATTAAAAAAGCTGCTCCCGGACCTGGTAACCAACCGCGAGCCGCTTCGAAAAAATGTGTTGCAAACCCTCTATAAAGCCATTCTTATTTGTGGCAACAAAGCCGGCAGCGTTCATACTTATTACGATGCGCTCTGCAGGGAAAATGCCGCTATTTATAATTCAAATTTATTGAATGAAGGAGCTAAAAGCGCTTTAAAAGTACTACCCGTGGCACCTGTTATAACCGGGGAGTCCCCGCTGATTAATGGTTATGAAATTCTGAACCACTACTTTGACCGGCTTTTTGCCAGCAACCCTAAAGTGCTGGCTTTTGGAGAAGACCTGGGGCAGATCGGAGACGTAAACCAGGGGTTTGCAGGCCTGCAGAAGAAACATGGTGCCGAACGGATATCGGATACCGGCATTCATGAGCTTAGCATTATGGGGCGTGGCATTGGGCTGGCCTTAAGGGGCCTGAGACCTATTGCCGAAATTCAGTACCTCGATTACCTGGTATATGGATTGCAGCCGCTGACAGATGATGTAGCCTCCCTTCAATATCGTACGGGCGGCCAGCAGTTTTGCCCACTTATTATCAGGAGCAGGGGGCACCGGCTGGAGGGCATCTGGCACAGCGGGTCTCCCATGGGAATGATCATCAATTCCCTAAGAGGTATCCATGTTTGCGTGCCCAGGAATATGGTACAGGCGGCAGGTATGTATAATACCTTATTGCAAAGCAATGATCCGGGGCTGGTAGTAGAAAGTCTTAATGGCTACCGGTTGAAAGAACGGTTGCCTGAAAACCTGGAAACCATGACGGTTCCACTGGGCATACCGGAACTATTGCAGGAAGGCTCCGATATTACTATTGTAAGCTACGGCTCTACCCTGCGTATCATCCAGGATGCCCTCAATAAGATTGCTCCACTGGGCATTCATTGTGATCTGCTCGATGTGCAGACCCTGTTGCCTTTTGACATCCATCACCGGATTCTTGACTCGCTCAAAAAAACCAACCGCATTGTATTTATTGATGAAGATGTACCGGGCGGGGCTGCGGCTTTTATGTTTAACAAAGTGATGGAAGAACAGGGTGGCTACCGGTACCTGGATGTAGCGCCGCGTACCATTACCGCTAAGGAGCACCGGCCCGGCTACGGCAGCGATGGAGATTATTTTAGTAAACCGAACGCGGAAGAAATTGCAGCCGTACTCATCGACATGATGCGGGAGTAGTTTTCTGCTCAAAGTTCAAGGTTTAACGTTCAATGCTAATATGAAAATGTGGAAATGTGAAAATGTGAGGATGTGAGGATGTGAGGATGTGCTGATTTGAAAATTTGAAAATGGGGGTTTCGTTTGTTAACGCAGTCATCGTACCTTAGAAGGTTCATCAGACATCAGACATCAGACATCAGACATCAGACATCAGACATCAGACATCAGACATCAGACATCAGACATCAGACATCAGACATCAGACATCAGAAAATGGAACCATTAAAAAGATATTGTTTGGCCCTGGATCTAAAAAACGACCCGGCCCTAATTGCCGAATACGAAGCATATCATCTGGCGGTATGGCCGGAGATCCGGCAAAGCATCCTCGACTCCGGCATCCGGTGTATGGAAATTTTCAGAGTTGAAAACCGCCTGTTCATGATTATGGAAACAGCACCGGAATTTTCCTTTGAGAAAAAACAAGCCGCCGATGCCCAAAACGCCCGGGTACAGGAATGGGAAACGCTCATGTGGAATTACCAGCAGGCATTGCCTACTGCAAAGCCGGGCGAAAAATGGGTGCTGATGCAGTCGATCTTCAGGATCTGACGGGGTATTGTACGCAGGATTTTAACAACCGGCACCAAACCTTTCACCACAACAAGCCGTCTATCCTCAAAATTTGGCATTTCAATTGCATAAAGCATAAAAACAATGATTATGAAAAGAATTTCGCAATTCGCCCTGCTTCTGATAACCGTTTCCGTTATAAGCGCCGCCTGCTCCAATAGTAAAAAAAGTGCATCCTCCACGGTTCCCCGGCAGGATTTTAAAGGGACCTGGGTCGTAACCGGCGTCAGCATAGAAGGCACTAATACCAAAAATCTTAAGGTGGAGGCTTTTGACGATGTGGCTCTCGGATGTTTTGAGGGCAGTGTTTGGGTCTTCCCAAATAACGGCTATGGAAGCTATACCATCAACGGACAAGGCTGTTCGGCAGGAGCGCGCGAAATCCTGTGGTCTACCCGGAACTCCAACGGAACTACACACCTTAATTTTAAGCGGGTAGACGGGTTAAAAAAGAACCAGTCTAAAAATGTGGCCGAAGGATATTCGCTGGAAGTCACTTCAGCAGGAAAGGATCAGTTCATAGCGCAATCGCCTATATCCTTTGAAGGAAGAACTATTTATATCGTTTACAATTTCGAAAAAAAATAACCATTAACCATCCAAATAACAAAGGCCGTTTCTTCGCCGGAACGGCTTTTTTATGTATGTTTTAACCTTCCGCCTCCTGTCAAACAGCCTTTGTTGCTGATTTTTCAAAAAGTATTGGTATAAATCTGTTGCGGGGCGGTTACTGGCATGTAGCTTGTAAGGATTATAACATGCCCAAAAAACAGAAACCACAAGAATGGGTCCCGTGGGAGTTAAGAAGAACCAATCCCGATATTTTTTATTTTAAAGAAGACCTACGGATCCCCAGCAGCCTGCTCCCCCTGTTGGTGTACCGGGGCTTTTTTGATAAAGAATATGGCTCCTGTGAGGGTTGGCTAACGAAGAAGTTCCGCTCCAACAAATGGTTTCCGGCTCCTGCCCTACAGGCGCATGATTTTACCCATTATTATGCAAACACGCATATTGTCCTGGGCATTTGTGCCGGAGAAGCTAAATGGCAACTGGGCGGAAGGCTCGGCATTAGCACGATCCTTGAAAAAGGCGATGTAATGGTGATTCCCGCAGGGGTAGCGCTCCGGTGTATTGAATCGGACGCAGATTTTAAGATGGTGGGCGCCTGCTCTGTAAATGTGGTTCCGGAGCTCCGGGGTAACAAACCAGGCAATCCCAACCAGGCGGATCCTATCATTGCCAACATTGCCATCCCTGATAACGACCCCATCCTTGGCCCCGGAGAAGGGCTGCTTACCATCTGGCAGCCGGCAGAGACCTACCTCCGGTAAAACAGGCAAAACGTTGGACGGCCGTTAAAAAACAGAGGTGCATAACATTTTTTGTATCCCCTTTTTAACGCAAAGACGCCATGGATCCGCAACGATCGCAATGGATCGTCAGAACCGCTCTAAATACTTTCCCATTTCGGCCTGGTACTGGCCTGCTGCTGTTGCTGCTGCTACTGCAAAGTCTTCCCCGCCCGAAGCATAAATAATGGCCCTGCTGGCATTCACCAGCAATCCGCAGTCCTGGTTCATGGCCTTTTCAGAAACTTCCTCAAGGCTTCCTCCCTGGGCGCCCACACCGGGCACCAGCAGGAAATGATCCGGTACCAGCTCCCGGATGCGGATAAACGCATCGGCCTGCGTGGCTCCCACCACAAACATGAGGTTTTTATCGGTGCCCCATCCCGATACGGTTTTTAATACCCGCTCATACAAAAGGCCTTCGCCGCTGGGCTGCAGCTCAAAATCCTGTGCTCCTTTATTGGAGGTGAGCCCCAGCACAATGGCCCACTTTCCTTCATACTCCAGGAAGGGTCTTACACTGTCTTCCCCCATATAAGGCGCCACCGTAACGGCATCAAAGGGCAGTGTTTCAAAAAAGGCACGGGCGTACTGGGTGCTGGTATTGCCAATATCGCCCCGTTTGGCATCGGCAATTTTAAAATGATCATCCCCAATATAATGAACGGTTTTCTCCATCAGCTCCCAGCCCTTTGCTCCCAGCGCCTCATAAAAAGCGGTATTGATCTTATAGGAAACACAGGCAGCGCGGGTAGCATCAATAATAGCTTTATTAAAATGGAATATGGCATCAGTATCTCCGGATAAATGTGCCGGCAATTTTGCGGGGTCGGTATCCAATCCCACACACAAATAAGATCCTTTCCGGCGGATCAACGCCACTAATTTTTCCCGGGTCATTGCTATATAGTTTATTAAATTTATAATGGCACCGTTGCACGAAACAACAGTGATGGTGCGCCTGCCCGTACTTTCACCTCCATGCCCGGAAAAGCTACCGCCGCAATGGAGCCGGCTTTCAGCACCGCAAGGTTATCGCCGGAACTAAGCGCCACTTCCCCCTCTGTAAGTAAAAAAAGTTCTGCCGTGGCGGGCTGCAATAAGGCTTCATCGCCCGCATTCAGTTCATAGGAATGCAGTTCAAAATCCGTAACCGGCGCCGGGTACCGTTTTGCTTTCCTGTTGCCTCCGGCCGGAATGATCTGCGGATGCGTGGCTTCGCATTTTGTATGTTTCAGCAACTCCGCCGTATCAATATGCTTGGAGGTTAACCCGCCGCGCAGCACATTATCGGAGCTGGCCATGATCTCCACGTTGTATCCTTCCAGGTAAGCATGCGGCACCCCGGCATCCTGAAAAATGGCTTCCCCTGTTTTAAGGTGAACGATATTAAAAAAATAGATCGAAAAAATTCCCCGGTCAATGGACCCCGGCTGAACAAAAGTCTGAGCCGCCCGCGCCGCCCAAAAATCCTCCGAAGCCTTGTCCAGTTTCTCCTGTTGATACAGGGGAATGATCCGGTTAATCAACGGCTGCAGCAGTATATTTACCTCCTCCTGCGGCAATTCCATGGCCCTTTTATACAGGCCTTTATACCCTTCACTTTTAAACACCGGTATAAAAGAATGCAGCTCCGGAACAGCTTCCAGCGTTTGCAGCAATTGCGTTTCCGGCTTAAAGCCATGCAACAGGTAAAAACCGCTCAACGCCACCATCAGCTCGGGCTTATGATTGGCGTCTTTG
The DNA here is from genome assembly GCF_051201075.1 of Niabella hirudinis. Classification (NCBI taxonomy): domain Bacteria; kingdom Pseudomonadati; phylum Bacteroidota; class Chitinophagia; order Chitinophagales; family Chitinophagaceae; genus Niabella; species Niabella hirudinis. Next base: position 111,711 of record NZ_JBPEHJ010000006.1, read on the forward strand.
TAGTTGCGGCCGGGAGCATTCAGAGGAATACCCCGGCTGTTTTCTGCCTCAAAACCGAGCACAGCCCCAGCCCTGGAAGGATGCACCTGTATGGAAAGCATATCCTTTACATCCAGCACTTTTAATAAATATGGCATCTGGCCAAATGCGGCATTTACAGCCGCTCCCAGCAATGCTTCGGGCGATGATTGGATATAGTCGCGCAGTAACAGCTCCCTGCCATCGTCCATTACCAATATACAGTGAGCGCCCGGATGCACGCCCAGCCAGTATTCGGCAAAGGGTTTCATCTGCGGGTTTTCTACCTGGAGCAGGGAGGGTATCAACGACACACCACCCCAGTCGTAATGCTTGACAGCTCCTTTTAGTAATGCCAGTTTCTGCATATCAAAAATTAGATTAACTTGGGGGTAAAGATAACTGAATGGCTACACATAATCAATTGGGAAAACACGGTGAACAGCTTGCTGCCGTTTACCTGGCGCAGAAGGATTATACGATCCTGTTTCAGAACTGGCGGTATTCCTATTACGAAATTGATATTATTGCTACCAAAAACAGCAAATTGCATTTTGTGGAAGTAAAAACCCGGAGCGGCGCCCAGTTTGGCTACCCGGAGGAAAGCGTCACCAAAAAAAAATTCCGGTATTTACAGCAGGCTGCTGATGAGTTTCTGCATCAGCACCCGGGGCATTACCGCATCCAGTATGATATCTTATCCATTACCATTGAAACAGGCCAGCCTCCTGAATATTTTTTGATTGAAGATGTGTTTTTGTGAGAGATGAGACGTGAGAAATGAGATGTGAAATGTGAAATGCGAGACACTGAAAATCCAATTCTGATTTTAAATGCCGGATGCTTTTGCAGTTTGATAACTGAAAACTGACGTTAACATCTCCCGAATTTCTCAAATCTGAAATCTCAGATCTCACATCTAAAAACCGACGACCTGCTACTCTGCAAAAATCTCGTTAGCACCGAACATGAAACATGAAACCTTAAGCTGAAACACTTCTGTCTCAGGTCTGATATCTCAAGTCTCATTTTTAATTTGTAAATTAGCGATCTGCATTTATTTTATAACGATCTTAAACGACAAGAATGAAACGAAATTCCCTTGCATTAAGTGCCATTACCCTGGCTGTGCTGCTGGCTTCCTGTGGTGGCAGCTCCGAAGGCACCACCGAAACCGCTTCCTCCTCTTTTTGTACCGATTCTGCCTGTATTAAAGAGCCCCTGCGTTTGGGCAGCCCTACGCCAGACAAACCATCTGTTACCGTAAGTTTTAAAGATTGCCAGATCGATTCGATCCTTTTCGACAATGGAAAAGCAGGCAATGCAAAAATCGGGTTTACCGAATTCTTCCAGGGCCGCAAAATCAAACCCGGAAAAGCACTTTTTGGTTATGAATTTGCTGAGGGCCAGGCTGCATGGCTCAAATTCAACGACTGCGGTACCGGCCGCGGCTATCTTATAAAAGTACCCGTGGGCAAAGGCATCAGCCCCATGAAATACTTTAGCGCGGTAAACAGCTTTGATCCAAAGTTCAAAGTAGCAGAGGGCCTGGTTTCTTATTATGACAATACCTTCCTTTATGTGCAAGATGTTCAAACAGGAAAAGAGGCAAAGACCTTGCTTACCGATACTGGCGTGAAGGGTGTAGACCACGACAATGTACACTCCTTCATAGATTCAGTAAACATCAGCAAGGATCATCTTTACGCTAAGATCCGGTATGAAGATAAAGACATCATTCATGATGTGCCCCTCACCTTTAAATAATCAGAACCCTGGTTAAAAAAGTCATTGCAATAACCGGGAACAATTAATAGCCTGGAAGACGATATGTGGCAATGGAAATGTAAAATATGAAATATCCGATAAGAAATGCAGAAATGAGTCTGGTTAAAACCGACAGGTTCCTTTTCATAAACAGTGCTCCTTTTTCATTTTACATTCTTCATTTCATATTTTACATTTGTTAATTTATGTGGGACTCCTATAAAAAAGGTTTTCAGGCTTATTTAAAACTGGAGAAATCGCTTTCGGGCAATTCTACAGAAGCCTATCTGCGGGATGTGGACAAACTTACGGAGTACCTGCAACTTCAGTCGTTGGCCCTGGCGCCGGCCGATATTACGCTGAAACACCTGCAGTCCTTTATCGGCTGGATAGCGGAACTGGGGATGCAACCTGCTTCACAGGCCCGGATCATTTCCGGTATCCGTGCTTTTTACCGCTATTGCCTGCTGGAAAATATTGTTCAGCAAGACCCCGCGCTCCTGCTGGAAGCTCCCAAAACGCGGCGCAACCTCCCGGATGTGCTGAGCTTTGAAGAAATAGAAAGCATCGTTGCGACCATTGATCTCAGCAAGCCTGAAGGCACGCGTAACAAAGCGATTCTTGAAACGATGTATAGCTGCGGCCTGCGGGTAAGTGAAGTAGTGCAATTGCGTATTTCGCAGCTTTATATGGATGTGGGTTATATACGGGTGATTGGCAAAGGAGATAAGGAGCGGTTGGTTCCCATTGGCGATGCGGCCACCAAATACATAAAGATCTACCTGCAGGAGATCCGGCGGTATATGGCCGTAAAACCCGGCAGTGAGGACATCCTGTTCTTAAACAAACGGGGGGCAAAGCTTAGCCGGGTAATGATCTTCCTGATCATCAAAGATCTGGCGGCAAAAGCCCGGATCACAAAAACCATTTCTCCGCATACCTTTCGTCATTCCTTTGCCACCCACCTGGTAGAAGGAGGCGCCAACCTGCGTGCCGTACAGGAAATGCTGGGGCACGAAAGCATTACCACTACTGAAATTTATACCCACCTGGACCGGGAGTTTCTTCGAAAAACGCTGCATCAGTTTCACCCGCTTTTCAACAAAAACAACTAAATGTTGTTAGGTTGCGGGAGCACAGGCTCCACTCATAATATTACATTATTTTTACAGGTATCAAAAACAAGTAACAATGAAACGTATCTTCTTTTCGCTCCTTCTTGCAGGCACCATCTCCATTACCCAGGCACAGGTAAAAGCACCGGTTCCCAGCCCGGCGCAAACCATTAAACAGGATTTCGGATTGGGCACACTCGAATGGTCTTACAGTCGCCCCAGCCTCAAAGGCCGGAAATTATACACCGATCTTGCTCCTGCCGGAAAGCTCTGGCGCACAGGCGCCAATAGCGCCACCACGCTCACCGTAAGCGATGAGGTGATCATTGGCGGCAAAACGATCCCTGCCGGAAAATATGGGCTGCTGACCATTCCGGGGCCAAAATCATGGACAGTGATCCTCACCAAACAGACAGATGTAACCAGCGACCCAACGGCCTACAAAGAAGCTGATGACGTGGTAAGAGTTCAGGCAGTTCCCGTAACTGTAAAAAACAGCACCGAGACGTTTACCATCCAGCTGGCCAATATTACGCCAACCACGGGTGAGCTGCAATTATCCTGGGGTAATATAGTGGTTCCCGTGCCTATTAAAACCATTATTGATGCCCGGATCATGGCATCCATTGATGCATCGATAAAATCTGAAAAACCGGCGTATTTCCAGGCAGCAACTTATTACCTGGAAAATAATAAAGACCTTGACAAAGCCATTGAATGGTTTGCTAAAGCTGTTGAAACGCAGCCTAAAGCCTACTGGATCCAATACCAATATGCCCGGGCGCTTGCAAAAGCCGGACGGAAAAAAGAAGCAAAAGCAGCGGCGGAAAAATCAATGCTGCTGGCAAAAGAAAACCACAACGATGATTATGTGCGCAATAATCAAAAGCTGATTGCCGAGTTGTAGCCATTAGATGGAGTCGTCTCAAAAGTGTTTTTACCGGAAAGCCGGAAAGTCTTTGGTTGCTTAAATACAAGTCTTTCCAGCTAATAAATCAGGTTTTGGCTTTTGAGACAACTTCATTTTTAATATAGTAAGGTATACAACGATTTCCCGGCGGGGCTCCGGTACATGATTACATAGAGGTTTCCCGGCGGAGCTCCGATAGATGATTACACAGAGGTTTCCCGGCGGAGCTCGAAACGGAGATTTGGGAAAGGGTTCCCGGCGGGGCTCCGGTACACGATTACATAGAGGTTTCCCGGCGGAGCTCGAAACGACCGATCAGGGATTATTGATCTTGTAATCCTTTGGAGGTACGGCTCCCAGCAGATGTTCCACAAAATAATCCCATCGCCGCCGCATCATATAGTAGCTATCTGCTCCATAACCATGCCGGGCATTGGGTATTACCAGCAGATCAAAGGTTTTATTGGCCCTGATCAACGCATCCGCCACCAGGTAGGTATTATAAGGCGGCACGTTATCGTCCATGCCCCCGGTTACCAGCAACAGTTTCCCCTGCAGGTTCCCGGCATACAAAGGGGCTGCCTGTTTTTCATAATTATCGCCTTCCAGCAGACCAATATACCGCTCTCCCCAGTCATCCTCATAATTCCGGTTATCATGATTGCCCGATTCGGCAATGCCCACTTTGAAAAATTCGGGATATTTAAACATGGCCGAAGCCGTTGCAAAACCGCCGCCGGAATGCCCCCAGATACCTACGCGATCCAGATCCATAAATCCGTTTTTTGCCGCCAGCTGCCGCACCCCTGCTATCTGATCCGGTAATGTATTTTCTCCCATGTGTCCGTAGCAGACATCATGAAACGCTTTGGAACGGTTGGGATTACAGCTGCCCTCGAGGCGCACCACAATAAATCCCAGTTCAGCCAGCGCCTGAAAGTCCCCGGCGGCAACATTAAACGACCAGTTTCCAACGCTGCCGCCCTGTGGTCCCGGGTAGATATACACCACTACGGGATATTTCTTTGAGGGATCCAGGTGCTGAGGCTTATATAACAATCCATAGAGATCAAACTGCTGATTAGCTGATTTTACGCTGAATATTTCAGGAGCCTGCCAGCCCGCGTCTTTCAATTTAGAAAGCGCTACACCCTCCAGCTCGCGAATGGTTTTTCCGGAAAGATCTTTCAGTTTGGTAACCGGGGGCATAACGGGGGTCGAAAATCGATCAATAAAATAACGCGCTCCGGGCGCCAGGGTTAGGGAATGATTTCCGGGCTCGGGCGTAAGAGATACAAGCCGCTTTCCATCAAAACCGGTGGTATAAAAATGACTGAAATAGGGGTTTTCTCCCGGCTCCCTTCCTTTTGCTTCAAAAAGAATCTGCCGCTTTTTTGCATCGACCCGCAGCATTTTAGTAACCACAAAATTGCCCCGGGTGATCTGCTGTTTTACGTTGCCGGTAGCCAGGTCGTACAGGTAAAGGTGGCCCCACCCGCTTCGTTCCGAGTACCAGATGGCTTCATTGGTTTCCGGCAAAAATTTCCAGTTAGCCATACCCTGGCCCGATTCATATTGCGTGGGTACTTTTTCCTCAAACAGGGTACGGATTTCTCCGGTGCTGGTATTGGCTACGCGGAACTGTACAATTTTATGGTCCCTGCTTACAGACACAAAAGCCAGCTGTTTACCATCTGCACTCCAATCATTATCACCAAAACTGCCATCGCAGGCGATATCATCACAAAGCGTACCCCGGCGGTCATCGGGGGCCATCTTAAAGCGGATCATTGCGGTTGTTTCCACATCCAGCACCAGCCGGTGTATTTTTATAATGGCGCTATCGCCGGGTAGCGGATACTTCCACTGCTCCAGCTCCGGTGCGCCTACTTTTGTGCGCACGAGGTACATATCTTTTACATGACGCTGATCCTGCTGAAATGTGGCTATTTTTTTACTATCCGGTGACCAAAGTACAATGGGCCGGTTTGAATGCGTCCATCCGGCATTATCAGTAGCATACCCAAAATCCTTTACGCCATCGGTAGTCAACGGCCGCTCCTTTCCGGTAGCGATTTCTTTTATCCAAAGATTCCAGTCTTTAATATAAACCATCTTTTTACCATCCGGCGAAAGCACTCCCGGCGCGCCGGATATCTTAACAGGCGCCGGCCTGACAACAGCCGGTGATTGCTCCGTTACGGTTTGCCCCCCTTTTTTTACAGAAGGGTCAATAACAATGTACTGCCCGGTTGCCGGAAGGCGGTACCACAACCTGCCATCGGGCAACCATTGCGGGTTAATGGATTGACTGCTGTAGGCTTTAGCGGCCTTACCTCCACTCATTACGCTTACGGCCCGGTCATAATCCGCCCGGGTTCGTATATTTTTTTGCTGTGCGGCCAACCCGAGCATCATTTGAACAAAACCCACCAGCAAGAGACCTTTCTTCATAAACAATACAATTAAATCTGCCTGAAAAATTTCCGGCCAAATTAATTGAAATTTTCGGAAATTTGTATATGGGTTGCCAGTTATCGGGTTCCTGGCCGCCGGGTTTTGTTACTATTTATTATAAGGAGGAGTTACCTGTTTCATTTTGAAAAACCAATGCGTCTACTATTAAACGAGGTAAATGAGTGGTTTCAGGTATATAAAGTTGTTGGTGCTTTGGAGCATTGCCGGAATAGTTACCGGTTGCCAGAAGAATGGGGAATCTACGCCCGGCCAATATACGCTTACCACTATTTTTGAAAACCCGCTTCCGGAGGCGGTCACCATACAATACTTCAACGCGCGGATCAAACCCAATGGTGATACTACTGTTCTTTTTTCCGGTGAAAAGATCCTTGTGGATGCCAATTCGAGCACCCAGGTGGTAGAAACCATTTGTTTAAAGGATTGTCCGCCTCATATTGCATCACCGGAGTTTAATATGGCCCGCGTCACTATTGGGGATAAACAAAAAACAGATATCAATTGTAAGCTCTTTTCTTCTGACGCTGCGGCAGCCCATTGCGAAGCGGACCCTTATAACATCTTCAATGAAGCACAGTGGTCGGTAACAAAAAAAAGTTCGGGTGATTTGCTCAAAACTTATACACTGAATCTCTTTGAACCCGGCGATACGCGGTAAGTTACACGGCCGCATGGAGGGCGGCTATTTAACAAAACATTGGATAGGCCAGAAAAGAAAGCCTGCTTAATTTTAGTGATTGATGCGGCGCTATATTTTCATATTACTGATGGGGTTTGCCCTACTACCTGCCATAACATTTGGTCAAACCTACCTGCGGGGTAATATTTTTATATACACCAATGATACGCCCGTTCCCGGAGCATCCGTTACCAACCTCACAACTGGAAAAGTAATACAGGCTTCGTCTTCAGGCTCCTATGTTATTGAAGCAAAGAACAGGGACATCGTTGTTTTTTCTTTTACCGGCCTAACCAGTGATACGGTAAAGGTAGAGGAGCAGTTGCTAAAGACGGGCTATGATGTGGGTTTGACCGCGGATCCGCATACGCTGCGCAATGTAACCGTAACCAGCAACTACCAGCTGGATTCTTTAGAACGGAGGGAGCAGTATGGCAAGTATTTTGAAAAAGGTCCCGGTATCACCGGGGGCAATCGTCCTACGGATGGGTTTGGCATTTCTATAAGCCCGATCAGCCATTTTTCAAAAAAATCCCGTGAGCAGCGGAAGTTCCGGAAAAAGCTGATCAAAAACGAAAAAGAGGCTTATATTGATTATGTTTTTTCTCCCATCCGTGTCAGCAGGCTCACGGGTTTAAAAGGCGATTCCCTGAGCCGGTTCCTGTACCAGTACCGGCCCTCCTATCAGCTTGCCCGTTCCCTGGACCATACAAATATGACCACCTATATCAACGATCGCTATAAGGAGTTTATACGCCCTAAACAATAGCATCCCGCATTTAGCCGATCAATGAAAGATAGGCCTGCGCCGGTATTACTTTTATTAAACCGGCGGCTCTCTTAAATGGCTTGTGAAGACGCGAACCCTGGCCTGCGCCTCAAGGTTGTATCAAAAATCACTTTACAGCATGATGTCACCCAAGATGTCATCCCGGGCTTGACCCGGGATCTATTCTTGTTTCAACTTCTATGCGACCTCTATGCATGAATCCCCGGATCCTGAAACAAGTTCAGGATGACTATAAGCAAGTATTGTCATAACCCTATTGTTTTGCAACGCAAATGGAATACCCGGCAAGGCAAATGAAAGGCGCAGCGCGGCGGTAATAGTTGCTGCTACTGAACGATCCGTACCGTTCCCTTCAAACCGGCCGGCAGCAATGGCTTGCCCTGTAGCCGGATGGGTGCGGTGGTCCAGGTAACCCGCTTCGCTTCCGGCAGCTGCTGATCGCCCGCCAGCCGGTTTGCCCAGGTATTGGTTACTGCTATTTCCAGGATATTGGTTCCCTTTTTTATTGCTTTTGAAATATCCACCCTGAAGGGGTAGGTCCAGATCACACCACAATCGGCATGATTGATCTTTACGGAAGCCAGGTTATACAGGCTGTCCAGCTCCAGCCATACAGGCTTTCCGGGTGTTATTTCCTTCAGGTTAAACTGATTTTTATATACCGCCGTACCGGAATAGTATTTAATACCCGGCTCAGCAAATGTATTCCAGCACTTTAAGCTATCCATTACTACTACAGTTGCAGGGCCACCCGCAGCAGGATCAAATGTTACGCGCCAGTTGCCCGGAACGATTGTCAGCGTTTGCAAAGGCTGTTGCTGCCCGAAACGATGCGATGCTTCCCCTGGTTTTTTAAAATGCACAAATACGGAAGCGTTGGGTTCTAAACTCAGCGGCACCACTGTTTGCCCGCCCCTGCTGCGCCAACCGGCGGCCGCTGTTATTCTGCCGGTTACAGCATCCAGCAGCTGAGGCTCCAGTCCCTTTACCCGGAATGCAATTTCAAGACTGCGTTTTTGCTCAAATGGATTGGAAATAAAATAAAGATCGCCATCTGCAAGGCTACGATGCGCCCAGGCGATGGTGTCGCCGCCGCTCAGTACATCCACATCCCGCTCCAACCCCAGGCTCCGCAGATCCTGCTGCCGGAAGGGCGCTCCAACCAGTCTTCCTTTTGAACTTTCGGGGTTGAACAAGTCTTTCAATAGCTCATTTAACGCAACGGGACTATCATTAAAGCCAAGCGGGGCATCAAAACCCTTATCCATAATCACCCTGGCCCCGTTGCTCACCAGCTCCCGTATTTTTTTTAACACGGCAACCGATAGCAGACGGCTATTGGGGTTGAGCGCCTGCTTGCCCGGGATCACCAACACGGCGTAAGAAGCACCTCCCGGGGTTACAACCCGCCCCTGTTTCACACGCATCTTTAGTAACACATCCGGGTTCACACCATCGTATTTATAACCGTGCAGCGCATTTACATAATTGCCCGGATCCCCAATATTAGCTGCATGCAATACTCCGGAGGGTTGGGTAGTCATGGGCTGACCGGCATTTTCCATTCGCTTTTTTTCATAAGCAACGGCCGCAGGTCCAAAAAGACCGGGAAGGGTTTGTACCAACCGTTCGGGCAATACGGAACGCCGCGGCAACTCTTCCCCCGTGAACACCGCTATATCGGCAACGGGTTTTCCCAATTGTAACAATGCGGATGTCCTTGCCAGGTAATCGATCCAGGCCTTACCGGGCCGCATCCATGTTTGGTCTCTTTGAAAATACAAGCCCACTCCGTCTAATGTTACGCCTGGCTTTTTGTTGAGGAACGGGTTATGGGCAAATACATGCAATACCATTTTATTAATGCCCATGGCAAAGTTGCGGTCGCCCAGCACTTTGATATTGCCCGGATGCTCGCTCCAATCCATCCGCAAAGTAGTAAAGGCCTCCGCCTGCACAATGTTTTTACCATAAATATGTGCGCCGCTTATGGCATCCAGCATATCATTGGGCTTGTCGTGCGTGGGGCTGTTCAACCAGAATTCCCCCATCGGAATATCAACGGATTGATAGTGCAGCAATCCATCGCTCACCATGGTAGGCGCCACACTTTCCGCACTGAAGACGGCGCCCTTTTTGTGCGCCAGCTTTTGCAGCGTTGCATAAAAAACATCCCGGATCAATTCTGCAATGGTAGCACGTACATCATGCAAGACCTTTTCTGACGCAGCGGCGCTTTCGAGCGGCACCCCGGTCATTGCCAGCAGCCAGGGCCGGAGATCATACCCCCGCCGTTTATAAAATTCCTCAAGAAAATGGCGGCTCCAGTTTTGACTGCCGCACTCCCAGCTATCTACATGAAAAACCTTCAGTACTTCTTTTGCAAGCACCGGGTCTGTTTTTTCAAAAGCTTTTGCAAACCAATTATCAAACTGGAGCTTTACCGCTTCGGGATCAAACTTATCACATTCCAGTCCTTTGCCCGCCCCGCCCGTGGCATTTATGTGGCCGGTGCTGGTATGACCGATGCGAACAATCGCCCATTGGCCTGCCGGGGGCACCCAATGCAGCGTACCATCGCTATCCATTTTGCCCGTAAGATTGATAATATCCTTTAAAGGCACGGCATCCTCATCCGGAACCTGCGCTGCATCTGTATTTGCGGCTACGCGCCATACGCTGCCGTTCTTGGCCTCGTATTGGTTAATCACCGGCTCATCGCCCGGATAAATGCCCATCACCTTTAATGATGGTTTCCATTTTGCAGCGTCCAGGTCTTCGGCTCCCGGTTCGGAGCCGGCTTTATCATAAACAAACCGGAAATATTTTGCGGTGGTAGCGGGTATTGAAAAGGTATAATCCTCATCGGTATCCTGCCAGCCATGGCGGGGTGGCTCCAGCCGGGTTACTCTTTTAAAATGCACACCGTCATTGCTGCATTCTATAACCAATCGAAGCGCCTGGTAGTTATTGCCGCCGGTATGAATGCGCACGGATCTTGCCGTAAACGGCGTTGCATAGCGGTACCGGATCCAGGCAGCAGAATCTGCTTTGAAACTTTGTTTATTACCTGCATCTGCCGATGCCAGAAAATCTGCTGCAGCACCGGTACTGGTTGTTACCGTTGGCTTTATATGCGGATCTGCAAACGCAGCGCGGCTTTGGGAGCGATAGGCAAACACCGCAATATCCTGGTAATAGCCTTCGTTCGATGGAGGCTGCTCCAGCTGCAGGGGCTCTTTTGATCCTGATTTTACATACCGCTTGCTCCAGGTTAGCTTTTGCATGGATTGCCCGGGCCTGATCCAGGGGCCGCCGCCTAAGGCAAATCCATCGCTAAAATGCATTGCCAGCCTGAGGTTCAGTCGCTTTGCCTCTTTCATAGCATAACGAACCATACGCCACCATTCCGGTGTTAACTGGCGTACCGGGTGGGTATAGGGCAGTTTCACCGATGTATCGCCGATAGGCATCAGGTAGGCGCCGCCGATTCCTGCATTTTTCATGGATTCCAGATCTGCGGTGATTCCTTCTTTTGAAACAGCCGCATGCATCCAATACCAAAACACCCAGGGACGGGCCTGCTCCGGCGGATTAGCGAAAACAGCCTCCACAGGCTCCGTCTTTTGCTGCGATAATACCATTTGTGCACCGCCAAGGAGCCAAAACCATAAAAACAGGCGCCGCAGTATCCATTGTGTTATTTGTTTTTCTTTCATTACCGATACACGCATCGTCAAAGCTGTTCAGGGTTTTAATAATGCTGTTTTGATCCTCATCGTGCCAGGGGCAACCATACACACATATCCGAAGGCCCCCGGTTGGCCCAGGCATAGTAGGGGATCAGCTTCACCATTACCGGCCGCTGCGTCTTTTCCATTTCCTGGTATAATGTGTGAGCCCATTTCTGATGGAAAGTGGCCCTGGCGGTTCCTGTTAATGCCATAAAGCCTGCATGACTAAGCGTTGTCCGGACCGGGGTCCATTTTATACCTGCGGGGATGAGCACTTCTGTTATTTTATTGCCGTTATAATCTGGCGACTCGAGGCAATACACCACCGGCCCTCTCCTGACGGCTACCTGGTTCCGGGTTTCCTCTACCAGGGGATTTGCTTCCATCAGCTGTACCGGCATGTCCATAACCAGCTCAATTTTATCCCCGGCCTTCCAGCCTTTCTCTAACTTTATATATTGACCGCCCTTCACGTTTTGAGTGGTTCCTTTATACCGGATAACCGCATTTTTGCACCAGGCGGGGATGCGCAGGTGAATGGGCATGGCCGCCGGTGCTTTATCAATGGTGATTACCACATTGCCCTGCCAGGGATAATCCGTTTGTTGTGTTAATTCCAGTTCGCTGCCATCGGCTGTTTTCGTTTTTAAATGATTGCCGCTATATATATTTACAAATAACCCATACCGGCCCCAGCTATACATATAATTGCCAGCTTCTGCAATGGTGCGCACCAGGTTGGGGGGACAGCAGTTCGATAAACCGATATAGGGTTTTCGTCCCCCGCTCCACCGTCGCTGATAAGGATCATTTTTTGCAGCGGCCAGCGGGTTGGTATAAAAATAATCCTTTCCATCCAGGCTTACCCCGCTCAATATACTGTTATATAATGCCAGCTCTACAATATTCATGTATTGCTCCTGCCCGGTTATTAAAAACATGCGCCAGTTCCAAAGCAGGTTGCCAATATTGGCACAGGTTTCATTGTGCGCGCTGAGGTTGGGCAGCTGATAATCCTGGCCATAAGACTGATGCACTTTCTGCACCGTATCAGGGTTATAAGAGGTTCCATCTACCGAAACGCCGTCATATAAAGCCCCGCACCCGCCGGTAATATACATTTTTGTATTGATCACATTATCCCACAACTGATCCAGGGTGCTTTTTAAGGTCTTATCGCCGTTTTCGGCATACAGGTCTGCTGCGCCTGCCATAAGGTAATTGGCTCTTACGGCGTGCCCCACAATTTTCTTCATTTCGCGAAGCGGCGCCCGGTCGCTGTTATCATCTGTACCTTCCACCGCTCCGCGGATGTTGATCAGTTTTACCAGCAGGGCAAGATATTTTTCCTGGCGGGTAGTGCGGTAAAGCTCTGCCAGTCCCATATAATGCGAGGGACAAATGGCATTGCGTGCCTGTTCCGGTGTGGCCGTTTTATAAAAACCAATCAGGAAATCGGCTGCCTTTGCAGCAATCTGCAGCAGGCTGGTTTTGCCCGTAGCCCTGTAGTGCACACAAGCGGCCGTCATCAGGTGTCCAAAGTTATAAGCCTCAAAGCTGAGCTTGTCGTCAAATACTTTTTTTGCCCCGCTTTGTTTTTGCGCTATAATATTTTTTGTATAAATATAGCCATCCGCCCGCTGTGCTTTGCCGATCACGTCAATTGCTTCTCCCAGCCATTGATCCAGTTGCGGGTCTTTTGTGACTGCATACATAGCCGCCAGCGCCTCCAGCGTTTTATAAAAATCGCCATCATGAAAAGAGGGCCCCCTGAAATTGCCGGTATCCAGGCCGGCTGCCCGCCTGAAATTCTGAAATGCATAACAAATGGTATCGCTGGTATAGGTGCGCCAAAGGGCCGGCACCATTTCATCGCGACAAACGGCAAAACGCTCGGCCCAGAAGCCATTGGTAAATTTCACCGCTCCAAGACCCACCATTGATAAAGCTGCGTAGCGACTTTTTACGGTGTTTACCAGCCCCTGCTGCGCATAAACGGCAATATTTACCGTGCACAATGTAAGGAACACAATTAAAAAAGATCTTTTCATTTTAACGGCTTCATTCAATTATATATTTCACGAATCTCATCTCCCCATCATCATTTCACCAACGTCATCTCACCACCATCATCTCACCACTATCATTCCACTACTATCATTCCACCAATCTTCACCTAAATTGCTTTATACAGAACCTGATATTTTTTATTCTTCTCAATCGTTAATTCGTATATATTATTTCCTTTAACAGTCACCTGACCCTCTTTACACACCGGCTTTGTTTTGCTGATGATAATCAATTTCCCTTTACCCACAGGCGATGTAATTTTAATTTCTCTATCGCTGCAATAAAGTTCTATATTTCCTGCAGGAGTGGGCACGTTACCCTCCATCCATTTTAGCCCGCCCAGGGCCGGTTTTACTTCATATTGTGCATAGCCGGGAGCTGTTGGACTAACGCCGAGATAGTATTTTCCCAACAAATACAAGGGACTGGCACCCCAGGCATGACAGAGACTTTTACCGTACTTTCTTCCATACATAGCGTAATGCTCCGCGCCCTTTTTGGAGGGATCATATTCTTCCCAAAAGGATGTAGCCCCCAGCTTTAGCATACCACCCCAGTAATTTTTCATTTCCTGCAGCACATAGTCTTGTTCGCCAAGCGCGCAGAGAGCCTCCAGTTCGTAAAAACGCATATAGGGTGTGGTGATGGCCGGCACCTCTTTATTCAGCAGTACAGAGTTCTTTACCATCTGTTTTTGCTGATCATTAAAATAATTAAAGAAGATCGCAAACATATTGGTATACCGGGTCACATTTTCTGTGGGCTTCCCGTTTACCCTGCTGTGCACCAGCGCCTTTGCCTTATCACTCCAGTATATGGAAAATAATTTTTGCTTTAGCTCCGCCGCCGCTGCTTTGTAATGTGCGGCATCCTGGCTACGCCCCGCCAGCGCTGCACAAAGTCCCATCGTTTCCAATCCCCTTGCAAAAAGCAACTGTTCAAAACTCACCTCCCCTTCCTTGCTGAGGCCGGTAGCCCAGTCGATAAAGATCCAGTCGCCCGGCAGCCCTTCCAGCAACCCGTTTTTATTGCGCCGGTTCCAGACAAAATCCATCAACGATTTCATACGACCATAGTTCTGCACCAAAAAATCCTTGTCGCCACTGTACAGGTAATAATCATACACTCCCATAAACCAATAAAAGGTATAATCCATAATAGTATTTACATGCCCTGTTACGGGGTCTTTGCCGCGCAATGCATAGGTCGTGCGTTTTACCGTTTCGTTATCGTTCATCAGGTAATAATTCATCAGGTAGCTTTGATAGGCATCCCCGCTCCAGATCCAGCGATCGCGTTTGATACCATCAATAAAAAACTCCCGGGTGCTGAGGTGCAACGTGTATTTGGCCACCTCATAGATCCGGTTGAGCTCCTCATCATTGCAACGAAACCCGCCTTTGTCCTCCAGTGGTGCATATTCATATAAAAGCGAAGCATGATCCAGTTGTACATTTCCATCAATAACAATATTTACATACCGCAATGCTTTTGAGTTGGGATTGATGGTATCCACGGTATTGAGCTGGTTGACCGTTATACGGTCGAAAGTTTCTGAAGCCGCGGTATCCAGCGCCTCCTCCCGGCTTTCGCCATAGTAAAGCGAGATGGTACCTTTACCCGTTACCCCGTGCAGCTTTACATAACCAAAGGTTTCTTTTCCAAAATCCACCAGCATGCCTTCGCTCCGTTTTTCAGCGGATGTAGCTGCCACCGGTGTAACCGGCAATTTATAGGCGGAAGGCCTTGCTGCGGCATGATCAAAATTCCAGCTGCCCGCATGTCTGAAAACGGTGGCCGACAGATCGGAAGCCTTTCCCGTTTCATCAATCCACTCTTTATCTTCAAAAGTCACTTGCCAGCTGCTATCAGACACAATGGTGCGGCCCTTTACAAAAACCGTGGGCGGTGTGGCCTGGTTGAATACTTTAATATTGATTTTGTGGCTACCGGCAGGTACTTCAATAGCTCCCGGCGTTCCGGGAAACAGCTTGCCGTCCAGTTTGATGCTATACTGTCCTTCTGCGTAAACGGATACGGTTTCGGGCCGGTCCAGTTCAAACGTTTTATGAAAATCCACCAGCGGGTAATGACTGTCTGCTTTCCAGAATACAGGATAAAAAGCACCCCGTTCTGTACGGCGGTTTTGCATTTCATTGGAAAGCCATATTTCATAATCGCCGGGATACCAGATCCAGGTTTGTGCGGACGCCGCGAACCACGAAGACGCAAAGACACAAATGAACACAAAGAGTTTTAAAAATATGGTACTCTGAGTGGCGCGTGAAGACACACGCCACGACCATACGCTCCGGTTCGTGCATGCCTGTCCGGCAGGGAGATCCTTGCGGACCCGAGGCAGGCCATTATTTCCCGAGTCTGGGTTCCTGTCCTCACGAACCGGATATTTAAAAAGCCGATGCCTGCATTGCCGTACAAGTGTGCGACGCAAGTAAAGCGCAATAGCAGCACTGCTGCCGGGCCCATTATTTTTTTTATTCATCATATATTAACCAAATATTAAATACAAAACAATCATTACCGTACACAACGCGCCCCAAACAATCTTTACCCTTTTGGTGGGCTTTGCCAACTCCTGGGTTGCTATGGCCGTGCGCACAGGATGGGGGTCTGTAACCGCTATCAGCAGGGCCACAACAACGAGCAGCAGGAAAATAAAAAACGACAACAATAAGTAATGCGGCCAGAAGGAATATTCTTTTGCCGGCAATATCCATAAATAAACGACCCCAATACCAAGGCTGATGGCCGATCCCCAGGAAAGCGTAAAGTTTACCGCCCTGCGTGTGATTTTTTTCCAGAACACCGCCAGCAGGAACACGGCAGATAGCGGAGGCGCTATAAAGCCCAGCACCGCCTGAAACACATCAAACAGGTTGAGCCCCTTAATGCTGTCGATGGCAATGGCCATCAATATGGCAAAACCGCAACCGGCCAGCACCGTAAGGCGCCCTACTTTGATGATTTGCCGGTTAGTGGCGGCAGGGTTTATTTTCTTTACATAAATATCCGTTGTAAATACGGTGCTCAGGGCATTTAAAGACGAGCCGATGGTACCCACCAGCACGGCGATTAATACCACAATGACCAGGCCGTTTAGCCCCGCAGGAAACAGGTTGGTAACCATCGTCATATAAGCCTCATCGGGACTTGCAAGCTGCGGATACAATACCGAACAAGCGATACCGGGGATGATGAATAAGGGAATGGAAAGAATCTTGAGCCAGCCAATAAAACTTACGCCCAGCTGGCCCTGCTCCAGGTTGCGCGCGCCAAGTACGGATTGTACCATGGCCTGGTCTGTACAAAAAAAAGCCACAGCCGATACCGGGTAACCCAGCAAGATCGCCGGCCAGGGATAACCCGCATCGGATGCAGGCCGCACCAAACTCCAATAGGATGCCGGTGTTTTTGAAAACAATGCAGAAAGTCCGCCCACTTTTTGAACGCCCAATACACAAAGGATACAGGACACAATGATCAGGAGGATCATCTGGAACACGTTTACCCTGGCGATGGCCCTTAAACCTCCCGCCATTGCAAACAGAGAGGCAAACAATACCAACACGATCACCGATTGCCACATGGGTATTCCCAGGATCTGCCGCACCAGAAAGCCACCGGCAAACAGGCCCAGCGACAACCAGGAGATCAACATTTTTATCAATGCATACCAGGCCAGAATGTTCCGCGTGCCTTCGCCATAACGCTGTCCCATAAACTCCGGCATGGTAGTTACATTGCTCGCCAGGTACCTTGGTGCAAACACCATGGCCAGCAGCATCAGAAACACAAAGGCATACCATTCAAAATTTCCGGCTACAATACCCGTAGCATAACCAATACTGGCAAAGGCCAGCAACATTGAGGGGCCCACATTGGTACCCCACATATTAAGCCCGATATTGTACCAGTTCAACGATTTTCCGGCAAGAAACAGGGATTCATCTTTCTTTTTTCTCCGGCCAAAACTGGCGCGATAGCCGATGATCAGCAGTACCGCAAGATAGGCTACCACTATGGCATAATCGATGGGTTGTAATCTTGAAATAAGATGGTTCATTAATTCGTTATCTTTTATTTTATTACCGTCTGTTGTACTGCTATCATCTGTCTTGCATCGCACACTTGTGCTGTGGTGCAATGATCGGCTACCAATGTTACGCTCCTGCGGAGCTGTCTTATTCACCATTCATTCAACGCTACAAATGTTACGCTCTTACAGAGCTGCGCTACCCGTTGGCCCAACGTCCTCTATTTATTCCTCACTATTGATCATTGACTATTCACTTCTTACCATCACTACTCGCTATTAACCATTCTCAATAATTTCCCCAACCCATACTCCTTCAGCAAGGTTTTAACCGCAACCGGCTGCCTTGTTTTCAAACTCTGATCCATGGCCTGCAATAGCGCCACCGTTCCAATTCCCTCGCGCATGTCCGGGTAAGCCACTGTATCATTGTTGATGCTATCTGCAAAATACTCCAGGTAATTCTGATATTCGCCGGCGTGATGGCTTTGCCCTTCAAACCGGAAATAATGGTTCAGCTGCTGATCGCCCCAGGTAATCAATTGCTGCCCGCCTTTATTATTGGTGATGGCATAACGCAGCTCATGATAGTCGGCCTGGCTGGCGCCCTCCGTCCCGCGCAGGATGCAGCTCATCCCGCTTTCGCGGTTGGTTGGCTGCACCGGTCCGGTATAGGCGCCGCTTACGCGGGCAATGCGGCCGTCCTTGTTGCGAAAAATAAAATGCATGGTATCTTCATTTTTCAGGCCGGCTTTTTTGCCGTTGGCGCTGATCATCCCATAACCCATGACCTCCTCAATATCCGGCAGGTACCAACGAATAAAATCAACGGGGTGACTTAACCCGCCGTACAACCATTTAAATGATTTTTCCAGCGCCCATTTCTTTTTTAAAAACCAGCGATGATCGGCATTATAATGACTTTCTATTGTTATCAACTCGCCAATGAGCCCCTTTTCAAAATCGGCCCGCTGCCGTTTGTAAGGTTCAAAAAAACGGGAGCTTTGCCCCACAAACACCTTCTTCCCGGTCTTCTGCTGCAATTTCAACAATGCTTTTGCATCCGCCAGGTTATCAATAAAGGGTTTGGTACACACCACATGTTTACCATGCTGCAATGCCATTTGCACATGTTGTGCGTGTAAATGATCCGGCGTATAAATGGCCACTATATCAATATCCGGGTCGTTCAACAATGTTTCATAATGCGTGGTATAATGCTCAAACCGGAACTCGTTACTGCGTTGCCTGCATAATTCCTCGTTGGCATCACAAATCATTTTCAACTGCAATTTTTTGCTTTGTAATGCGGCCGACATGGTGCTCCGGCCCTCTCCTAATCCTACAATCCCGATATTTAACATGTGTTTGTTTTTATTACAAATGGATCGCTCCTACGGAGCGTGGACTATCAATATGGCCAGCCGCTATCCCCACTTGCTACCCGTCATTTCCTATTCACCATTCGTCAGCTCCACCCAGGTTTCTCCCTTCTTCGTTCCTTCGATACCCTCCTGGTAACCGCTCATTAACTGGTTCCAATCGTTCACGCGCGGATTATTTTCGCTGGTTTTGGGGTTTAAATCATCCAGCTTTTCGCCTTTGGGAATACTGATCACTAACATCAGCTGCCTTCCATTCTTAAATACCCGCAGTTGTTGAAAATCTGCGTTGCAAAATCCGTTGGACACCTCCGGCCATTTTTCAAATTGCGTGGCGTGATCATCAAGATATTCCTGTTGCTTCCCGGGATCATTTACCAGGTTAGCGGTCATGATAATATCCGTCCATTCCCTGGCAATCACAGCGCCCCGGCAACGTTCGGCCCGATCAAACTCATACACCAGATCCTGGTACACTTTAACGGTGACACCCGGAAATACTTTTTGCAATTGTCCGCGCAGTACGTTCACATCCGTTACGAGGCCATAAAACACGGTGTGCTGCTGCCATTGCCCGATGGTTGCCTGCTGCACCCCTTTTTCATGAAGCAGGGTATTCAGTGTTTTTAGATCAATGCGATTCTTATCACCGCCAACAAGCTCAACAAGCTCTTTTCGCTGCTTATTGATATCCAGATGCACCCCCTGGCTTGTTTTTTCTTTTAGTAATGCATGGTAGCGGCTTTCCAAACCAGCTTTTGCTTTTACAGCTGATGCCACCCCCGGACCATTATTGCTCCATTGATTGCCGGGGCCATTATTATTTTGCAAATATTTTTGAGCCGGTGTCCAGTTATTACGCAAGATAATACCGGACGATCCTTCATCGGTATACAGGTAAAACCAATGCGTGGGCAGGTGCGCATAAGGTGCTTTATAAATGCTGTCAATATAATTTTCCTCTATCAACGTTCCGGGTTGTGCGCTCAGCGTATAGATGCCTGCACAATCATAATTTGCGCGGCCATAATGATGAATGCGGTTAAAGCGGATGCGGTTGCGTTCCATGATATTTTTTTTTGGCGTCCATCCCCATCCCATACTGATTCCCGAATACGGTACATTTTCAACCTCGTTCCGTTCAATGCTGATGTTGCGCGAAAATCCCATTCCAATGCCCACACAGCCCCAGTCTTCATTGCCTACATCCGTAACCAGGTTATTGGCGATCTTAATATTTTCACAGATCACTCGGTTACCGGTGGGGTTGTAAGGTTTATGTATCTCCCGCCCATCATCGCCGAAATATCCGCCCTGGATGCCGGTTCCTCCTATGTCTTTAAAAAGATTTCCGGTAACGGAGGAGGCCTTTACCCCTATGCGAAGATCCAGGCCTGTAGCGGCCAGGTGCTCAAAACGATTGTCATCAAAACGGATATCGGCCGCATAGGATACCGCCACCGCGGCCTGGGGGCGGCCTACCCAGGCCTGGTTGTCAAGTGTTGGTTTTTCCTCCGTGCCGGCCGGCCGGAGTTTATAGGCTTCCGTCATGTACAGGCCAGCCTGGTGCGGTACATGCCCCTGCAGCGAAGACCGGTTCCAGGCACTATGTTCAAAACGGAGCCCTTTGATCTGTATATGTTCTACCGGAGTTTCGGGTAAGCCTTTAACAATTACAAGATTTTCTAAACGGGAAATAACGGTTTCTGCAACAGCCATATCCTCATCTGCCCGGGGATAGTAATAGATCTTTCTGCTGGCTGCATCGCAATACCATTCTCCGGGTTCATCCAAAAACGAAAGGGAATTACAAAGATAAAAGGCGGAGTTACCTGTTTCTGCGGAAAGCCAGGGAGCCGGCCAGGGATGCTCATTCTGAATATGGCTTTCCGGCTCGTAAAACCAAACCCGGCAGCTATCGCCGGTTTTCTCCAGCTTCCGGACGCGCAGGCGGGCGATCTCCCACCACTGATGAATAAAAAATTCCAGCCCATCCGTTACTTCAAGATCCTCAAACGGGTGTAGCGGAATAACCGCTGTTCCTGTTTTTTTATCCCAGTTCCGGATCCGGTGCATTTCATTACCCGGGGAGCTCTTTGCCCTTACCGCTTTTTTTTCATTTACCCATAGCTGTCGAAAGGGGATTGGGCCGGCTATAACCGGCAGGTTAGCTACCCATATACGCCCCGCCGCCGCCTGGGGCAACCCTTTTAGGTTGTCGGTATTTTCCTTCCACCCTTTTACCAGGATGCCACCGCTCAAAACAGGTTTTTCTCCAGGCGCCCCCTCTATTACCAATGGATTGGCAGGCGTACCATTGTCTTCCGGTCTTATGAATACCGGTTCGTTTAAGTAATAGGTGCCTCCCTTCATCATAATCTTTCCGGCCGGGGCCTTGCGTAATCGCCGTTCTTCCCGTACCTGCCGTATTGCTGCCGCCAATGTGGCTTTGGGAGCATTGAGGGTACCGGCGGCGGCATCGTTTCCATCGGGGGCAACATATACCTGCCCCCGTACTGCCAGCACAGCAAAAAATCCCGTAACAAATGCAAGACACAACCGTTTCACAATGGCGCTGTTTTTCTCGTTTTTTTTTTAACTGATACCGCACAAGTGGCAAAAGGTTGCCCTAATAACACAATCACGAATTTATCCTTTGCGCTGTACTCTGTAAATGTACCTGAAAGAATACAAAAGCAGATGCTGCTAATCGCTAATATACTGGCAAATTTTACTAAGGGGAATACATCGCCCATTTACCGGCAAGGCAACCTGTTTTACCGATCGGCATTCGTTAACCCGGATCTCAGGTATCATCTTTGTATCTTCATTAAAAAAACAAACATAATGAAGATCATCTGCATTTTATTAGCCCTTATTGCAAGTATTCTTGCCATTGTTGCGTTTATCCCCCTGCTTGGCTGGCTTTACTGGCTGGTAATCCCAATAGGCATCTTCTCACTGATCGTTTCTGTCATTGGAGGTTCTTCTACCGGTAAAACACTGAGCATCATCGTTATTCTTGTGGGTATTTTCCGGCTGATGATTGGTGGCGGCGTTTTGTAAAATGGAACGGGCCTATGGCTCTTCCGTTTCCATCATTTCTCAGGTGTGGCAAACTGAAGTTCGCTATTGATAATTAATTGAGGCGATGCCTTTTGCATTTGATCTCAATAAAAAAAGGTCTCCGGCCTGATCCACTTTTCAGCCCGGCAATTCATTCTGAATGATAGCCCCATTAATAGTAGCGGGAGTGCCGCAGGCCAAATACCTATTAAAAAACAACTGCTTATGATATCAATGCCTGCGGAAAATCGCGGATGGTTTCACAGCAAAGCTGTTCCATTACCTGCTTCAATTGCGCTTTAAGCATCGCGATGGTATGATCGCCACCGGCTTTTCCGAGAGCCCCTACTCCATACATAAAAGGGCGGCCCATAAATGTAAAATCGGCGCCACAGGCCAGGGACCGGCCAATATCCGGACCCGAGCGGAGGCCGCTATCGATCATTACTTTGTATTTATTTTTATACTTGTCGGCCAATCCCTTTAACGGGCGAATGGTTGATTCTCCCGCATCGATCTGCCGTCCGCCGTGATTGGAAACAATGATGCCATCTGCCCCTATCTTTGCGCACAGCTCTGCATCCTGCTCACTCACCACTCCTTTTACCACCAGTTTTCCTTTCCATCTATCTCTTATGGCCGCCACTTTATCCGCATCAACACGACCGGTAAATGTGGCGTTCATAAACTTTCCCAGCTGCTTCATGTCCATCCCCTTTTTCATATAGGGTTTTAGCGTGGCAAAGGAGGGAATACCTGCCCGCAGGGTTTCGATCCCCCACACGGGGTGCATGGCCGCCTGTACAAAATTGCTAATGGTGTTTTTGGGCGGCATCGAAAGCCCGGCCTTTATCTCGCGATAACGCAATCCAAAAGAAGGCACATCGATGAGCACCACCAGTACCTGGCAGTTTACCGCTTCGAGCCGGCGCAGGATATCATCCCGCAATTCATTCTCCGTGGGATGGTACAACTGGAACCAGAATTTACTTTCCGAAAGTTCTGCAATACGTTCGATGCTGCTGGTGGAAACTGTGCTTAAAACATAAGGAATATTATGCCGCAGGGCTGCTTTGGCCAGGATCTCGGGGGCATTGGGCCACATCAGCCCCTGCAATCCTACCGGCGCAATTCCAAACGGCGCATCGTAGGTATGGCCGAACAATTCTGTACGCATATCCACGCCATGATGCTTTTTCAGATACTGGGGCATCAGGAAGATATGTTTAAAATCTTCCTCGTTCCGCCAAACATTCAATTCATCATTACATCCCCCTTCCAGGTAATCAAAAGCAAATTTCGGAATCCGTTTTTTTGCCTTTCTTTTCAGATCTGCCACGGAAGGGTATTGGGAATTGTATTGCAGTAAATTTGTACTCATAACTCTGTTTGCGGAAAAGACCGATTATCAAAAACAGCAAGATTAACAAATAAAATCCAAATCGCTATCCTGTGCCATCCGGCAAGACCCTTTCCTGAATAAATTGTTTGATAAATGGCAAAAATGGTTTATCGGAATACTTTTTTCAAATAAGCCACATTAGCCCCGTAATTATACTTCACATCCCGCGGGCGCTGTGCATCGCGCGAGCGCTCTACCACCAGCCATCCGCTCCATTTCATGCGATCCAGGATCTTTTTCATCTTGTGAAGATCCAGCTGCGGATCGTTCTGCAGCCAAACGCTATCCTTATTGGTGCAATGGATCATAGCGATGTTTTTTGCACCAAGTATGCGCAGTTCTTTATACAGATCACGCCCTTCCTTCAGCGGATTTGAGCAATTAAAATAGATGCTGATAGCCGGCGAACCGATTTCTTTTAGCAGCCTCCGTTCTTCTTTTGCCGACAACGCTGTTTCTATGGCAACAACCACACCTGCTTTTTGCGCCATAAGGCCGGCTTCTTTTAAGCGTGCCACCACGGCCGGTCGCTTTTCGGGATATTTTTTCAGATCACATTGTATACCCAGCGGCAAAAAGGCGGTTTTAATCTGCATTTTTTTCATAGTGGCGATGCAGTCGGCTATAGATTCCTTATAATGTTCCCTCTGGCAAAAGGATTGAGCATAATAACCCGTCATAGCCAGGGATGGAATTTCAAGGTTCAGTTCCCGCGCCTTTTGAAGGTATTGCTCCCGTACGGAATCGATCGCCAGTATATTATCGAAGGTTTCCCGGTTGCCCAGGCTGCCCATATCGATTTCGATTCCATCAGCATTCAGTTCCTTTGCAAGTGGCAGCGCGCTGAGCTTCTGGCGTTTTAGCAGCATCAGGTCTATCAATGCTATTTTATAACGCTGCGATTTTTGGGCAATGCCGGCAAGCGGTAATGCAAGGATAAGGATGTATAAGAATATTTTTTGCATGTTTAGTAAGTTCAATATTCGAGACGTGGACGTCTCGAATGGCCGTTATCATCGCCGTTTCGAGCGCAGCCGGGAAACCTTTACGAAAATCCCCTCAACAAGTAAGCTTCAAATTATAGATATGAGGCAGTTTCCGCAGAGACCTCTCCATTACAGTCGAGGTGACAATGTTCCGGTCAGGTGACGGTGAACCATCAATTATACACTATCTCACTGCCGCTTCAAAAACCTTTTCCAGGTTGTCAAAACCCTTTACTGCATGTGCCGGCAATCGCTCCCCATGATCACCAAAGACATACATTTTTTGCTCTTCCTCAATCGTGATCCCCGATTCATCGATTGCACCCTGCTTGTCTTCAATTGCTTTTATATTCAAACCCAGGTACTGCGCCATAAAACGGTATACCGCCGTTCTTTTGTTGATGCCAAAATCGTGCTTTTCTGTGGGTAGGTGTACATTTTGCACATCGGCCTTTTTGCCATACCAACTGTACATTTTCTGCAGGTAGGGAAAATCATGCTCCGGCATTTTATCCGTCCAATCGCCCCCATCGCTTACCACCAGTTGCGGGCGTGGGGCGGCCATCGCAGCAATCTCCACGTTATCTGTGCCGCCACCGCAGCTATGGATGTCCATCCCGCTTTCGCAGGGACAGCCGCCATAGAAATAAGAAGAGAGCGAAACCACGGGTGCCGATACTTTGATGCGGTCGTCAATGGCCGTCATTAATACCGTATGACTGCCTCCGCCGGAGCCGCCCGTGATGCCCACCCGGCTGGCATCAGCGTCTTTTAATGCTAACAGATAATCCAGGATGCGGATGGAACCCAATGCCTGTATGGTCATGGCCAGGCTGCGGCGATGATCTTCTGTGTTGAACTGCAAGAGCGATTCGCCCCAGGCAAAGAGATCATAACTAAAAGCCATGGCGCCCATTTTTGCAAGGGCGGCACAGCGCAACTGGCAATCGGCGCGGTATCGCTGCTGTGGCCAGTGACCGTCCGGGTTCAGGATGACCGGAATCTTCCCTTTGTATTTTTCCGGTTTATACAACGATCCATTGATCCATACCCCCGGCAGGATTTCGAGCGCAATATTTGCAATAGTATAGCCACTATATTTCCTTTGTGGAGTGATGATGGGCTTGCTAATGGGCCAGGTTGGTAATTTTGCCAGTTGCAATTTTTCAAGAATACATTGTTTCAATTCCTTTTTCCGCAATTCCCATTCTCCTACATTTTTATACTGCGATGCGATGCGATCCAGCTCGGCCCATCCATCTTCCACCGCCCACCGGTAGTATTCATAACCATTGATCTTATATTTTTTATCACCGTCTTTTTTGACTTTCAGATCAAAGGGTGCCAGCACATTTTCCAGCGTTTCCTCCACATCCGGGCGAAAACGCCAGCGGGCATAATTCAACGTTTTTCCTTTTACGAGAGAATCCGGATACCGGATCGCAACACCATAGCGTGCTTCAATATTTTTTAATACCTGGGGTAATGACTCTGCATACCGGTTGTCTGTATTTTCCTGTGCCCCGGCAAAAAAGCCAAACAGGAATCCCCAAAGTACAAGAGTGCGACGCAAGTAAAGCATAATAGTAGTACTGAAGCTGGCCAAATAATAATAAAACTAATCATAAAGCGGTACGTGCGAACAGGTACCACGGCGTGCGTACCACACACCATCCAATAAAATTACAATCCCACGGGCTGAATTCCTAACCGGTTGCACCAACCCAGGAACCGGCTGTAGAGCGCATCTGCTTCTTTTTTCTGATCGGGTGTTAAATGCAGCGCATAAGCACGACTGATGGTGCGCACCGGCAATCCGCGCTTTTCCAGAAAATATTTGGCGCTCATGGGGTAGGCCTGGTGGATCATAGGATCCACGCTGGTCAACTCCCCCTGTAACCATTTCGCCGTTTCCTGTTGCTCCGGGTTATTGGCATTCTTTACCATCCAAACCAGCACTTCAGGATAAAAGTTTCCGGATACGGACGACATCCCCGTTGCGCCCCGCTGCATGCTGAACAAAGTGTTGGGCGTGTGTGCATCATAAAACCCCAAGGAACTACCGGCTACTTTTAATACATCCAGCTTGGCTTTTACATTTTGATGTGTGATGGAAGTATCCTTGTGGTAAACCAAACGACCAGACTTTAATAGCTGTTTGAAAACATCCGCACCCAGTATGCGCTTGTAAGGCGCCGGGCATTCATAAATACCCAGCGGAATAGCACCCGTAAGCGAAAACAATGTTTCAAAATTACGCAACAGTACCGCATCACCCTCCTCCACTTTTGCAAAATGTCCGCTGATCATAATGACCGCATCCACACCCGTATCATACATTTTTTTTGTAAACAGGGCTTTATCTTCCACCGTAAGACCAAAGGAGCCCGTAGCCACTACCGGCACACGCCCGTTGACACATTTTACCACGTGCTGTGTCAGCGCCAGCCGCTCTTCCTCCGTGAGACTGAACATCTCGCTGCTGAGGCAGTTGGCGAAAAAGCCTTCCACACCTGCTTCCAGATAGAACGCTACCAACTCCGTTACCGCATTATAATCGATACCGGCTTTCAGGTCAAAGGGCGTGATCATTACGGGTACAAACTTTCCTGCAATCGCTTTCATGCATCTATTGTTTGAAGCCGATAAAGTTTGGATATTTTTTTGTTTAAAGACTGTAGAATTCCACTAATGAGATGTAGGATTTTGTTATTTTCGGAGGGGGGTGATATGTATCGTGCCGATGGCACTCAGTACTCCTCTTGCGCGTTCTGTCCCCGGAATGAATTCCGGTGTTGGGGACATGAACCAGGCCGATGGCCTTGTACTACAGATGATACAGGTATAAGCTACTATATAGTGTACCGGACGGTTGCCTGATAGGGCGAGCCGGCGGCGCATGAATCGCAGTAGTGCGTTCAATCTCCGGAATGATCCGAACGTTCCGATTCAGAGTTGGGAGATGGGCAGGTCGATGGCCTTTATAACCTGCAACACGTGAGGATCAACAGCATGATGGCTCCGGCTTTCTCAGAATGTGCCAGAGGCATTGCCTCGACCGGTCACCAAAAGCGAACTTCAGTTCGCTAATCATCCGTCACCACGCCCCGCGCACTAACAGCTCCAGGCCAGCGTTTATTCTTTATAAGAGTAAGTTTCAGCTTTGAAGGATCGATCTTTACATATTTTATTTTTTGGCGGCGCCAGGTGTACACGATATGTACCATGCCATCCTTCCCCTGGATCACCGATGGATATGAATACTGGCTGATCGGTGAGTCTTCCAACACAAGAGCCGCTGACCAGTTTTTACCATCTTTTGAAAGCGCCACATTTAAAGGCGTGCGCGGCCCTTTCCCTTTCTTCCAGGTGGAATCCGGCAACACATGATTATATACCAGCAGCTGTCGACCATCTTTTAAGGTAACAGCATCCGTACCGGAATTGTTGTTGGGCAGGTCTGCTGTCGTCATCGGCGACCAGGTTCTCCCTTTGTCTTTACTCCAGCTTTGATAGATCACGGTATTCCGGGTGCGCCCCAATACCTGGAGATCACCATTCTTATATTTTAAGATGGAGGGTTGTATGGCCGAAAACTGTATGCCATCATTGATGGGTGCTGATTTTGTCCAGGTATGCCCCCAATCCTTTGTATATTCAAAATGCACTTTCCATCCGCTCTTCTCGGTACTGGAAGGACAGATCAAAACCCCATTGATTAGCTCGGGCTTGTTCTTGATCGGTCCCAGGAAGCCATCGGGCAGCGCTTCCCGCGCACTCCAGGTTTTACCATTGTCACGCGAGCGTTTCAGCCAGCCCGTCCAACCCGCCACATTGGGACCTATTTTGTAAAACAATAATAATTCGCCGGTGGGCGCATAGTACAACACCGGGTTATAACAGGCATAACGGGTGGTATCGTTCAAAATACCATCGGCCACCATTTCCGGTGCCGTCCAGCGGTGATTCACCAGGCGGCTGGTCCAGATACAAACGTCTTTATTGCCTTCCTTTGTGCCACCAAACCAGGCGGCAATCAGTCCATCCTGCGTTTCGGCAATCGTAGATGCATGAGCCTGCGGAAAGGAGGCTGTATCGTAGATAAATTCATCAATCAGGATCCCCTGCTTCCAGCGCGAAGTCTGTGCGGTAGTTACAATTGTTATTAACAAACAACAAAGGGTTAACAGATTTATTTTTTTCATCATCGTTATTTATTCTTTATTATTTTTTTCCCGGCAGAAGTGCAGGTGGCTGCTTTGCTTGCGTCGCACTCCTGTACTGCAGTGCAGGTGGCATCAGTCATGCTTCGACAGGCTCAGCATGACAAGCATATTCATATTCACAAAGCTCCATCTTTTTTCTTTTCTTTTTCTGCTTTTACCTTATCCACATAATTTTTAAACAGCTGCCGCCAGTTCCTGCCGTTATTATTAAGGTATTGTTCGCATTTTGTTTTATAAATCTCAAATATAGCCGATATCTCCTTCATACTTTTATAGTCAATAGCCTGTTCGCGTGCCTGCTCCAGGTTTTTGCGAATTTCGGCGCGCTCTTTCTCCGTAAGATCGGGTACAATGGCTTCATAGCCCTTTAACGTGAAGGCCACCTTACCGATGGTGTACTGGTCGAGAATAAATGCAACCTGCTCTTTGTTCAACCCGGCATTTAACACATCCATAAGTGATGTATGGATGGTTGACGGCTTTGATGAACAAACGATCAGCTGCCTGTCCAGGTCAGACAATCTATTTCCGGTAGCCGGGTTGAGCCCCGCCGGAACCTGTGTAAACGGATGGCTATTGTGCCAATCCCTAACAGCTGTGAGATGCGCCACTATTGCCTGTTGTACCTTCTCAGCTTTTGCCTTGTCATCGATCTTTAAGCCCGCTACCCAACGCTGCGCCTTTTGCTGCAATTCATTCGCTGCACTGGTATCCTGCGCATTCACATGATTCAACAGTAATAACAAACAAAATCCAAAAATTTTTTTCATTTCCCGATTTTTAATGATCCATAATTATTTTAAAAGAATAACGACCGCTTCCCAGCTCCAGATGAGTTGTATTATTTTTCACATCGGTTACCCGTTTTAATGGCCTATCCAATACCGTAACCTTGTCTGAGGGAATGGTAATTGACGCTGATGCATTGGCGGGCACTTCGATTTCCCAGTTTAGCGCATTCCCGTTCCGCTTCCAGCTACTTTTAATCAGTCCGTAGGGTGATTCATAAGATGCATTTACGCTGTCCAGCCCTTTTACAAAGGCCGGTTGCATATCAATCTTCCTAAACGCCATAGATTCAGCGTCCGATCGAATCCCCGCCAGGCTCTCAAAACTCCAGGTGATCAGGTCGCCCAGCAGCATCACATGATTCTGTGAGTTCATCTGTGGATTGGCCGTATTCCCATTCCACAGTTCCCATATCGTAGTTGCGCCCTGCGCGGCCATGTATCCCCAACCGGGATAGGTGGTATTCGTGGCCAATATCCATGCGGCACCGACATATCCAACCTTCGTCAATCCGCGCAGCAGCCATTGAGTCCCGATCACACCGGTGCTAATATGCATACCATCCTGTTGCAGTTTCTGAATCAACTGTTGTTTCACTGCGACTATCTTATTCGATGGTACCATTCCAAAATACAAGGGCAACAGGTTGGCCGTTACCGTGTTGTTGTCATAATGGTCACCATTGAGGAATGTTTTGTTAAACGCCGTCTTTATGCGGGCAGCCTGTTGACCATAGCTGGTCACATCTCCGGGTCTGCCGGCAAGCCCGGCAAACTGTTTCATTGTTTGTAATAGGTGATAATAATAGGCAGTGGCCATCAGTGTTCCGTTCGTATTTCGCAGCGGATCTTTTGAACGGATCAGCTCCAGGCTTTCCGGTGGCACACACCAGTCGCCGTATTTATCTTTTGTCATCAGGCCGTCCTTCATATATTTCTGCCGCATATACTCCATCCATTTTTTCATGGAAGGATAATGCTTCACGATCGACTGCCGGTCGCCATATTGCCGGTACAGCATCTTCGCCACCAGGATATAGGCTGCAGGCCAGGTAATATTATCGCTGTAATAATTCCAGAACGCGGGCGCCACATCGGGTATCGCACCTTCTGCGGTCTGTGACTCCCGGATATCATCCAGCCATTTGGCATACAAGGTAGCGTTGTTAAACAAATAACTTTCGCCCAGGGCGCCCTGGGTACGGTCGCCCAGCCAGGGCTGCCGCTCGTTGCGCTGCGGGCAATCCACCGGCATGCCTTTATAGTTGGAAGCAATGCCCCACCAGGCATTTTTCAACACCTGGTTCAGCGTGGCATTGGAGGTTTGCAGTTTACCGGTTGTAGCCATTTGATCATACACCAGCAATCCTGTAAAGTCATTCAGGGTAGGAACACCGGGATAACCGGTGATCTCCACATACCGGAATCCATGGTATACGAAAGAAGGCTGCCATAGTTCATCTGCACCCCCTTTTAGCGTATAAACATCCGTAACCCGTGCATCCCGGAGGTTGGCCGTATAAAGCGTACCATCCGGCTTCAGACTTTCTGCAAAACGTAATTGCACTTTTTGCCCACGGGGGCCGTTTACCCGCATACGTAGCCACCCCGCAAAATTCTGACCCAGGTCCAAAATATAAATACTGTCGTTTAACCGGTTAATCTTCTTCGGACGGATGGAATCCATTACCCGCATGCCGGGGGTCAACTGTGCTCGTAACTTTCCTTCTGGTGCTGCTACCAGCTCCGGCCTTTGCCATTTTGTATCATTAAACGATGCGGTGGCCCAGCCTGGAAACTCTTTATTGGCATCGTATTCTTCCCCGTCGTATTCATTATTGGTACGGATGGGACCATCTGCCGTAAATTTCCAGGAATCATCCGACATAATCAGCTTCCGGCTGCCATCAGCATAAGTGATCTCCAGTTGCAGTAATAATTTTGGATAGCCAAAGGTGTTGATCTTTTGAGGCTTGTAATCCTGGCGCATGGTAAAGAAACGGCCATTGCCCAGCACTATACCAATAGCATTGTTGCCGTTGACCAGGTCTGCCGATACATCAAAACTGTTATATAATACCGACTTCCGGTAGTCCGTTGGCACAGGCGCCAGCACCTGGTCACCGATCCGTTTCCCATTAAGATATAATTCAAACAAACCCAACCCCGCAATATGCAGCACGGCGGTCTTTATTTTTTGTTGTACCGCAAAGTTCTTTCTAAAATATCGTGCAGAAAGCCGCGACCACTGTGTAACACTATCCCAGGGCGACGCCTTATCATAACCGATCCATTTTGCCTTCCAGTCGCCCGAATGCAACAGCCCCATGCTCCATTGATTTGCATCACTCCACACACTGTCCTGCTTATTGGAAAAGACCTGCACTTTCCAGAAGTAATGGCCATTTGATACAAGCGGCTTTCCGTTATAAATTACCAGCACCGACTCCTCCGAAACAATTTTACCACTGTTCCAGAGATCCGGCCTACCGGCATCCAATAGAGTTTTTGAAGAGGCCACCAAGATCCGGTAAGCAGTTTGTTTTACATTATACTGACCACTTTTTAACTGCCAACTCAGCCGGGGCTGTACCACATCGATGCCAACCGGACTTTTCAACTGCTCACACTTAAGTTCCTGCACCGTAAGTTGTGCCTGCACTGTCAGGTGAACCATTAATAATATAATGCTGATCCCCTTTTTCATCGTTTTGGTGCATTTGCCGAAAAATCAAACCACAGGACCATCTTCAGCGCCCGGCCGGGATCTTTTTCATAATCATAAAAAATATTTTTTTGTCCCATAGGGCCGGTGGTTTCGCTGGTTTGTGTTTTATTCCCAATAGATGGGATGGCCTGCATAAAGGAAATGTCACCTTCGGGAAAAAGCGGCTCATAGTTATGCCAGGGATCCGTTTTGGGCGCAGCAGCAAACAATCGCAAAAAGAGATCCTCCGTTTCTGTAGCCACCGTAAACTGCTGATCATTCCCCTTAAAAGTGCCACTGTAAAAATTGGAATAGTATCCCTTAAACTCCGGGTATACCCATTGTTCACCGGTCTCCGTATTATTATATTGTTTGTTCCACACACCGAAGCTGGTGCCTTTCATCCGGTTCTTCCAAACCCGGTAGGGGCCATTGCCCATATAGGTTACAGAACGCATTTCCCGTTCGGGGTAATCAAAGTTTACGCCGAGCATGTTGGTGTGGAGTGCCATCGGAAAATATTGCACTTCCATTTTGATCCATCCGCTGGGATAGATCGTCCACCGCAGGGTATTAAAACTTTCTTTCTTATCAAACGCTGATGTAATCGCCAGGTTCTTTCCTTCATACCGGTAAGCGCAGTTCTTAAAATTCGTTATCCCTTCCTGGATGCGCGGCCCGTTAGTAAGCAATACCGGCCCCTTTGCATTTTCTGCCTTCACCAGCAGCCCGGTATTTTTGTTAATAATCATTCGCACATCTTTTACACGGATGGTATATAACGAATCAACTTCATCGATTGCTACCGTTCCTTCGCCCTTCGTTGTTACGATCTCCGTTGCCTTTTTGCCGGGCAGGCTGACCGGAAAACTCCAGGTAAATAATTCCTGGTGATACCGATCTTTAACCGTAACATATAGTACATCGTAAATGTGCCAGTCGGCGGGGAGCTTCAGATCCAGTACTCCTTTGGCACCCGGGGCAAGCGATGGCGCCGCCGCCATTCCCTTTTTATTGGTTGTTGTATTAAAACCGATCCGTCTTAATTCCCAGCTAAAAGAGCATTGGTCCAGGTTGGTATACAGGTAGCGATTCTCTATATGCAGCTTACCATCAAATTCCGGCGTCAGTTCCCTGCGTTCAAAATATACCGGGCTCCATATCTGCTTCACCGCGTAAAAGCTGCCTTCCTTTTCATGATGTGGCCCTACAATTCCATCTGCCCCCCGGTGCTTGTCGGTATCCAATGAATCGTGCAGGTCCTTCCGCACCACGGCCTGGTCGGCAAAATCCCATAAAAATCCCCCGGCGTGCAGCGGATCGCGCCACATTTTGTCCCAGTAATCTTCCAGTCCGGCGCCATGTCCGCCGTCATATTGTCCATGTAAAAACTCAGTAGGCAATACGATGTCATGGCCATTATCATAATTACCGATCCCGTAGTTATATTGCCGATAGTGCTGAGTCTCGATGCCGTTAAACAATTGCCAGGGATGCACCACCGGCCGCTGCTGCGGATCAAATTCTGTAAACAGAGAATCCAGCTCAACATTATGTCCGCCCTCATTTCCATTGGACCATAGCACAATCGATGGATGGTTCATATCATGAGCAATCATTTCCTTTAACAGCTTTGTACCGGTGGGTGTATCATAGTGCCCATGCCAGCCGGCCAGTTCATCCATCACAAACAAACCCAACGAATCACACACATCCAGGAAATGACCATCGGGCGGATAATGGCTCATCCGTACGGCATTCATGTTCATTTCCTTTATCAGCAACACATCCTCCACGCTATTGGCATAACTGAGCGTGCGCCCGGTTTCGGGCCGGAAGGAATGCCTGTTAATGCCTTTAAACTTCACCTTTATCCCGTTTACGTAAATGCCATCCCTTTTGCGGAGCGCAACCGTACGAAACCCGAATTTTTGCGATACAGAATGTACGGGGCGATTGTTTTTGTACAATGTAAAAACCGCTTTATACAATTCAGGGGTTTCCGGCGTCCAGGGTTTGATGCCATCTACTTTTGTCTGAATCCAAAAAACATTTTCGGGCCGGCGCAACACAGGGTGCAGCTGACCTGGCAACTTTTCGCCTCCGGTAGTAAACAGCTCAACTTTTAATTGTTCGGATGCTGAAGCGGCGGCATTGATAACCGCTTTAAATATCCCGTCTGCTCCCGCGTTGATCTTTACACTGCTGATATGCAGCTGCGGCAAGGCCTCCAGCCATACCGGCCTGAAGATGCCCCCAAAGATCCAGAAGTCGCCTTCTCGCTCTGCTGCATTCACCGATTTATTAGCCGAATGCTTGGCTACCGTTACCTCCAGCAGGTTTTGCTTCCCGTATTTCAGCAGCTTGCTGATATCATACCGGAACGCATAAAAGGCGCCCTGGTGCACCGGACCGGCCAGCTTTCCGTTCACTTTTACTTCCGCATCCGTCATTACCCCTTCAAAAACGATATTCACTTTTTTATGTCTCCAATCGGCCGGTACGGAGAAGCGGTGTTTATACAACCCTTTTTCTTTTCCCTTAACGCTGTCCTTTGCAAACCCATAGTTATACTTTCCAAAGCCCTGTAACTCCCAGCAAGAAGGTACACCAATGGTCGTCCACTTATTTGCATTCATGCCGCCGGTGCAATAAAAATCCCATTGCACCGCATCATCATTTCCTTTACCTGAGAGGTACTGCATTTCTGTTTGCTGGGCATTAACGCTCACAAACAACAACAAACAGCATATATAAATCAGTCCGCGCATTTTTTTATTTTATTATCGGCAGTGCTCCTATCGGCTTTGTTGCGTCGCACAGTTTGGCTCCAGTGCAGGTATAATGCCGCGAAACTATAAGTCTCGCGGAGCGGTCCGGAACGGCAATGCGGGCAAGCTATCTTTACTATATAGAGAAGGCCTGGCATCTTCGCGCCAGGCGTAGCGCACAGACCGGGGTGCTGCTACTTCCGGCGCCCGTACCCAAACCCTATCATCTTTAATGATGGCTTCCGCTTTTACATAACCGCCTCTTTCATTTTCTATTTCAAAGCCCCGCAATGACTTTCCATCGCGGCTTACCAGCCCTTTTCCTTTATACTCAAAATCAATAATAAATGTATTTGCTTTTCTTTCCGCTTTTTTAAACACCGGCCCCATGGGTGCACCGCTGCTGACCTTATAGGCAGCACTGAGCGCCGTGCCGGCCAAACGCTTTCCCAGATCCCATTTATTTACCGGGTGCAGGTCGGCAGGATCACTATTCAGATCCAGGGTGCTGATCATGGCCGTATGCGGAACCCTTAAGACCGCTGCCTGTGCCTCCCAAAACTCCGGCTCGCTGTACACCGTATAAGACCGGTCCGTTGCCTTTGAGTAATAATAAGGGGCTATCTGCACATAAAAAAAGGGCAGGCGGTTGTTGTTCCATTGTTTGCGCCAATAGTTGATCAGCGCCTCCATTTTATAGCTGTATTGCAGACGTTCATTTAAAAAGCAATTGGATTCTCCCTGGTACCATAAAAATCCTTTCAAAGCAAAGGGGATCAACGGCCGGATCATTGTTGTATAAAACTTGCCGGGATCGCCATCTATTTTGTGCGTGCTGTCTTTTTGTTCCCGGAAAAACTTTACTGCAGTAAAGGCCTCCCGTGGCATCCACGGTTCAATCCGGCTGCCGGGTATGGCCGCGGAGATCACGCCCACCGGCACTTTTAGTTTTGCCTGCAATTCTTTTGCAAAGAAATAGCCAACGGCAGAAAAGCTGCGCAAGGCCGTTCCTTCTGCCTGATTCCACCCGGCGTGCGTGGAATCAGGCATCATTTTTTTCCGCTCCACCAAAAAAATACGGATATTGGTATTCTGTGCCTTTGCCAATTCAGCAACCGGCCAATCCGCGCCGGATGGGGGCTGCAATTTACCAATCTTCCGCATGGCAAATTCCATATTCGACTGGCCGGAGCATAACCACACTTCTCCTACCAAAACGTTTTGCAGGCTAATGGTTTCTTTACCGGATCGTATTTCAAGAACCGCCGGATCAAAGGATGCCTGCTCTGGTTTCAATACGACCTTCCAGTTGCCGGATGCATCGGCCAGGGTTTGCTGCCGTTGTTGTTTAAACCGGACGTTTATAGCCGCGCCGGCTTCTGCATGGCCCCAAACCGGCAATGGCTGCCCCTGCTGCAATACCATATTATTACCGATGATTTTTGCCACCGTTAATTGTGCATTCAGTTTTATCGAAAGCACCATCATTATTATTATGACCAGCCCGTATCGCATCATAAAAGTCCTGTAATTTTTGTCAGCCGTTTTGACCGCTTCACCAGTTTGCCATCTGCCCAAACGGACAAGCCTTTGCCTTTACGATATTTTTTTCCTGTTCTGTCCCAGATGATCGTAATGATCTTTCCGTGATACAACACATTGTCCAATGCAAACCAATCCCATGTTCCTGCGGGGAGCAAGGGGTTCACTTCGATACGGTCATCCGCACGCGGGCGTAATCCCGCCAACCCCGTAATTACAAGATCATTAAATGTGGAGTGATTGTAATACCGGCCGCGTTCATCAGCGGTCAGCCACTTACCGGTGTTTTCGTCCATATACTCCCCAATATAGGGCCGTCCCTGAGCATATTGAGAAAGGGCATATTTGCGTAACTGCATATAATAATCCTTCTTTGTTACAACATGCTGCCGATAATTATTGAGCAGGTTGGCCATGGCCGTTAATGTTTGTGCCGTAGCAAAGGGCCATACCGCGCCATCCCATTCGCATTTGCAACAGCCATGGGTACGGAACCCCGGGTGACTGCGGTCCGCCGTGGTAATACCCGCCGGCGCATTAAAATGCTTCTTGTCCATTAAACGGCTCCAGGCATTGTTGTATGAGGCATCCGGCATATTAAAATACCAGGGAATAAAGCCAATCTCTTCCATTACATTAGCCAGTGTATCTGCAGGCTGTTTCCGCACCTCAAAGAAATGATCCTTATCATTCCAGAGTTCCTGCTGCACCAATCTTTTTAAAGTATCAGCCTTGGCCTCATATAACTGTTGCCAAGCGTTATCTCCGGTTAACCTCGCAATCCCGGATAAGGCTTTTGCATTTCCATACATATACCCGTTAATGGACGGACGGGGGTTTTTCTCTTTACGTCCGCCGCTGATGGTTTCCTCCATAGCATCGCGCACATCATATTGCCAGAACAGGCCACCGGGATATCTTTTCTCTACCTCCCATTCCTGGTAATCGGCCAGCAGATCCGGAAATATCTTTTTAACAAAAGCCGTATCGCCATTTACCAGGTACCGGTTGTATATCGCATCGGTGTTCCAGCTACTGTAAAAACGCAGTTTCTTTAACGGCTTGCCCCCATTACCACGGTACCATGTCAGTAAATCATCATCCAGGTACTGCTGGTTGTGCAGCCAGCGGCTTTCGTAAATATGATGCCCCAGTGCGCTGCTGATCAAATTGTATTTATCCGCATAAGACCGCTGAATCAGAAATTCGGTAAACGCAAATCCCTGTGGCGTCTTTTTTATATGCTTCCGCAATGTCCACCAACGGAAATAGTAGATCTCCTCCATCTTTTTATCCGGACACTCAAACAGGGGAATATTTTGTTGCATCCAGCTCCAGGCCTCTGTATTGGAAATCGCCTGCACCATAGGTTCCTGCTCCATGGTATTAAAATAATCCACATAATGTTTAAAGGTCGCCGGTTGCAATACCTGTGCCTGCGAAACAGATGCTGCAAGCCATAAAAAGAAAACCGTATTGAAAAGTTTTATCTGCATGTCCGGCTATTGCTTTTCGGTTTTAAAATACCCGATCTGGTAAACGGCCTTTGTATCCCTCTCCCCGGCCCGCGGCAGATCATAATCCTGGTCAGTAGGTGTATCCGCATCAGGGAACCGGCGTACCGGCCCGGTTCTGAAGGTTACGTGATGGATCTTGTGCACCGGTGCAAAGAAAATACCGTTAACGGGTTTGCTCCCATTGATGGATATGGTATAAAATCTTTTTTCAGCATCCAGCTCCATCACAAAATTATACGTTTTACCAGCCTCATATTTTGCAAGCGTCCGGTCCCTGTAGCCGGCCTTTGTAATGATGGTACCCGTGGAATCAAAGGAGATCCGTATACAAGCTGAATTCTTTGTATCCTGTAATTCAATATCCAGCCGGCCATTTGTTGCCTGCCCCGGTCTTATACTAAATTCCAGCTTCATTTTTGCAGCCTCCGGCACTACCCGTTCTGCTTTTGCAAAATCGAAGGGATCATAATCCGTAAGCGACAATACTTTTTTGCCATCCTGCTTTTCAATAGCAACCGGCGCCCATAGCGGACTGTATACATTCCAGTACTTCAATCCTTCTCCGGGTTTCAGCACATTAAAATCATCCGCTATATCCTCTGTCACTTCACGCTGCACCGGAACGGGAATTTTTGCCACCCAGATGTCTTCTTTATTCATGCTATATCCTACCCAGGTATCATTACCGGGTGGCTTCTCATTTACTTCCTGTATCCCTCTTACATACTGCGGGCCGTAGCTTTTATAGGCGCCTCCATACCGGAGCGAAGTGATTTCACCATTCACAAGTAACAGGTTCTTATAGTTCAGTCCATCATCACTAACGGACAGCGCCAGCGGCCAGCGGAATTCCGAAGGATTGTATACGGTCATATATTTACCATCGCCCGTTCTTTGTCCCCAGATCTTTGCATTGGCGTTTACAAATCCGGGCGCGCGCGTAGGCATATACGCCCAGGTTTTCCCTTCATCTTTGCTGATACTGGTTAAAGCATATTTCCAAAGTCCCACTACACGCCCATCTGGCAGGTGGTAATAGTTAAATGCTTTATAATCCTTTTTCAAAGGGATCAGCGGGTCGTTCCGGTCTGCTTCTTCCACCATCTGCTGCATCAGCAGGGGTGTAGCCAGTATTTCTTCGCAAGCTGCTACAAGGCCCTTATCCTTTGATTTTTTATAAAAGGGGTAACTGGTATTTTTTTCACTAAACCGGTGGTTGTATCGCAAAAAATAAATTGGACCAAAACTGCCATCCTTTTTTATTTCGCGGATCACCCGTCCCACCCCATTCCCATCGTTGGGATCATCTTTTGGCCCCAGCGCAATCCCATAAAAACCCAACGCAAACAAGCGTTTTTCTTTAGAAACGTAAAAGCCCATTCGCTGGTGCATGACCGCAAAACTATTGTGCGTTACTTCGGTGCGTCCCTCTTTTGTAAATCCATCCGGCAATTTGTATTCGGGAAAAATGGTCACCGGGGCCGACCATTTGTATCCATCTTCAGATGTTAGCAGGAAAGTGGCTCCGGGGGCCAGATGCTCCCCCACCGGGTCGCTCAGGAAATGCAGGTAAAACCTATGGTTCCAGTATGCCAGCATGGGTTGGTGATTGTAGGTCCAGTTCATGCCGCCTGCCCATTCCGGATGCTGGCGGTTAGCGCGAAACACCTGTATATTATGCACACCCACTGCAGGGGTTAACTGACCATTATGGTAATCCACGTTGGACAGGGTTTGGCCCGTGTAGCGAATAGTGTCCTGCTGTGCGTGCAGCAGGAGCCCGGTTAATACCAAAAATGCTGTTATATAATATTTCAATTCCATATCGTTTCACCGGGGGTTAAACCCCGGGCTATATGTTTTCATTTTTTAAACCGTTTAACCAATTGCCGCACTACTTTTTTCTTTACCGGCACAATCGTACCATGTTTATGCCCCTCCGGTACATGTACCTGGCTCGTAACATCCTCAAAATGGTGGAAGTCCTTTGTTGCCTTTACCTCGTAGATCTTTTTCCGGTATGAATCATAATAGATCAGCCACCGGTCCTTTAGATTCGCTACCGATGGACCTTCTGTAAAGTTATCGGAGAAAGGTTGCGAGATGTTTTTCCAGGGGCCCAGCGGGCTATTTGAAAAAGCCACTTTCAGATTACGCTCGGGTCTTGTATTGTCTTTTAATACCAATACATAGTCGTTTTTTTGTTTTTTAACGATCACTGCGTCGATCACGCTAAAACCAGGATCCAGGAATAACTTCGCGGGCGTAAATGTTTTAAAATCTTTTGTGGTGGTCACATACATCCGGTGGTTATTACTGTCTTCTTCCGCCCCCCGTTCAAAACGACCGGGAATAGTGCTGGCCCAGATGATCTTGTAATCCTTTGCCGCATCATCATAAAATAATTCCGGTGCCCATACATTCACCGTTGCAGGTTCCTGTTCCATTGCGGGAATCATTCTTTGTTCACTCCAATGAATAAGATCTTTTGACGAAGCATATCCAAAACCCTTATCGCCCCGCCAACTGCTGGTCCATACCAGGTGAAAAACGCCATCCGGTCCCTGTACCATTGAAGGATCGCGCATTACTTTTTGTTGCCCCACAATGGGCTTCAGGAAGACCGTATCAAAATCGGTCCAGTGATAGCCGTCGTAACTGTACAGCATACGCAGACCGGCATCAGCGGGTTCATGAAAGGATGTAAAGAGGTAGGCCCGGTTGGAACAGGAGCTGATAGCGATGATTGTAATAAGTATGAGTAAAAATCTTTTCAAGTTTTATATTTTTAGTATTCGCGCTTCCGCTTACATATTTACGCTATTTCTGATCGTCATGCCGAGCGCAGCCGAGGCATCTCCTCAACCCGGAAAGACCTTTCGACTCCTCCCGGCTTTCGCCGGGATGCGCTCAAGGTGACGAATACGCTGCCGTTATTCCTCCAACACCAACACCCTGTCTGTATCTTCCGCATCGCTGGTTGCAGCCGGAGGATCAAATACCGCCACACCAGCGAACCTGTTTAAGGTTGCCGGCGCGTAGCTTCCGTTTGCCGGATAAAACCATTTTGCCGTTGACGGCTTAAAATCCAGCCTGGAAAGATCAACTTTAAATGGTTTCCCATTGCAGGTATACACCATTGCATACCCCCGGCCTTTGGTGGCCAACAGGTAATCATAACGCCTGCCCTTATTGCCAACCAGCAACTCCTGTGCGGGCACCCGGCTGTAATAATCGTGAGATAACATCAACGTTTTAATAAACCGCATCTGTTGTGCTCCCGGGGCATGAAGTGCCACCGGCCACTCGTCTGTTACCCCGTAGTTGGCACTTTTAAATCCCTTTGTATTGAATTGCATTACCGCATTTTCGCCATAGGTAAACCCGGCGCCGCCTGCAAACACATTCCAGTAGGCATAACGCCTCAGATCCGCTGCTTTCCATCTTGGCTGCAGGCTGTCATGCAACCCCTGGGGAATATTCTCGTAAGAAGGCTCGCCGTCCAGCGTAGGCTTTACAGGCCGCAGGCGGTAATCCACATTAACGTATTTCCAGTTATCTTCTCCAAAATGGTTCTTCTCACTCACGCTGGTGTCCTGGGCATAGGTACGGTGACCGCTTTGAAACATATTAAAATCCAGCCAGGCCGCATGATGAAACCACTCCGAAGAAGAATAGCGTCCCCGGGGATGAAAGGTCATTACATGATTCGGGTCGTGTTTTTTGATGACGGACCCGATCGTATTCCAGACATTAAGGCCATTGTTTCCTTTTATATCCCCGCCATTCATCCAGATAATATTGGGTTGGTCTTTATAGCGCTCCGCCAGAAATTCAGCAAATACAGCCGCCTTTTCCGGTGTAACTTTTCCTTCTTTTACATTGCTTCCCCACACAGGTACAAGGGCCATATACAAGCCGCGTTTTGCTGCTTCCCGTATTATAAAATCCAGATGATCCCAAAAATCATAGGCCACCGGATCGGCCGGATCGGCTCCCGGCGTAGTAAGAGGTTTTGAAACATCCGCGTCTTCAATGGCATCATCTCCATAAATATTGCGGGCGTTCTTAACATCGTGCAGCACCATCACCTGAATTACATTAAACCCCTGTTGTTTCCGGGCATCCAGGTAGGCGATCGCTTCTTCGCGGGTCAGCCTTACAAACAATAACCATCCCGTGTCGCCCAG
Source organism: Niabella hirudinis (assembly GCF_051201075.1). Classification (NCBI taxonomy): domain Bacteria; kingdom Pseudomonadati; phylum Bacteroidota; class Chitinophagia; order Chitinophagales; family Chitinophagaceae; genus Niabella; species Niabella hirudinis. The sequence continues at coordinate 153,903 of NZ_JBPEHJ010000006.1, forward strand.
CCAGAAAAAGGGTTTACCATCTGCAGTCTGAAAAAACCGGTGGTTATCCGAAATCTTCAATACCGGCAGTTCCTGTGCCGTTGCGCGGGTTTGAAATACCAGAAAAATAAGTATATAAAATAGTCTGTTCATAACAACAAGGCCTTCGATTAAACCGGCCATTAAACACAGCAATCAAACCAATAGTATTCCTCATGTTTAACGGGCCCATTAAAGGTAAACCCGATAGCGGAGAAACCTGTTTAACTCGTAAATATTTCCAGTAGTTCAGAAAGATCTTCCATGGCTGATCCACAGCAGCGATGCTCCTTCCGGAAGCGTTACCGTTCCGGTAGCACCGGCCGTGGTAACGAATTCTGTTTTTATAACCTGCCCGGTTTTTGCACTGATATAACGGAGCGTTATTTTCCCCGTAAAGGCCTGCAGGTTTACCGGAACCATATTGCCCTTTGCTGCATAAATGATCATTCCATCTGATCCTTCCAAGGTCAACTCAGCGGTTGCTGCGGGGTGCATTCCTGCCGCAGCCTTCAGCAATTCTTTATCCACCGTTACGGGCAGCAGGGGCAGCGAGCCACCAGCCATCAACACGGCCCATCCAAACTTATCGGCACCATCCGCCGAATAGAGCACCGCCTTGCCCGGGTACCGTTGCCGGTATTCCTTTACCGCACGATACACCTGCTCAAAGGAACTGGCCCGGGGTTTTAACAGACGTGCCCACTGCCGCGGCGCCAGGTTTTTTCCACCCTCCGGCGCATATACGGATCCATTGGCCTGGTAATGCCAATATTTGATATCGATCACATCGACGATGGATGTATACCGGTCGTCCTTCAAAACAGCGTCCTGTACATCTTTGGTTGTGCTCAGCCCAATCCATTCTTTTGTATGTTGCTTTTCCCAATCGTTAATCGTTTTCAGCCAGAACTGCACAAAATGCAGGGGGCCGGTAAATTCTTCCCCGGTAAACTGGATTACATTACCATAGTCTTTAAAATTCTCCAGGCATTTCCAAATATATTGCTGGTGCAACTTACGCCGTACCGGGTTGGCAATATCATAAAACTGTTCTGCATAAAAAATGCGTTTGTCCCCCGCGAAGTTCACCGGCTCATTAAAGCCCGTATTATTGATATTATTGGCTGTCCGCCAGGGAAAATCCGCATAGTGCGCACCAGCTTCAATAATATTATGCTGAAAATAATTCTGATGCAATAATATCCGGTCATTTGCCGCGGCCAGACCGGCAAATTGCTGCATGCGGCGCCAGTACCATGCATTATATTTTGTAAGATCATATTTACTCAGGCCATCCCAGGCTGTATCGATCCCGCTTCTTTTAAAAGGCAGTTCATAAAATGGAGGCCACACTTCACCATCCATCCTCCGGATGCGCTCATGATCGTCCCTGCGCCGTTCGTACCAAAGGCCGTAATGCTGGTTCAGCGCCACGACATTATGGGTCTTCATCGAATCCACTACCGCATGAAGGTCATCGGTAAGCCCCTGGCCTGCACGTCCCGGCACAAAACGGGTGATCGCCATTTTTTTTGTGGCCTGTTCCAGGTCTTTACCTTCCACACCGCCCGTCCACCAGGGCACTTCCTGCACAGCTCCCGTAAGCACATTCCCATACATACCTACCAGCCAGCCGTTGGTTATGCCTGTAAACGGCGGATATACGGTCCATTGTCCTTTTGGGGCTTTGTTAATTATTTTTGCGCCTTTCGAATCAATGGCGATCGGATTGTGCTTTGATGCCTCCCTTATCCAGTCGGCCAGTTGCATTTTGGGTCGTATGGCTTCTTTGGTAAGCTCCTGTGCTACTTCAACAGAGGGGCTGCTGGAAGCCTCCGTAGCCGTTTCCAAAATAAAGGATTGTTGCGGGCTGGGTTTGCCCAGGCGCTGCTGCAATTGTGCATAATAGAAGCTTTCCGGTGTAAGGTGGTTATTGGATTCGCCCCAATAGCCATCACCCGCAAACTGGCTCCAGGAACCCAGTGCCCAGTTCTGCGCCGTAGGCGGCCGGTAACAATCGATGCGTGCTGCCGAGCAGTTCCACAACAAGCTATTGGCTGAAGCCCATCCCGCACCCTGGCCGTCCTGCCCCCGGTTGCCAAAGCGGATGGCATTTCCGTCTACGGACACAATATCAAATAAAACACCGGAAGCCCATTTGTCGATGGCCCCCGAAAAATTATAGGGCCGGTCCGAAACGCATTGCACAAAAGCATTGGGCCCTGCAGCCGTATGTCCTGCCGAAAAATCATGATAGCCATTGGCCGCATAGCAGCGCTGAAACAACGTTTGCTGTCCCCGCGTAAAAAATGTGTAGCGCCGCTGGCCGCCGATTTCTGAAACCGGCTCTGTAGAAATACAGTCTTCCACTGTAATACGCCTTGCCGATTCCAGCAGGTATACAGCAGAGCCCGCAAAATGTTTAAAAGAAACCTGGCGTACCCAGGCATCTTCCACATTTTCCATGGTGATGGCCATCCACCGATGATCTTCGTCTTTGGGGCTGCTGCTATCAAAGGCCGAAACAAGGGACAGGTTTTCAATGCCAACGTGGTCGATCCGGCCCGGCCAGGAAAAGCCCGTTACCGTAGCAGTTCCGTATTTTTTATCCAGCGAGTTGGTAAGCGGCACATCCAGGTGAAGGATATTTCCATCAACCGCAGTAACCTGCCGTTCAAAAACCAGGTCGGCATCACCGGGCTTCCAGCCCAACGCCGACAAGCCTCCGCCAAAACTGCGGGTACCCAGTACATCAATCCATTCTGCGGTGGATGGGCGCCGGACTTCCACCCGATCGCCGGTCTTAAAACGGGTGCCATTGTCAACCGTTAACACAGCAGCGTTTACCGGTACATAATCCTGCGTTACCGGTATCGTTGCTCCAAACTTTTTGTCATTCTTTCCCATTACCCGTATCAGTGCATCGCGACTGAAGCCAGTTCCCCGCAAGACCGTTTCATCAGCAGCGCCGGCACCGCGCAATACGACACCCGGCTGGCAGATCAGCAGCTGCCCTTCTATAGCGTATATTCCTTTTTGCAGCAACACGGCTCCCCTGAATCCGTTCTTATCTGCAGGCAGTGCAGCTACCTCATCGATCGCCTCCTGAATAAGCGCTGTTGCATCACCTTTTATAACAGGAACCACGATTTTAACAGGAACCAATGGTATAGCCGTTTCGGATGCATTATAACCACAATAGGAATAATCCGGAATACGATCCCCTGTTATAGAATCTGCGTTATAGACCAGTTTGCCCTTTTCGACTAACACCGGCAATACCGGTTTTACCGGCTTTGGTTTTTGCCCGTTTGCTACAGTAAACAAAAAGCTTATTAAAACAGATAGGAGAAATTTCATTGCTGTTAATTTATCAATGCCTGCTATTGATTTGTGCGCGTACAAATCACAACGCTGACATTGCAAAACTACCATTTATCTATTGGTTTGCAGGGGACACAAACCATGACAAGGGTTTACCGTTTTCCGGGGTTACCGTTTTTAATGCCACCAAACCGTTCAGATAATTTTCAATATTACTATAACCGTTTTTTGCAATAGCTGCGGCATCATGTGAATCCCCCGGGTTCAGGCCCATCCGTTTTTCGACGGCATCCGGTATGCCATCATGATCTGAATCTTCATAGGGCCTGCCTTTGTATTCCGGGTAACCACCCACCTGGCCGACATCGGAAATAATGCCATTCTTGTATGAATCTGCCGGAAGCCGGCGTTTCAGGTATTTGGATACGGGTGCCGGATGCGCATCCGGGCTGTAAGTGATCTTTCCCGTGCGTACATCTTCCACAATCCGTTGATCGACCGCATCCCTTACCGGCAGCAGCGCCCCGGCATTTTGCAGTACGTATCCATAGGCATCAGCCGCAGACAATACAGGGAATGCGGCTATGGGAAATGGCTGATTTACTTTGATCTGCTGCAGGTATGTTGCCGCATCTTTTACATCTTCCAGCTGTACACCGCCGTCCCAGTTGTCTTTTGTCACCCGCGCATTTCCCTCCACAATATTTCCGTTTACATAGGCTTTTCCGAATACCAGGCTATCTTTAAATGCCCGGCCCGATTCCGGCTTTAAGATGCGGTAACTGATCGGCCGGTCTTTGGGAGTAATGGGTCCGGGTTTATAATAATTGTTGATAAAATTGTACAACGATTTATTGTCGCCGCCATCGGCGCTCCGGTTCCACCAGTTAAAGATCACATTGTTCACAAAGCCAAAATCGCCATCCATACCTACCGATGGATTGCGGGCAATATTGTTTGCCCAGAGGTTGCGCATAAAGGTACTGTTGCGCCCGCCAATGGTACTGCCAAAAGCATGGTTATACGTATCCAGCGCTTCAGAAAAAATAGAATTCTGGATGGTTACATTTACAGTGGGGAGCTTTTCGCCTTTGCCATCTGCCTTACGGTCGTACACATGGCGATAGATGCTCATATTTTCATCCAGCCCCCAGCTTGCAGAAACATGGTCAATCATAATATTACCTACGGGATTGCCACCCAGGCCATCATCGCGGCGGGTAACCTCCGTGGCGCCGCGTCTGAAACGCATAAAGCGGATGATCACATCATGCGTATCGATGAGCACCGATTCGCCGGCAATGCAAACACCATCACCCGGCGCACTTTGCCCCATAATGGTGATATAGGGTGCACGAATACTTACCGGGCTTTTCAGCCGGATGATCCCCGCCGTATTAAACACAATGATCCGCGCGCCGCCCTGCTCGCAGGCCCACCTGAAACTACCAGGGCCGCTATCGTTCAGGTTTGTTACCACCCATACTTTTCCTCCCCGGCCTCCGGGAGTATAAGCGCCGCCACCTTCAGCACCCGGAAAAGCGGGAATGGCAGCCCTTACCAGGTCGGTAGTTTTTGAAGCCCAGGGCACAAAGGGTTTACCATGCGCCGCATCTGCTTCCACAGCCGGCAATGCCTTCTCCCACGCGGCATCTGACAATTTGCGGTACCCCGCCATTACCGCGTCTGCCGAATCTTCCATGGATTTAGGAATAACCGGGTATTGCGCTGCCGCCCGTTGCTGCAGCCCCAACAGAGTTATAAAACCCAGAAAACAGATCCTGCTTTTTTTCATGTTATTATTTTGAGGGCACTACGTTTTTGATATTCACCACGCTATCCAGATAGTTTTCAATATTGCTGTAGCCGTTTTTTGTGATCTTTTGTGCATCGGACGCATCATTGGGATTCAATCCCGCTTTTCTCTCATAATCATCCGGCATGCCATCATCGTCCGAGTCCTTATAAGGTGCTCCTTTGTACTCCGGATATCCACCGGCCTGGCAGGGGTCGGTAATGATGCCGATCTTGTAGGAATCGATCGGAAGTCTTCTGTGCTCAAACTGGGTGGCGGGCAGCGGGCAGCCGGGCACATTATTTATCTTACCCGTCTCCACCTGTTTTACAATACGGGTATCCACGGCATCGCGTCTGGGAAGCGTGGCGCCGGCGTTTGCCAGTACATAGTTTTTGGCCGTTTGTGCATCAAGGATCGTTAATGCCGGCATGATCAGGGGTTTTGACTGGCGGATATAGTCCGTATATGCGCCTGCATCCTTTTCTTCTTCTACCTGCACCCCCCCATTCCAGTTGTCTTTGGTAACCTGCGGATAGCCCTCCATTACATTACCATTTACATACGCACGGCCATAAACTTTGTACTTTAATTTGCTGCGACCACTCTCCGGTTTTAATATCCGGTGTCCTACATTATTATCTTTTGATGTGGCAGGACCCGGTTTAAAATAGTTGTTGATGATATTGAACTGTGCGCGATAATCGCCGCCATCAATGGAGCGATGCACCCAGTTAAACACCACATTGTTCACAAAATTGAAAACCCCGTTCCAGCCCACTGAAGGGTTGCGACCGGTATTATTGGCCCAGAGGTTACGCATAAAACTGCAGTTTTCCCCTCCCAGGGTGCTTCCAAAAGCATGGTTCCAGGTATCCAGCGATTCTCCGAAAATGGAGTTCTGGATCGTGATGTTTACAGTACCAAATTTATCTTCGATTTTACCCGTACTGTCGTTATACATGTGGCGGTACATACTCATATTTTCATCCAGGCCCCAGGTGGCCGACACATGATCGATCATAATATTGCCAACGGGGTTACCGCCAATGGCGTCATCCCTCCTGCCCACCCATGTTTCGCCGCGGCGAAAACGCATATAACGGATGATCACATCGTGCGTATTGATCCAAACCGTTTCACCGGCAATACAAACACCATCGCCCGGAGCGGTTTGACCGGCAATGGTAATATAAGGCGCTCTTACAATAACCGGGGACTTAAGACGAATAATGCCTGCTACATTAAAAACCACAACGCGGGCGCCGCCCTGCTCACAGGCCCGGCGAAAACTGCCCGGGCCATCATCATTTAAGTTGGTAACAACGATTACCCTTCCCCCACGGCCGCCTCTTACAAACTTACCACCACCTTCAGCACCGGGAAAGGCGGGGATATCCGCATGTGGCAATTCATCATACCGGGATGCCCAGGGTATATACGGCCTTCCTTCCTTTGCTTCCTTATCTATAATCGGGTAGGCGATGGCCCACATAGAATCGGAGTGCCGCTCAGCGGCATCCAGCAACGCCTTTGAGCGCTCCTGGTCCTCTTTGGAGATCTTAGGGTACTGTGCGGCAGCCGAAAAAAACAAACCAATACAAAAAATCACGAATGGTATTCTTTTAAAAATCATCTTTAAATTGTTCCTTTTTTATTATAAAATAAAGCAGTATCGGTTTACAAAATTTCCTGTTCTTATTGCCGGTAGTTGAATGTACCGGGCGCACCCGAGTAGTCATTCCAGCCAATGGTTTGCTGAAGCCATGGGTTCAGCGACAAAGCCGTTGAATTCAAACCGGAGATATAGTAATTCTGTCTGAATGAAATAAATAAGGGATTTCCTGATCCGTCTTTATCTACCGGCTGATCGGTATTCACGATTGTAATATTGTCGTCAAAAAAAGTTTTCAACCGATCCAGCTGCACCGCAAAATCCGCGGCGTCCGGGTCAATTGAAATTGTACCTCTTGCTGCCGTCAGCGGGTCTGCGCTGCCCGACAAGGCCGTTTTATACTGCCACAATCTTCCGGTACGCGCCGTTCCGTTAATGGGTGCAACGCCCAGTTTTTCGCAGGTATTATTTCCTGTAGCAGCATCATCATTGTACAACATCCACCGTTGCGCATCCCAGAAACGTTTGCCTTCATAGGCCAGTTCCACCCGGCGCTCATACAGGCAGGCTTCTATTGCAGCATATTTGGATGCCAATGTACCAATTCCATAATTATTAGCTTCCGGTATGCCAACACGTTTCCTGATCTTTCCAAGATATACCAAGGCATTGGAAACATCGCCTTTTGCGGCATAGCACTCGGCAATATTCAGCAACAATTCGGCATACCGGTATTCCATAATATCGGTTCCTGAATAAGCAAGGCCATTCACGGTGCTGGAACCTGAAGGATTGGTCATTTTACGAACTACTACCGGGCTGCTTACCTGATTGCCATCGCTATAGGCCTTTTTATTGCCGGTATAGATCCACCGGTATAGCCAAATAACAGCCGGCACCTCCGCTTCCTTAACCGGCCATTTCATGCCCGAAAAAGCAAATGTGCGGTAAAAGCGCGGATCCCTGTTCATAAAGAAATGCGCGGAGTCGTACCCGTTCGCCAGGGTGGGGCGCTCACCGTCTGCCAGGGGAAACAGATCCACCATCTCCTTGGGTGCAGAAATACCGCCTCCACCGCTTTGTTTTGATACCCGGATGCTCCGCTCCCATCCGTTGCTGATGATTCCTGAAGAAGCTGTTTCTTTTGACAGCAGTTGAACCATGATGGCCTCTTTATTGAAGGAGTTATCATTTTTATACCACATTTCCGCCCAGTCTTTAGCGCTGTTTCCATACAAACCATATCCTGCTGAGGTCAATGCCGTTTCGGCCGCAAGGCCTGCATCTAAAGCCTTTTGCCAGCGGTCGTTCCCCGGATTGTCCCAGTTTGCATTAAACAACGGGCTTGCGTAAGTTAACAATACCCTGCTCTTCATGGCCAGGGCCGCCCCACTGGTAAACCTGCCGTAATCGGCCGACCCCCAGGTTGCCGGCAACAGTTGGGCTGCCAGATCAAAATCTGCTACGATTTGCGCCACCACTTCGGCCGGGCTTGCACGCGGATGCTGAATAGTGGGATCATCTGCACCGGCATTTTCTGCGGTAAGTACGATAGGCACACCGCCATAAACGCGCATGAGCTCAAAATACTGAAGCGCCCGCAGAAAATACATCTGCCCTCTTGCTTTCTTCTTAAACTCTTCGGATAAGGCCTGCCCTTTTTCATCGATCTTTTGCAATAAAAAGTTTGCCGTCCGGATGCGGTTGAAGGGGTCATTGTTTGCGTTTGCACCCAATGCCCTGCCATAATAGCTATCGGCCTGGTTGGCATTCTCCAGTGTTTTTTGCGAATTGATCATATCGGTTACGGTACCGCCGATCTCTTCGGTAGATCTTGACCGGGTATCATTATACGTACCCATTAACGAAACAACCGGAGACCGGTAGGCTGAAAAACAATCATAATAAAGGCGATCAATATACCAACCCGTTAATACTTCGTTGGCAAATATACTTTCGTCATATTTATCGAAGCTCTTCATGTCTTCTAAAAAGTCCTTTTTGCAACCTGTAGCCAAGAAAGTTGCGATAATAAGGAAACAGCATATTTTTATCTTTTTCATCTGTTTATTTTTAAATGGTCAGATTTTGGTAATAGCTTAATTAAAAAGTAGCATTGATGCCTACTGACCAGGTACGTAATGTTGGATAGGCAACCTGAGGATCATCATACATATTCCGATACTTATCCGGATATGGGTTATAAAAATCCCAAAGATTAAATCCGGCCAGGCTGACCCTCAGCGCATCCATCTTTACTTTTGCCGCGATATTTTTTGGAACAGAATAGCCAACCACCATGCTGCGTACAAAGCTCCGGAAAGCAGAGATCTGCCAAAAATCAGATACATATTGATTCTCATCGGTATATGCCAGGCTCGGCCAGCGTCCGTTTACATTATCTTCTGCGCTGTACATATCTTTCAAATAGGATTCATGCGACCAGAACAGTTGTGTAGAACCCGTTCCCTGTTTAATATAATCGATACGGTTAAACCCGCCCCATGAAGTGGCTATCTGGGTATTTAAACTGAAAGACTTCCACGATAGTCCAATATTCGTACTCAATCCAAAGTTCCTTCTTTTTCCCAACTGGGTAAAATCCTGGCCATCATCCCTGATCTGACCATCAGGCCCTGCAATTGTTTTGCCATCAGCATCCAATTGGCCTCCGAGATCCTGGTAAGCGAGCATCCCTTTTTTAACACCATCTTTTGTATCAAAATCAAAATAAGAAGGCGTAGTACCTGCTGCCGTAGCACGATCGGTCAGGTATTGCCAATAGGCGTCAATATCCGCATCTGTACGTAAAAGCCCATCGCCTCCCGCATTTCCTTTCCAGGTCATAAAGCCATACTGCGGGCGAAGAGAAGAATACCCTTCACGATTTCCATACTCTGATGGGTAGTTAAATGCTGCCGGCAACCATTTGGTGATCTTGTTATCGCTGGTTCCAAAATTCACGCCGATGCTATATCCAAAATCACCGGCCCTGTCTTTCCATGTTGCGCTAAACTCAGAGCCCCATGCTTTCTGTGCGCCGAAGTTTTGCTCGGCAAAACCGCCACCCACAGAAATGGGTACACCCACCTGGTTGGCCAGCGTCATTAACATATCGTAGTGGTCGTCCCAGTACCGGTCGTAAGTAACTGACAGGCGGTTATTCAGGAAAGAGATATCGACACCTATGTTCTTTTTGACGGTTTCGTCCCAGGTCATGTTGGGGTTTGGTGTGGCATCGGGAGTCAGACCCGCCACCAAAAGCCCGCCGTTGTTGGATCCAAAGCCAAGCCCCTTGTCAGCAGCATAGCCATAGGTCTGCATCCAGCGCCAGGGTTTCACATTATCGATACCGGTTTTTCCAACGGAGGCCCGGATCTTTAAGAAGCTCACCCAGTTTACATTTTTCCTGAACCAGTTTTCTTTCGAAATCACCCAGCCCGCAGAAACCCCCGGAAAAAAGCCCCAGTAATGATCGGGAGAAAATTTAGTAGATGCATCCGAACGGAATACAAACTGGAAAAGATATTTATTATCATAATCATAACTCAACCGGCCCAGGTAGGCCAGGCTCCCGCCTTCTGTTTTGTATACATAGGTATTGGACGGGTTCAAAGTTCCCGCCGAAGGAGAAGAACCATTGTACGCATCCATAATGGGCTTATCATAAATAATAAATTTCTTTTGGTAATTCTGCTGTCCTTTTTCTACAGAAGCCATGGCCGATATATTATGTTTACCAAACCTGTTATCATAATTGACAAAAAAGTTGGATTGCTCTACTTTACCAATTTCATCGGAGTATCGTACGGTAGAACGACTATCATTATTGGCAATTTTCCATTCAGTAGAGTCGGTGTACAAATGATATCCCATCAAATGGTTATTCTGTGAGGCAGCCAGTCTTAAACCCAGCATGGCCTGTTCATTATTTGATGTAGAATAATTTAAGCCATAAGACACTTTAAACGCCAGCCCTTTAATAAAGGGTACATCATATTGCAAAGAGAAATTGGTATTAAATGCCTGATCATCGTCAGAAGTAAATGACCCGTTGTTTAATAATCCGAAATAGTTCCACCCCTTAATATTATTTTGTCCGGACGGACTGCCCTGAGACCTGTGCGGTCCCAAAGCCGGGGATATATATTCAGGTACCCCGTCAACGGTATATTGCCAGGGTATATACTTGGGCATATGGGCTAAAATGGCATAATCGGTCTGCTCTGAACCCGAGGTATAAGCGCCATCATTGACACTGATTTTAGTAAATGATTTTTCTACTTTCGATTTATTCGCCGCAACCGTTGCCGAAAGTTTTAAATTGTTCACTACTTTCACATCTACCCCTGTTCTGAAAGACCATTTATTATAATCCTGGCTTCCAAGGTTGGGTTTTTGTGTATAATAGCCGGCTCCGGCAAAATAAGTGGCTCTTTCAGATCCGCCGCTCACATTAACAGAATGCTGCATGGCCCCTCCAGGCTTCCAGGCTTCTTTTAGCCAGTCGTAATTCAACGATTTCATAGCCTCCAGTTCATTTTGATCAAAAAGAGCATCTTCATTGCTCCCGGCCTTAAAAAACCGGTTGGAAAAAATACCATGCTCATAGGCGCTCATCGTTTTTCCAAAACTCACCGCATCATTAAACTCAAACTTCCCTGAATAAGATATTTTTGGAGCGCCGATCCTTCCTTTTTTCGTTTTTACGATAATTGCGCCCTGACTGGCTCTTGAACCGTAAATAGCAGCTGCCGCATCACGAAGTACAGTAATACTTTCCACTTCTGTGGGATCCAGTACGTTAAACTGATCCATGGTGGGCAGACCGGTATTGGGGTCCAGTTGTATTACATCGTCAATGATGATCAGAGGCAAAGCACTGCTGCCGTCTTTACTGTATCCAAACGGCTGCCGTATACTGAACGTTGCATTGTCACCGGGCCGCTGGCTACCACCTGTTACATTCAGCCCGGGTATTTGCCCTTTTAGCGCTTCGGCAATACTGCTAACCGGAAAATCTGCAATTTTTCCCATATCAACAGTAGCTACGGAACCGGTAAGATTTTCCCGTTTCTGCGAACCGTAGCCGATCACTACGACTTCATCCATTTCGTTTTCGGTCTTCTTAATCACGATGGCTACTTTTTCCCCCGCTTTTACCGTTTGCTCTCCATACTCATATCCCACATGTGAATATTGGAGTACGGCGCCTTCAGCGGGAATATTCATGGTAAATTCGCCTTTCATATTTGTAACGGCGGTCTGGCTTCCGCCTTTTACCTTAATGGTAACATCCGGAACCGGCGTACCCGAGGGAGCTTCAGTAACGGTACCCTCAATTGTTTTGGTTTGTGCATTTGCGCCCAACCCCCAACATATTGCCAGGAACACGCAAATAATCCTTAAAACTGACTGATAAAGCATATGGCTTGTTTTTTATTATTGTTTGGGTTGCTGTTTTTTATTTTGATTGGTTTTCATACGCTCCTGCCAGGCCTTGCTTTCCTTATTCATATCATAGCCGCGCGCAGAAAGATAATTGTTGATCCGCCCCTTATACTTTCCAAACCAGGCATGTTTTTTTTCTGAAGACCCCGCGTCCATGGCATGTTCCCGCGCTTCGGTAAGCGCATCCAGGATAAACTTCCGCTCTTCGGTGGTTAACCGCGGAATCATTTCCAGGTATCCTTTATAGGTGATGGGAAGCACATTATACGTCATCCCGTTCTTTATAATATCCACCTGATCCTTACCAAGTATATGCGATAGCTTTTGAATATAGCGTTTATGAAGGGCCGCACGATCCGCCTCGGTTTTTGCATCGGCTTCAGCTATCTTTTTCTGTATTTGTTCTTTATCAGTAAGGGCTGCTTTAATATCCGCCACCCCGCTTTCCCTGTGGGCATCCAGATCACGTAAATCTATATACTGTTGCACCACCATCTGCTGCACCCTGTAGAAGGCCGAAGAATCCTTCAATTGCAGCGGCGCTACAATTTTATAGGCCCGCTGACCAATTACCTGGCGATAATCCAAATGACTGTCTCCGCTTTGTGCAGACAGCCCCGGAAGATTAAAAATTGTCAAAACAACAATTAATAAACTTTTGCCGAAAACACTCCTCGTTTTTTTTCTGTAAAAACAACACTTCATTACAATCGTTATTTGGCGGAAATCATTAAATGTGAATCTGACATTAAAAGTAAATCGTCTGAAAGCCCTGTACAATGTACGGTTTCACTAATAAAATGGAAAATATTCCTATTCTACGCAACGGTTTGCATAACAGAACAAAAGAGTCAAACACCAAAAACCGGCATCTTTTACGACAATGTATTAAAATACAATGTCTATTTTACCAATATGCTGACCGATGCCGGCTTTAACCCCGGCGAGGTCACCGTAACAATGGCACCCCCCTTTTTAACACCTTTTATAATAGCCAGCCCCATTCCATTGTATACGCTGCGCCGACTGGTTTGGAAAGGCTCCAGGTCGGCCTGGTAACCATTATCCATAGCTACCACCAGGGCGGCAGGGGAACTTGTCACGCGCACTCTATGCCGGGCATCCGGAACCAGGTTGCCCTCCCGGTCAAGAATACGAATGGTAACAAATGCGCGGTCGTCTTTATCCTGCCGCAATACAGGATTTTCAATTGTCAGTGCTATCTGAGCCGGGGCACCCGCAGTGCGCACCGTACGTTCAAGAACCGTTTTTCCATCCTTTCGTGAAACCGCTTTTAATGTTCCGGGCTCAAAGGACACCCGCCACAACACATGAAATGCCGTGTCCTTTTTTTGCCGCCGGCCCAGGGAACGGCCGTTCAGGAACAGCTCCACTTCATCGGCCTGGCTGTAATACACTTTTACATCTACCTGCTGTCCCCGCTTCCAGTTCCAGTGGGGCGCTATATGCAGCACGGGCTTACTGGTCCATTCGCTTTGATACATATAGTACACATCCTTTGGAAAGCCGGCCAGGTCAACGATGCCATAATAGGAACTCCTTGCAGGATAAGGATAAGGAACGGGCTCGCCCAGGAAATCGAACCCCGACCATACAAACAAACCGGATAAATAATCGTGTTTTTTGATAATACGCCAGGTTTGTTCATGCGTAGATCCCCAGTAAGCCGCCACATTATCATAGGCCGAAACCGTGTAGTCGGGATTACCGTTTTCGACAAATTTAAATTTTGAACCGGAGGGCCACAGGCGCAGCGAATCCGCCGGCCCATCATAGTGCCCGCGGGTGGCCAGCCCCGAAACATTTTCTGTGGCAATGAATTTTTCGCCGGGATAATTTTTGGGAAAATCTTCATAAGCTTCAATATGATAATTGAGGCCTACTACATCCAGCGCTTTCGATTGGTAAATAAAGTTTTTATCGGGCCGGTTTTCACTCAGCGCACAGGTTACGGGGCGGGTGGTATCCAGTGCTTTTACAATATCCACCAGCTCTTTTGCCAGGGTAATACCGGTTGAATCGAACTGTTCTCTTATCTCATTGCCAATACTCCACATAAACACACTTGGGTGATTGCGATCGCGTTTTACCATAGACTCCAGATCGCGCCGATGCCATTCCGGAAAATCGCTGTAGTAATCGTATTTGTTTTTCTTCTTTGCCCACATATCAAATGATTCATCCATCACCAGGAAGCCCATTTCATCACAGAGATCGAGCAACTGCGGATCGGGCGGATTGTGCGCAGTACGGATGGCGTTTACACCCATCTCCTGCATGATACGCAGCTGCCGTTTTGCTGCCGAACGGTTAAAGGCCGCACCGAGTGCTCCCAGGTCGTGATGCATGCAAACTCCCTTTATTTTTAAAGGGAATCCGTTCAATGAAAAGCCCTTTTCCGCATCAAAGGAAAAATAACGCACGCCAAAACTTGTGGCCCATTGGTCGGTCTGCCGCGCACCATCAAAAATTTTAAATACCGCCCGGTAAAGCTGCGGTGTGGTCACCGACCATAATGCCGGATTTTTTAATACTGCTTTAAACCGGAACGCCCCGGCTGTTGCTTCCGGCTTGCCGCTGACTTCCGCCACGGGCGTGCCAGCGGGATCAAAAAGCGTGCAGCTTACACTTAATCCAAACCTGGCAGCCGTTGTATTCAGAACATTTGAAGTAGCATGAAACCAGGTTTGGCCGTTGTTATCCCTTGTTGTGTACACAAAATTGCCCCAGTTTTCAAAGGCAATCTCTTGTGTGATCACCAGGCGGGTATTCCTGTAAATGCCCGACCCGGTATACCATCTTGAGTTGGGCTGCCGGCTGTTATCTACTTTTACAGCAATCACATTCTTTTGCTTTGCGGCTTTTAGATAAGGCGTCAGCTCATACGCAAAGGAGGTATAACCATAGGGCCACTTACCCAGGTAGTGTCCGTTGATCCAAACTTCGGCGTTGCGGTAAATGCCATCAAACTCGATACGGACCCTGTTTTCAGCAGTTATGTTTTCCAGCGTGAACGTTTTGCGGTACCAGCCCGTGCCACCGGGCAGTGCGCCGCCCGCATTACCTGCGGGATGGGCAGGATCAAACCGGCCTTCGATACTCCAGTCGTGTGGAAGATCCAGCAGCCGCCATGTGGCATCATTAAATGCCGGCAGCCGCCATGCTTTGTCATCGAAGGTTTTGTCTTTCCACGAAGCAGCATCCCCTAAACGGAACCGCCACCCTTTGTTAAAGTCGATCACCCGGCGGGGGCCTTCCTGTGCCGCCACGGCCGCCGTCAGCAACAAATAAATACTTAGTTGTAATAGATATTTCATTTTGCTCTATAAACCTGCCCCGTAAAACCAACGGCGCTTTTTCCTTTATCAACCGACGTAGCCACTGCAATACCCCGCTGATCCTTGTTATTGACCGCACAGTAAAAATGGTATACGATGCCTTTATATTTAACCACACAGGGTTTGTGCGCATACTTTTCATCAAAGGGCTCTGAAGAATGAATCAGATCCTCCCCCTCCCAGTCTGTCCAATGCACCAGGTCGTAGGAACAGGCAAAACGGTTAAAGGTTTCATTCTTCCGCTGCTCCCAAAACGCGCCAAAATAAAACATGACCCAAAGATTGCCCATCTTCTGTAAAACGCCATCCCCGGTGATGCCCACGCGGTGATGCACTACCGGATCTGCCTGGTAGCGTTTCCAATGCACCATATCCTGCGATACCGCCATGCCAATACGCTCAAACCAACGCCATTTGGGCGTATTATTGCTGGTATCACCATTGGCATTGTAATACATCACAAAAGGATAGCCCAGTGTCTTTTTTTTATCCCATATCACCGAGCTCTTGTACAGCTTCTTATTCTCCCACCACCGCACATCCGGGTCGGTGGCTTTTAATACCGGCCGGCCAAGCGTTTGCCATTCATGCGGGCGGGTAATATCGCCCCGGGTATGGGCCATCCCGATAGAAAGCAATCCGGCCTCATAACCGGACGTATGTCCGCCAATATAGCTCATCCAGTAATTGCCGTTGTATTTTTCCGCGGCATAAGTTCCGCCCCAGGCAGGATCGATCAACGCTACATATCCTGCTTTCTGGTAACCGTCCCACTGCAGGGAATCCTGCTTTTTCGACATCATTTTGCCGAGGGTTTTCCAATGGAGCAGATCCGTGCTTTGCGCCAGCCAGGTTTCATAGCCGTTACCATCAAACTCAATATAGGACATATACCATTTTCCGTTCTTGCGGAATACGGTTGGGCAATCCAGTTTTTTTGATGTACTACCAGGTACCAGTACCAATCCATATTTATATGGCGTTTTTACCGCTTCATATACTTTTTGCATCACCGCCTGCGGCACTTCGTTTTGTTGCGCCTCCGCAGTACTGCTCCATACCATCAATCCGATCAATAAAAAAAACGTTCTCATTATTGTTTCTTTGCTGTAAAGCTATAGCTGCCCGACCCCGTTTTTACAGGCTTTTTATTATAGCCCGGCGGAAAATAAATGGTGGCCGTGGTATTGGCCGGAACTGCCACATTTACCGTAAACCGGTCGCCTTCTTTTTGCCAGTCCACTTTTATAAGCCCGCGCACCGAGTGATAGCTTGCCTTTGCGTTGCGGATCGTTCCCACCGGGTGTGGTTTGATTTCAATATCCTTAAACCCAACCGATCCCTCTGCCTGCCGGATACCGCAAAGCCCGGAGTAAAACCATTCCATCAGGTGTCCCAGCATAAAATGATTATTGGATACGGAGGTCAAAGCGGCCCAGGACTCCGTAAGCGCTGTAGCGCCGTGTGCAAGCTGGTAACCATAGCCCGGCACATCGCTTCGGTTATTCATATCATAGATTACATCACTATACCCGGCCTCCTCCAATGCCCGCAGCACATAGCGGTAACCTACATCGCCGCCGGTGAGGGCATTGTTGCGGCTCCGGATATCTTTTACCAGGTTTTGCACCACAGCATCGCGGTACTGCGGCTCTACCAGGTTCATATATAGGGCCATGGCATTGGCCGCCTGGCTGCCGGTAGCATATTGTTTGGTTTGGGTGTTAAAGAATTTTTGGTTAAACGCCGTCTTTACTTCTTTGGCCCAGTTTTCAAACAGGGGCAGATCGGCTTTAACGCCCAGTAATGCCGCCACTTTTGAAAGAATGGTAAGGTCATAATAATAGGTGGCTGTTGCGGTAACGCCCATCGGCGTCAGCTGCGAAACACCGGGATGCCCGGGGCCAATATCATACCAGTCGCTCAATCCGAATTCAAGGATATGATTCTTTGATTTTGCTTTTAAATAAGATACATATTTTTTCATCATCGGGTAGGCTTCCTTTAACAGGGCCGTATCGCCATACCATTGGAAGGCATACCAGGTAAAGATCACCCCCGCGCTTCCCCACTCCGGGGAATCGCGGAAACCACCATCAAACTGAACATACTCGGGCGCGATATCAGGGATAAGCCCGTCTTCGGTTTGCGCATTGATCATATCCCTCACTACTTTCTTACAAAGGGCCGCAATATCATAATTATATTGTACCGAACTACCCATCAGGTGGGTTTCCTCCAGCCAGCCCAGCTTTTCGCGGTGCGGACAATCGGTAAACACACTTACCATATTGCTGCGGATGGCCCAGCGGATAAGATCGCTGGTTTTATTAAACAATTCGTTGGAAGTATTAAAAGTTCCAATTTCCGGCGCACTGTTGCGGATATGCAATCCTTTCAGCTCCCTGACAACCGGCAGGCCGGACCCTTTACCTTCTGGCACAGCACCCTCTACCTGCACATACCGGAAACCATAGTAGGTAAAGCGGGGCTGCCATTCTTCTTCCCCGTTTCCCTTGAGGACATAAGTATAAATATGCGGCGACCCCGTGGCTCCCTGCCGGGCAGAACCATCTTCATTGATCAGCTCCGCAGGGCGCAGCCGGATGGTATCCCCTTTATTACCAAAAACTTTTATGGCAGGAATGCCCGAAAAATTTTGCCCCAGGTCATAGACCCATGTTCCTGCCGCCAGCTCTTTTTTAGCAACCGGAAGGAATGTTTGCAAAACCCGAACCGGCTCCGCTGGCTGTGCCTGTAACTGCGGGGGTCCTGTGGTTACCACTGCCGGCGCCCAGCCGGCATCGTTATAACGCGGCTGGTCCCAGCCTGCTTTTTCACGGTTGGCGTCATAATCTTCCCCGCCATAAATACTGGAAAAATAAATGGGCGATTCCTCCGTCTTCCAGCTATCATCAGACACGACCGTTTCTTCCGAACCATCCTGGTAGCGGATCCATAATTTGGCAATCATCTTTGGAAATCCATACGCACCGGTGAGTTTCCGGTAACGCTCACCGGGTATATAGTAAAACCCGTTACCCAGCATTACGCCTACTGCATTGGCACCCTGCTGCAACTCTGTAGTAATATCAAAAGTGATATACTGGGCATGCCTGGCATACTGCGTCCACCCCGGATCCAGGAAATGATCACCTGTTTTTTTCCCGTTTATATGCAGTTCAAAATGGCCGAGTCCGCTGATAAAGGCCGTAGCCTGTTTTACAGGTTTGATGATCTTAAAGTCTTTGCGGAATAAGGGCAATACATCGGCGCGCTTCCCCCACTCCTTCTTACCGCTACCGTGCGCAAAGGGCAGGATCACACCGGTCTCGGGCAACACCTCCCTTGCGATCCACTGTGCGCCGGACCAGGCCGAAACATCCAGTAATCCCATCTGCCATTGCGCCGGTGCGCTAAAGGAAGCAGCTTGTCCGCCACCGTCCCAGGTCATCACCTTCCAGTAATACTTTTTCCCGGATGCCAGCTGTTTTCCGGAATAGCGGATCTGGATAGAAGCATCCGACAGCACTTTATGGGAATCCCAAAAGTTACCGATGTCTTTTTTCAGCAATCCCGGGTCATCCGCCACCAGGATGCGGTAGGCCGACTGCCGTGAATTTTTCTGGCTGCTCGTCAGCTCCCAGCTCAGCCGCGGATGAGGATCCTCTACCCCCAGGGGGTTTTGCAGATATTCGCAACGCAGGTATACCGCCTTTAGCTGGGCATGGCCCCACAGGCCGGTAAGCAGCAATAAACCAAAAACAAACCAATGTTTCATACGCAAACCGTTTTTTTATTGAATGCCGATCCGGGATGCCATCAGCCCCTTCGTTTTTTTTTAACAAGAGTCAAACAGCATTATTTCCTGCGTTGATCACGCTTCGGGTAGTTATCGCTACCAGCTCCCATTTACCGGATCGGGTAAATTTAAGGGGAATCTGTTGCTCAACCATCCTGTTGCCTCCTGCATCGCGGAACAATGTTTTAAACCGGTGACAAAATACGGGGGCATTATATCCGGTACAGGCCGATATCCGGATCTGCCATAAAACATCTTTTTGAGCCAACAATTTTCTATACAGTACATTATAAAAATCCGGATGGCCCCTATCGCCTTCACAGGCTGTTTCTCCGGAAATCTTAAAGATTGAATTTTTTATTTATGAAAAGCTGCAAAATACAACTATACTGATGGCGTATTTTACGATCTTTCAAGTAAACAAAAAGCGCTTACTTCCGGATGATTTTTCCCGGCTCTTTTAGCAGGACCTTTTCTCCCTTAAAGACGGTTAGCAATGCCCCAGGTGTTTCATCGGTGCCCAGCCGGTTGATGGCTATCTCATAGCGGTACGCCTCGTTTTTGAACATAATGGTATGATTACCCCCGGTACCCTGCGCTTCAAATACACCGTTGTATAGTACCAACGCCGGCACGCTCTTTCCGCTCTTCAGGCTCCAGGATGCGTAGCGCAACTGACCTTCGGCCAACTCATCGATCCGGATCCGGAAGCGTCCGGTAATAATCTTATACAGGGGTTTCTCAAACTGTTGCAGGGAGTGTGGTAATTCCTGTTTGTCTTTTTGAATAGCTTTCGCCAGCAATATTTTTTCTTTTCCCGATTCGTAATTGATGGCCGTTATCTTTCCCGTATCATCCATCCAGAGCACACCTCTATCCAGCATCAGACCTCTCCAGCCCATGGCCGTCCAGTCCCCCGCTTTTGACCGGGCGATCTGCCGCAGCAAACCGCTATCAAAAATCATATCAAAATACCGCAGCATTCCTGCTTTACTTTTTATATCGCTCAATGGATACGTCCTTTTCAGCGGATACGCCACCAGCGAGGCCACGCGTTGCTTGTCGCCGGATTTTGCGGCCTCTACCAACCGCTGCACGTCATTTTGCTGAGCAGGGGTCATTCCATTTGTTTGGGCATTGAGCATCTGCAGCGCGGCTGTAAACAATAGTAAAAGCGTAAATACCCGTTTCATCATCGTAAGTTACAAAATAAATCAGCTAAATTTGAAAAGCCTCCATTTTTAAACAGCAAGCAATGAACCCCATCAAAAAAGAAGATATCCGCCAGGAAGTATTTGATCTTTATGATGATTATGCGCACAACCGTATCGACCGCCGCTGCTTTGTACAAAGGCTTTCGGTATATGCCATTGGCGGACTTACCGTGCCGGCGCTCATGAGTTTTTTAATGCCCGATTATACCGCCACTGCGCAAGTGACGCCGGGAGATACCCGCGTACAAACAAAATACGTACACTATAATTCACCTAAAGGTGGCGGGTCCATTAAAGCATTGCTGGCATGGCCCAAAAACCTTAAAAAGAAAACGGGCGGTATTGTAGTGGTGCATGAAAACCGGGGACTTAATCCCTATATAGAAGACGTGGCCAGAAGGGCAGCGCTGGAGGGCTTTATAGCCCTTGCACCGGATGCGCTGACACCACTTGGCGGCTATCCGGGCAATGATGACGAAGGGCGTGCCCTGCAGGCAAAACGTAACAAAGATGAGATGCTGGAAGATTTTATTGCCGCGGCAGACGATCTTAAAAACCAGGCAAACTGCAATGGAAAAGTGGGTGTAGTGGGCTTTTGCTTTGGCGGATGGATCGCTAATATGATGGCCGTGCGGATGCCCGCCCTATCGGCAGCAGTCCCCTTCTATGGCACACAGCCGTCCGAAGCAGATGTAGCCAGGATACACGCACCGCTGCAACTACACTATGCGGGCCTGGACACCCGGGTTAATGAAGGCTGGCCTGCTTACGAAGCGGCGCTCAAAAGCCATCATAAAAAGTATACGGCCTATGTATACGCCAACGCCAACCACGGGTTTCATAATAATACAACACCGCGTTATGATAAAGCAGCAGCGGAACTGGCCTGGAAGCGGACCATTGATTTTTTTAAGAAGCAGTTATAAGGGAATATTCAACTTTGATCAGCACTCGTAAACGGCCGTCAAGCCCCGCTCTACCATCTTTTGAAGGGTAGATATCCGTACATCCTTAATATTAGTTTCCTGAGCCATTGCTGGTATTGCGGACCGATTGGCTGCGGATGCGGAAACACCAACAAGTTCATTGAACCGGTTATACCTTCAGCACTCCCCGGAATCCCCTTGCCGCATAGTACGACTCGGCTCCATTGTGGTAAGTAAATACCTCATTGTAGCGACGGTCGCAAAAAAGAGCTCCACCGAGTTTTCTGATAGCTGCAGGCGTCTGGATCCAGCTGGATGTTTTAAGATCAAAGGGGCCCAGTCGCTGCAGGTCCCGGTATTGTTCTTCGCTCAGCAGTTCAATGCCCATGGCCTTTGCCACCTCCACGGCACTGTTTGCCGGTTTGTGCTCTTTTCTCGAAGCCAGCGCATCACCGTCAAAGCAAAGACTCCTGCGGCCTTTCGGGCTTTCGGGAGCACAGTCGATAAAGATATAGGCGCCTGTTTTTTTATCGTATCCCGTTACATCCGGTTCGCCGCCCGTACTTTCCATCTCATCCAACGACCACAATTTTTCGGGGTTAGCTTCCAGTTTAACCTGTACACCGGCCCATTCGATGTCCTTGTGCCGCCCCCTGTTTTTTTCGAACCGTTTTCTTAATACATCCATCAACATATCGCGTTGTGAAGCGGGCAATTGTTTTTTATGGCTCATTTCCTATTGTTTGTTTACTAATTCGTTTAGTCCTCCATCCCTTTTCCCTCCAGGATCTTTGGCATATATTTCTCTATCCGGGCTTCTCTCGTCTTTGTCTGTTTAGCCTGCGAAAAATAAAAGTCAACTTTTGGATTCATAGTAACAAAAATTGAAGAAGTGCAATAAAGTTACAAAGGCTTCATGACTTTAGGGCGGATGCCCGGTCCGCCGGCCGGAAATACCCGGATACGGGGGTAAGCACCATCAGCCGGGATGAACCCATTTGACTACGCAAATATCTTCCTGGCTACTCCAGCAAAGCAGGCCGTTCCTTAAATGTTTTCCAAAGCAACTCGCCAAACAGGGTATTGGACCAGGCAAACCATTTCCGGGTAAACTTTCCCGGATCATCTTTATGAAAAGATTCATGCATAAAACCCGTGCCGCCATGTGTTTTCTGCAAAGTGCCAATACACTGCCGGATTTCCCGGTCATCACCGGAAGTAAGCGCCTTCATGGTGATACTCATAGGCCAGATCATATCTTTACCAATATGCGGACCACCGATCCCTTCTGCCATCCTGCCCTTAAAGAAGAACGGGTTTTCTACCGACCATACATAGTTCCGCGTAGCCTTATATAACGGATCTATGGAGCGTATTGCGCCCAGGTAGGGCAGGGCCAGCAGGCTGGGTACGTTAGCATCATCCATCAGCAGGTAGCTGCCATAACCGTTTACCTCATAGGCAAACATTTTTCCATACTGCGGATGGGTAACGATCGCATATTTTTTAACAGCCGCTTCTACCTCTGCTGCCAGTTGTGCAAGCTCTCCCGCAAGCGCCGCATCTCCCGATATTTTGTTCATCATCTCCGAAGCCTGCCGGAGGCTTACCACGGCAAACAGGTTGGATGGCACCAGGTAGGCAAAAACAGTAGCATCATCACTTGGACGAAACATAGAGCAGATAAGCCCTACAGGCTTTACCGGGTAACCATACCCGCCCATCGGGATACCATCAGTGGCCCATGAGGTCTTTCGCTCAAACTTATAAGGACCATGGTCATTTTTCCGTTGCTGCTGCTTAAAGGTTTTTAGCGTAAGGGCAATACCTTGCTTCCATGCGGCATCAAAGGGCGTGGTATCGCCGGTTTCCTTCCAGAAGCGGTAGGCCAACCGGATGGGATAACAGAGCGAATCTATTTCCCACTTCCGCTCGTGGATGCCTGGCTTCATATCGGTTATATCCGTTTCCTTCCATTCGCTTACCTTGCTATCATCATTATAAAAAGCATTGGCATACGGATCCTTTAAAATAAAATGCGTTTGCTTGCGAATAACACCCGCTATAAGCCGGTGCAGGGCCTGATCCTGCCTGGTAAACTGCAGATAGGGGTATACCTGTGCCGAACTATCGCGCAGCCACATGGCATTAATATCGCCCGTAATCACATAGGTATCGGGTTTCCCATCCTTTTCCGTATAATACACCGTTGTATCCAGTGTATTGGGAAAACAGTTACTAAACAGCCATCCAAGTTCTTTGTTGGCTACTTTCGACTGAAACGTTTTTATAGCATCTTCAATAACAGCGCTTCTAAAATGTCGTTCACGCTCCCGTACGCGTACAATCGGAAAATCGTTTTTGCTTTGGCTGAAAGAAAAATGATCCAACGCCAAACCTGCACTTAACACACTGGTATGCTGAAGAAATATTTTACGGTTCATCATTGATATGCTTATAAGTGAAAAAAAATGAATGATGGCATCGTAAAGCTACTTGATTTTTCAAAAAAATCGTAAAAGCCAGGCATTCTGCATATTCAGGTAACCGCTACGGCAATCCCGAACTCAACGTTAAACAATCCAAAAACAAGTTTAACAATATTCTACATGGAGCCTGTAACGAACGAATATCTGTCAGTTATTTGTCGTAACTTTAAGCAAATCTTTTTTTATGACCAGCCATAGCCAGGACGCGATTATTGTTGTACGTACCTATAGTGATATTGCCGCAGCCATTTCTGCCAAAGAGAAACTGGAGGAAGCAGGTATCACCGCTACTATTGACGACATGGATGTGGTAGGCATGACACCTCTGGCAGGCATTGAAGTAAAAATTTTTTCCAAAGACCAGGACAAAGCCCGGCAGGTACTGGAAGGGTGAATTGCTTTGCGCACCTTGCGGTTGAAGACTCAAACGCAACGGGCGCAAGGAATACGCGGAGAACGCTATGTGCGGCCATCAAGCACCCTTACATTTTTCCTGCCCCTGCATTGATAAAAGGCCCTTCAAAACTGGTGCACCTGTGGCCGCAGTTTGCTAAAAAAACTTTGCGGGCCTTTGCGCACCTTGCGGTTTAAGACTCAAACCCCTCGAGCACCACCGGTCCCAGCAGCCCCGAGGGCAACAGCGGATCGTCCTTTTTAAAAACGATATTGGTATTGGTTCTTCGTTGCTCGGGAGGTAGCGCCGCATCGCCAATCAGCCGGTTAGGCCAGAGATTGATCACTTCAATTTTCAGCGCATTCACTCCTTTTCTTAGCGGGCCCGTTACTTCCACCCGCCAGGGCGCCGTCCATATAATACCCAGATCCACATCGTTCAGCCACACCCTGCAGATATTCTTTACCACGCCCAGGTTGAGGAATATGGAACCCGCCGGCAGCGCATCGGTAAAGGAAAACTGTTTTTGATACACCGCCTTACCGGAGTAATAACGAATGCCTGCATCGGGATGGGACGACCAATCTTTTAACGCTTCAAAAACCACGCTGGCCGGGCCTCCCCACCGGGGGTCAAACTGCAATTTCCAGGAGCCGCTAAGCTCCTGCAGTTTATGAAATTCATGAGCATGTTGCCATATATTGGGCGATGCGCTAAAAAGACCTTTTGTTGCGGCCTTCGGAAATAAAACGCATACCGACTGGAACACATCCAGGTTTAATGTTATAGCCGTACGGCCCGCCTTTTGCTGAAAGGCCGGGATCCACCGCTTTGCGGAAACAGGATCCCACAGCTCCGGCTGGCGCCCCGTCATTCGAAACAGGCATTCCGTACGCACGGCTTCTTTTTTCCTGTTGGTGATAAAATAGATTTCGGCATCCCCGGTAGTACGATGAATAAAATCGATCCACGCGTTACTGTTGGAGGTTTCAAAATCGGGCAGGCAGCGCATGCCTTCCAGCACCGCGCGTATAGACCCGGGATAAAACAATTGTCCTTTGCCAATAGTTATTCCTTTACCTGCCGCCGGCTCCTTCCATAGCGCTTTTGCAAGCTCCCGAATCTCCGCATCGCATTGGGGATAACCGGCAAGCCCGGAATCTGTTTGCGGCGGCGGTCCCATCACCCGGGCGCCCTGCTCCAAAAGCTGTTTTATCTTTTTCAAAACGGCAACGGGCATCCGGTCACTTTGCGGCAATACCAGCAGGCGGTATTGCATGCCATCCGGCAATACCAGTTTACCATCGCGTACGCCAAGCCGCTCCAGCAATACTTCTTCGTTACAAACATCATAATCATACCCCTTTCCCAATTGCGGATCGTTGTGTTTTTGCGCTACCAGATTGGGAGCAATGTCGCCGTTATAAAACAACACATCGGCTACAAAATGGCCGGCCCGCAGCAAATACTGGCTTCGGGCAACATACGAAAAGAAGGGCGCTGCAAACTCCCACCAGGTCACATTCGGGTTAAAGTGCGTGCCTGCCCCATATTCATAGCCAGGCAATCCGTCAGCAGGCCGCGTTGCCGTAGAAGTATGGATTACGATTCGGTTGATCCCTTCACAAAAAGCGCGATCCAGCGCCTGCTTCAATGACCCCGGGTAGTCCGTCCAATGCCTGAAACTGGTAAAAGCCTCTGCCGAAGCTAATTTACGGCCATAGGTATGCGCCGCCGAAGCCACCATTTTTGTCACCTTATTCTGCCCGAAGTCCAGCCGGGATACGCCATAGGATTTATCATCTGTTAAGTTTTCAGGATCTTCATGTTTGGGCGCCAGCCAAAACTCTCCAGCGGGCAAATCACTGCGCCCAAGGTTTTTTAACCCGTCCATACAGATCGTGCCGGACCGGCTGGGTCCGGCAGCTTCGTTCTGCACCAGCATACCGTGCTGATGGCAAAGCGCTGCAAAATGTCCGTAATGCTCATCGGCCATGCAGTCGGCAATGGTGCGGCGGTAATCATTCAAAAAACGATCAGAAATGGCCGCGCTGCCCATTATATAACCCGATAAAACCGGCAGGTAAGGCGTAGCATCATAGCCCCGGTAGCTGCGGAATTTTTCAAGAATTTTTGACGTCCAGTTAGGAAACCCATCTTCAAAACTATCATCACAAAAATAAGCCGGCTTTGTGCCCACTTTTGCCGCTTCGTCAATAAACATTTTTCCCAGGTGTTCAAACTGGAGGTCCACCCCTTTTTTATCAAACCAGTCAATCGATAAGCCGTCCGCCTCCGGCTGGGCAATCATCAGCTTTGAACCGGTCATCCGGTGCCCGGTGCGCACAACAGTCCAGGTACCGGGCGGTACTTCCCACTGCAGCCTTCCTGCTGTATCCATTTTGCCGGTAAGATCGATGACATGGGTAAGCCCAATAGCCTGGTCGGAGGCTTCATTCAGCCAGGGCGTTTGAACAGGGCCGGCAATCTCAAATGATTTTGCAAAATTGCTGGCATCTTTACGATTGGCTTTCGCATCCAGCAGCGCAGCGCGGCTGCCGGTTAGCTGATGTTCTTTTCCGGAAGTCTGGATGGCCACAACCGATGTATCACGGTAATCGAGTTGCGACAACGGTAGATCAATATATTCCTTATATCCCGGCGGATTAAATACCTTGTCATATCCGACCCGGTTGCCTGGCAATGGCAGGATGTCATTAAATTGCTGCGGGCCTTTGAGCTCGACTGTGGCTTGAAGATACCAGCGGCCTGCATTTTCCGGCCGGATCCAGGGGCCGCCCATACACCAGCCTGAACTGAGATTGATACCCACTTCGATATGGAGGCGTTTAGCCTCCTTCATGGCAAAACGATAAAGCTCCTTCCATTCTTCCGAAAGAAATTTTGCTCCCTGCGGAATGCGCGCGCCACCAAGCCCATCGGAGGAGTTAACCAATAACACGCCTCCCATGCCTTTAGCTTTAAACGCTTCGAGATCTCTCCGGATGCCTTCTTTATCCACCCTTCCGTTGAACCACCACCAGTAACAGGAGGATCGCACATTTTCGGGCGGACTAACAAAGTTTTTGAACAATGAATCGGCGGTACCAGCACCAGCCAGAGCATTCAGCGGCACCTGCTTTACAAACACCGTGTGAAAACCCGCCAGCCCACTAATCTTTAAAAAACTTCTTCTTTTTAGATGCATGGCGATTTTATATTATGGTTGATATATCAAACATGAATTCCCGTTTACTACGCGTTACGCGTTATTCGATGTCTTTTCCTTAAACATCCCTGTTCGTCTATTGCCATTTCCAAACGACAGATAGGGAAACTACAAGAAGTATAGCGCTTCTTAAAATAATTTGCGTTGATAAGAAAGAGCCGTTTTTTTAGTTCTCTTCCTACTTTTTCCCATCGATGAAAAAGCAGGCAAAAAATCATTCCAAAAATAGTTCTTTCCTGTCACGGCTTCGTTTCAAGGCTTAAGGAAACGACATTGATTGACTATTGGCATCTCACTGCACTTCTTCAAACGGATCGGGTGTCTGCCCTGTCCATCGATATAACCGAAGATTGCAGTATTGTTTTTTATTTTTGGCAATACCGTTTTGGGAAATATAAAAATAGCCCTTGCCCAATGCATGCATACCGGTAGCGCCCCATGGAGCAAACCAGCCGTGAATGCCGCTTTTTTCATCAAACATACCAGCGGCAGCCAGTTGCAGCACCCGGCCTTTTTCTCCATTATCAAATCCTTTTAAATCCTGTACTGCAGGGCTTTTAGAGCCATCGATTGCAAAGAGGCTGTAATTGGGAAACTGCGTTTTTTTCCCGGCATAAACCGCCGCCAGCCAATACCCGGTATGCGCATCATATTCCAGGTTTTGAATACCATAGGAAGTATTGCCGGTATATAAAAAATACTTGTTAAGCGGCTCCGCGGGACCGGTTTTATTAAAACCGCTTTGCGAGAGCGGGCGTTCGTATTGGCGTAGGTTGCCGGCGTCATATTGCAGGAGCACCTGGTAATCATTATCCGTACGGGTGGTATCGCCGTATACGCCATACGCAATGTTCAAAAAGTTCTTTCCACGTTTTTGCCCAAACTGGGGACCAAAAGCAATTCCATCGATGCCGCTGCATCCATAACGGTGATCAACCCGCTTGCCGCGGTTCATTACTGTGGCTTTATAATCCTCTGCTACTTCTTTCAAATAAACGGTATGAACGACCGGGTCCTTTTCAGCGCTCATGCCCGGCCGGGTGATTTTATCTCCATCAAAAATGGCTATGTAAAAGGAACTTTCTTTATCCTGGTTTTGACGATTACCGGAACCAAGTTCCTTTAAAATCCCTTTACCGATATTATCGTTTTTATATTCCAGCGAGGCATAGATGCGCCCATCATCGGGGTTTACATCCAGGCAGCCCAGGTGACCGATCAACCCATCCACGCTTCCGATAACATCGCCCTTTAGATTGGTTTTTACCAGGCTTGTTGTAAATGAAAAATAGGCTACCCCACGTTTGACGTCAACCACGGCGCCCTGCACATGAAAGGCGCCTTCCTCCCGGTAAATATTACGGGGCAGGTCCCGTACTGAAAACGGATCTTTTTCATCATTGGGGTGCTGACGCTGCTGAACTGTTTTACAGCTCCACAGGGTAAGAACAGTGTAGCAAAACAACCAGGTATAACGCATATTCATCATTATAAACAATCAGGGTTTCGTTAAAAATTAAAAATATGTTTTTTAAAGTGGTTTGTGGGGACACAAACCACAATCACAACCACAAACCTTCACCATGCAGCATATTCACACTACAGTTGCGTTGCATTTAATTTTTTGAGCACCAATACATTTTCATCATCCAGTTCAAAATAGGAAACCGCTGAATTTTGCATATCAAAGCGCCGGTAATTAGACAAGGGCATCCCCAGCTTTGCCGCCAGGTACAGGCGGTTAATACCATTGTGGGCTACCACCATTACCAGTTGCCCGTTGTGCCTGCGGTGCAGGTCCTCAAAAAAATCATTCACGCGGTTTACGATTTCGCCCCCGGTTTCACCCGTGCCGCCCGCCCTTGCCATTTGGGGATCCTTTATCCATGCCGCCCAAAACGTTGGATCCTCCGCATTGAATTCTTCCTTTGTTTTTCCTTCCCATAAGCCAAAATCGGCTTCTATAAGGCGTTCGTCTGTAATTACAGTTTGATTACCGGAGGCAATAGCGGCTGTTTTACGGGCCCGCTGCAAAGGCGAAGCGTACACCGCATCTACTACGACACCCTTCAAGGCTTCAGACACTTTGGCCGCCTGGGCCAGTCCTTTATCCGTAAGCCCGATATCCGTTCTGCCGCAATACCGGTTTCCATCGGCATTATAAGCCGTTTCGCCATGCCGCAATAAAATAACTCTTAACATCTTCTTGATTATTTATTCAAAGTTCGTTTTTATTCACCGCCTCGGTTTGTGTCCTCACAAACCGGAAATCACATTTTATGAATCCATATTATTGATAAACCCACGCTCCCGCATTGCTTCTAAAAACAGGCCGCACTGATCATCATATTGTTGTTTGAATGCGGCACGCGGCGTTACCCATTTTTCGGCCTGTGTCAATGCAGCCGTTGCTTCTGTAATATCCCGGAAGCAGGTTGTAGATGCTGCAACAATGGCGGCTCCTACCGCACCGGACACGTATTTCATTTTACACAACGGCTTCTGCAATATATCGCTGCGGATCTGCAGCCAGCTATCGCTGTTACTGGCTCCGCCCGCGGTATAAACAGCTTCTATATTTTCGCCCGATAAAGACCGGATCAATTCATAGGCAT
This sequence comes from Niabella hirudinis, assembly GCF_051201075.1. Lineage (NCBI taxonomy): Bacteria > Pseudomonadati > Bacteroidota > Chitinophagia > Chitinophagales > Chitinophagaceae > Niabella > Niabella hirudinis. The sequence continues at coordinate 184,137 of NZ_JBPEHJ010000006.1, forward strand.
ACCGCTCGCCAAAGGCTACTCCTTCCATATTGGCTGTGTACAACTCTTCCTTTGATACATCTTCCGGGCCAAAGCCCTGCGCCTCCGGCGCCAAAAACGGGAACCGCTCGCCCTTTTGAATCAGGGGGTAAGCTATCTTGCCCGTAGGTGTTAAAGAAGCGGCGGCCTCGTTGTAATGCTTCAACCTTTCCTTAAACCCCGCCGAAACCCAGTCGGCGCCAATATTGCCCGCACCACCGGGCATCCAGTAGCCCGCCGGATGCCGGTGGTTGTAAAGCCGGTTCAGGGGATCGGTCACTTCTTTTACAGATACACCTTTTATGACCAGCGTAGTGCCAATCGTAGTATTCCATTGCCCCGGCTTCATGGCGCCCGATGCCACCTGCGAGGCGCAGCCATCCGTAATGCCGGTTGTAACCGCCACATCTGCCGGAAGCCCCAGTGCCTGCGCCAGACCGGCACCCAGCTTTCCGATAACGGTGCCCGAGGGCTGCACCTCCTGCAGCCATTCCTTTTTGATATTTAAGACATCGCTGATATAGTTTGGCCAGGTGAGCTGCAACAGGTCATAACCCGATTTAAGCACATTGGTATAATCGGTAACATGCCACACTCCGCACAGCTTCCCCGTTATAAAATCCGCTGCATGGATCCATTGAAAAATATGCGCTGCTTTTTCCGGAAAGGTTTCTGCAAACCATACCATTTTTGCCAGTCCCGTTGAAGTGCTGAAGCCGGTAAACCCGTGTTTTTGATATTGTCTTGCCACGGCCGTACAATGTTTTGCCTGTTGCCCGGAACGTTGGTCGCTGTACATGATGGCGGGGTGCAGCGGGCGATATGCGTTATCCATGGGAATGACCGTACCCGATGTAGAATCCACGGCTATGGCCCGGATCCTTTTCCGCTGCTCCGGCAACAGCTGCCCGATGGCCTTGCTCAGGCAGGTTTGGCAAATAGCCCACCATGCATCCGGGTCCTGCTCCCTGCGCATTTCTGCCGACAATACAAATCCCTGTTCCGCCTGGGCAGCAATCATTCCCTTCATATCCAGGATAACCACCCGCAGGCCCTGGGTACCCAGGTCAATTCCTATAAAATAGGCTTCATCCATTTAAAAAATCTGCTTTAACAATTCACGATTCGCTTTCCAGCGTTCATAAAAATGAGCCTGCCGGGCATTTGCTGCCGGCTGCACCTGCTCAAACGACTCCCGCTGTTCCGTTTCAATGCCCAATGCGGCATTGCAAATCATCATACCCCCCACCACAGATGCATGGCGATAATTATCCCGGATGCGGATCTCCCTGCCGGTAAGATCTGCAATAAACTGCCGCAGCATTTTGCTCTCCATACCGCCACCGCAGGTCCAGATATAAGATTGCTCATTGGGCGACACCGAAACCAGGGTTTTATAATTTTCAGAGATGCTGCAGGCGATGTCCCACAAAGTTGCCCAAACCATACCAGCCCTCGACAGCTCATGGTTAACAGGCGTATTAAAAATAAACCCGCCTTTGATCAGGGGCTTTTTTTCATCGGCCACCAGTGATCCCAGCGAGGCTACGCATTGAAAATCTTTAACAGACCGCAGTTCAGCCTCAATTACTTCGTAGCCCTCATTGGGGTAAAATATTTTTTTCAGCCGCTGGTAATTCAGTCCTGTTACGCCGGCATTAGCTTCCACCATATAACTACCGGCATCGATATGCCTCCCCGTCCAGGTCCGTTGTTGTTGATCAAGATCGTAAGAGGCCGACAGCTTTATGATGGGTGTTGTAGTGCCGGACACGATCACCATTTCACCGGCATTTGCGCGGGTGCTGTGCACCGCCAGCTGCGTATCGGCGCCGCCAACGATCACTTTTGCGGCCGTGTCGATGGACAACGCTTCTGCAAGCGGCTGACGGATTTTTCCGAGCACCGTGCCGGAGCTGGTAAGCGGCGGCAATATGGATGATGGCAGCGAGAACAACCCGCACAAATCCTCCGACCAGGTTTTTTGCTCCACATCATACAACAAAGTTTCTGATGCCTGCGAATGTTCATAATGCTCTACACCGCAAAACATATATTCGATCCAGTCGCTGATGCTCAAAAAAGTATCCACCTGCTGCCACCATTCCCTTCTCCCTTCGCGCAACCCCACCAGTTTAAATGCCGAAAACAATGAGGTGGGATACCGGCCTGTAAGACGGTACACTTGTTCTTTATTGTTAATAATGGCTTCCCAGGCCCTCCCGCGATGATCAATATTAGGCATGCCCACAACCGGCTCACCTGCGGCATCAAGCGCCACGATACCCTCACGCTGGCTGGTGGCCGTAATGGCCAGGATGCGTACAGAACCCGCCTGTTTTAAGGCCGTTGTGGTTAACTCCAGAATCTGATTCCACAGCACCTGCGGATCAAAATAAATGGAGTCTTCATATTGCTCATCCCGTATATAAGGGATATCTTCGCGTGCTACGCCTAAAAGAACACCGCCGGTTGAAATAACCGCCGCGCGCAGGTTTCCGGTACCAAAGTCGATGATGAGATGCGCATTTGTTAAAGACATGATTGCTCCTTTTGTTTCAAGTTTTGTTTAAAGTTCAAAGTTTAATGTTTAAGGTTGGATCTGGTTTTATACTCCATGATCTATGAACCATTGACCATTGCCCATTGACTATTGACCATTAACCACTAATTTACCGAAGGCCCGCTGGATAAATGTAATGATTTGACCGGTTGCGTCTTTGCCCAGTTCAACAATTTTTCATTAAGAATGGCAACATGATGATCTTCCACTTCCTCGGTTGCGCCGGCCGTGTGCGGCGTGGCCAGTACATGCGGATGATCGATCAGCCGGTAATCGATATCATCCGGCGGCTCATGATCAAATACATCAAGGATAGCACCCCGGATGCTGTTACTTTCAATAGCCTCCAGCAATGCATTACGGTCTACCACACTAGCCCTTGCGGTATTCACAAAAATGGCCCCCGGTTTCATTTTTGAAATGAGCACTTTATCAATCATTCCAATGGTAGCAGGGTTTACCGGCAAATGAATAGAAACAACATCGCAGGTTTCAAAAACCGCCTCGAGGCTTGTTTTTTCATAAATTGGTTCCGGAGCTTCCAGGTAAGGATCATAAAACTTTATGGTACAGGGAAATGCGGCTACCAATGCAGCAATCCGCTGCCCTACGGCGCCAAAACCTACCATACCAATCGTTTTGCCGGCCAACTCGTTTCCCTTGAATTGCAAATAGGATGCATGCGCTCCTTTTTGCCAGTTGCGTTGCTTTAACCATTCCATGGCGGGCAGGGTTTTTCGCAAAAATGTGATCAGGTTGGCCACAAACAGCTCAGCCACGGCCTGCGCATTCCTTGCCGGCGTGTGCAATACTTCAATACCCAGTTCGGCGGCCGTCTTCACCGCCACATTGGAGGGCGTTCCCCGGCATACGCCAATAAACTTCAGCTGCGGGTGGTTCCGGATCACCGTTTCGGTAACCTCATCATGCTCCGTAATCAATGCATCGGCCCCGGTTTCATCCAGCAGCTGATCCAGTTCCACGGCATTAAACGCGCGTCCGTTTCCCTTCCATACCCTGTAAATCACTTTTCCAAAACAAGATTCCAGCTCCTGTCGTCCCGCTTCATTATACGGCGCTGTAATTAAAATTGTCATATATCAAATAGTTGATGTGTTCGATGTTGCCGCTGTATCTGTTTTCGGCAACGTAATAAACTTTGTAAGTAAGGCGCTGATAAAATAGAGAATCGCCAGGATCCAGATCACACCTGCATTTCCGGCGGGCCCTATAAAGAGCCGTACAATCAGCGGACCGGCAAATACCGACAAACCAGCTCCCAGGTTAAGGAAGGCCATGGCCGCTCCTTTTCCTCTTGGCACCAGTGAGGGTACCAGGGCCGATAGGGGTACATAGCCTGCCAGCAAGGCGCCCCATAGTACACCGCAGAGCAATACCATTGAGAAACTACCATCGAATAACTGGGGCGAATAATAAAAGAGCAAGGTTGTGATACCGCAGCCAACGCCTCCAAAAAGCGAAATGGTTCTGCGCCATCCAAACCGGTCGCCCACAAAACCAAATATGAGGTTAAAAATAATATTGGCCGTAAATATCGTTCCCCAGATCTTCAGCCAGTCGGCAGTGGTAAAACCATACTTTTCAAAATAGATGGGCATAAATACAGGGAATGCAAACTGGGCGGTTGTATTGATGGTACGTACAATACCACCCAAAAACACTTTGGGCTCGTTTACCGCTATTTTGATGCCTTCTGCCAGCTCGCGAAGCTTTTCCCTGGATCCCGTTTTTTTGATCCGGTCGCGGTTGATCAATAAAGCAAACAAAGCCCCCAGGGTTACCCAAAAAAGCGAGGTCCACAACGTGTTGATATGCCCCAGCCTGTCGATAGCCCAGCTGGAATAATAGGCACCAAAAACATTGAGACCACCGGTAAATACAAACCAGAACCATCCCACCGCAGTGCTCAGCTTGTTTTGCGGCGTACGATAGGTAATCCATACCAGGAAAGTGTAAGCAAACAGCGGGTATCCAAAACCGCGGATCGCATAGGTAAACAGCATCATACTAAAATCAAGATCCTTGAGCCCCAGGCCTACAAAACCAAAAGTACCGGCCACAAACAGTAAAAAACCGGCCCACATGGCTTTGCGTACGCCCATACCCTCCGCCAGTATCCCCGACAGGAAGGAGGAGATGGCCACCGTAAGGCCATATACGCTAAAGAGCGTTGCCGACTGTTCAATGGTAAGTCCGCGATCATGAATAAGATAAGGGCTCAGCCAGCCCTGTTCTACGCCATCACCCATCATAAAGATGAGGATACCCAGGTAACCCCATACGAGGTTTGGGGGAAGACCCATTTTGTCAATGAAATTTCTTTCACCATTCATTTGATTCATATAGCAATAATTTGAAACAAATTTAAATTAAATTAAACTAAATTAAATCGAAAAAAGTTAAAAAATTAAATAAATACCCATGAAAATATTTTTATTTCTGCTGCTTTTCATTTCTTTGTATTAAGAATATTTGAGTATGAAGAATATTACGGAAAGGCATGAGTTTATACTGAACAAGCTCAAAAAAGAAGGGAAAGTCGCCATTTTAGACCTGGCGGAAGAGATCAATATATCCAGCGTGACCATCCGGAAGGATCTGAAAATGCTGGAGGAAAGAAACCTGTTGTTCCGGACCAAGGGAGGTGGGTCGCTCACCAATCCTTATGCGGTTGATAAACCCATCAACGAAAAAGAACTGATTAACGCCGAGGAAAAAAGAAGGATTGCAAGAGCGGCATTGACGGTTATTGGCCAGACTGATTCGATCATTATCGGCTCCGGGAGCACGGTTTTTGAATTAGCCCGTATTCTTTACCCCGATCATAAAATGACGGCCATTACCCCGGCCCTTAAAGTGGGGCTGGAACTTAATAACCGCCCCAATATCGAAGTGCTGCAGCTGGGTGGGTTGATCCGCCCCAACTCCTCCTCCGTAGCCGGCATACAGGCCCTGCAGGTGCTGGATGAAATTTCCTGCGACCTGCTGTTCTTAGGCGTGGATGGCATCGACCTGGAACATGGCGTATCCATCTCCAATATTGCGGAAGCATCGCTGAACCGGAAAATGATTGAAGTATCTCAAAAACTGATCCTGCTGGCCGACAGTTCAAAATTTAACAAACGGGGCCTGGGAAAAATCTGTAATCTGGACCAGGTTGAATATATTGTAACGGATAAACGCATTTCAGAAAAAACCGTATTTGCACTGCAGGAAAAAGGAATAAAAGTGCTGCTGGCGTAGGAGGAATTTAAAAATATTTTTTTTCGGACCCATCGTTAAACAGCTTCTTAGAAAATAGTCGTTGTTTGCACAGGCAAGCCCTCATCTAAAAAATATCATATTCCTGCACATTCCTCTTATTCCCAACCCAAATTTTGGGGTTTGAAATTGAGGTTGGCCTGGATAGCGGAGTGCTGAAAAAATCAGACGGCTCAAACAAAATCATACTTCGCACTGGATAAATTAATGCGAGTCTTCCTAAGAATGTGTAATGCACAATGGCTTGACCTTGTGGAGAAAAAGGTGTAACAAAAACCCCCGAATTGGCATAAAAAATGCGCGAAACGAAACGGGGTTTCAAGGATTGGCAAAAGGACAATGATTGATCCAATTAAAATCTTGAAGCATCACCGCCCTACTTAAATTTTATGATACCAAACTGAGATTCAATAGTAGATATTATTTTTTTATCTTCTTCCCCATTATAAAAATAATAGAGGGCGATATAATGATACTCTTTACTTTCCAATGCTAATACTTTGCATTTGTAGTATTTATTCTTAAAAGGGATTGACATCTCCAAATCATATATTACTCCATGTCCGTTTAATGCATTTGTTTTTTGTAACTGGTTGGATGATAAATATAGATGGGGCTTATTCTTTATAGAACGTGTGTTCATTTCACTTTCCCATAAAGCTACTTTTTTAGGGTAAGTCATCCAATCTTCAAAAGCAAAAATACCAACTGCATAATTTGTATCTGTAAAATCACCAACTGATCGAATCATTGGGAACCAATCTTTTGCGCCTATCTTAGGATTGTAGTTGGTATTAGAAGAGTCAATTACATAAAAACTACTATCTAAATTAATCTCAACGCCGGCGTTTTTTAATTGCCTAAGAAACTGCAGTTCCTTGTCTTCCGAAATTTTCGGGTTGAAATAGCGGGGCTTTGACTCTATTGATATCCCGGGGATCTTGCCTTCAAGCAGTTTTTGTACAAGGGAATCCTGTCCGAATAAAAAGCGAGGGCAATACAGCACCACAGACAAGAGCAAAATTTTTATTGAAGCCATGTGACAATGGAAATTATTGGCTTGTGGAGATTGTGGTACAAAAAGTTTTGTGTATTTAAATATGCAAAAAAATAAAATAGTCAATGTTTTGTTGCCCTCGTTGGTATTGAGTCGGGGTGCTTGATGGGGCAGGCCACCAACGGAAATTTGCCGGTGTTTTGCCCGTCTTCAAATCCCTACGCCACTCCGGCCCCAGGACCTTCATATACTCCAGTTAACCATTCATCCCAAACCGACCCAATCAAAAACTGCCGGAAAGCAGTATACCTGCCAACCTGAGCCTTTAACGCGCTTTGCTCCTTCCTACTTGCTACTGGCCATTCCCCACTACCTGTAAGATATCCGCCCGTGACAAATCACCTGACCATAACGCACCCTCCATTTCCACATTTCCACATTGTCACATTTTCAAATTCTCAAATGACTTATCCCAGCCCGGTCCGCAAAAAAGGATTATCAGCAATGATGATCCTTTTTGCTTTTTACCCCACTTTACTTTCAAGGGGCTGACTTTCAGGTTCTAATAACAGAACTCTCTAAAATTCCTTACTACCTTTAAAACAGCTTAACAATTTAAAAAAGTAGACTAAAAGTAGACTAAAAATTTAGGCTACCGGAGTCAATAAAATTGTTCAAGCTATGGCACTCCCTGTTAAGTTAGTTTGTCGCACAGGCCAGGTTCATGCTGATGGAACCTGTTCCGTTTTTGTTCAGTATTGCTGCAATGAAAACCAAAAACCATTATTTGGAACGGATGTCAAAATACCTCCTACCTATTGGGAAAAAGCAAGTCGTTGTATTAGTGAACGGCTTCCTGCAAATCATGGAGATTACAATGAGCTCAATAATGAACTAAAGAGGCTAAAAAAAATTGTGGAAGACATTGTAACCTATGCAGGGCTAAAGAAAATTCCACTTGAAGCCCGCGCCCAATTTGTAAAAACGCATTTTTCGCCAACGTTTGACTTTAACGATATTGAGACAAAAGAAAAAGAGGCAGCAGAAAAGCAAGAAATTGAGAAAAAGAACCAACTAAGTGTATATTATCAATTTGATGAGTACATAAAATCCAAGAAAAGGAAAGTAAGTAAAGCTACCCTTACCGTTTATGGCAATGTAAAGTCCCATTTGCTTGCCTTTGAGGCGTTCCGGGGGCAGGAAATATCCTTTGATAGTTTCGATTTTAGCTTTTATGAAGATTTTGTAGACTACCTGACTTTTGAACATATTCACATCCGCAGAAAAACGGTACTGACCGGGCTAAAATTAAACACCATTGGAAAAACGATCAAGCATCTCCGGGGATTTATTAAAGACAGGGTTAAACGAAAAATTGTTAAGCCAATTGATCTTTCTGATTTTAAAATACCGGAGGAAGAAAGTGACGCTATATATCTGACTTATGAGGAAATCGCAAAGATCTATCAGACAGACTTATCGGAGTATCCATATCTTATTGAATACCGGGATCTGTTTGTTCTGGCGTGTTTAACAGGGCTACGATTTTCAGACTTTTCGACCCTGCGTCCCGAAGATTTGCAAAGGGATATGCTTTATAAAAAACAGGAAAAGTCCGATCATTGGGTAATTATTCCTTTACGATATGAAGCCAAATTAATTTTTACGCGTCAATTCCGCGACCGTATTCCCGAGTTGACAAATCCTGAATTTAACAGACATATTAAGACCATTGGACAACTTGCAGGAATCACTCAAATAGTAAAATTCTCCTACAAAAAAGGGAATCAAACTATAACCGTTACCAAGTCAAAATATGAGTGGATCAGATCGCATACTGCACGCCGTTCTTTCTGTACAAACGAGTTTTTAGCCGGTACCCCAGTGGAGCTGATCATGAAGATAAGTGGTCATAAAAGAACTAAAGATTTTTACAAATATATCCGCATTACACCTGAAGAAGCCGCCAATAGAATTAAAGAATTGTGGTTAGCAAGAAGTGATATGAAATTGATAAAAGACACTGTAGCTGAATTGGAATTGCAGTACAATTGAGTTAAGAAGTCAACCATACAAGAATAATCCAACATTTTGGGTTCTATACAACTGGAAGACGCTTATCTCTTTTAACTTTGTTTTGTTATTTTTTCTCATTCTCATCGCTTTATCGTAATATTGCAATTGATATTTAAGAGATGGGAATTACAAAAACTGAAATATTTAATAAACAGCAGAACAGGCTGGCCACGATTTTGAAAGCGCTGGCACACCCTGCCCGTATTGCCATCCTTCAGCATATCATAAAATCTCAGGCTTGTATCTGCAATGATCTGGTTGATGAGCTGGGCCTGGCCCAGGCTACGATTTCTCAACACTTGCGGGAGCTAAAGAATACGGGAATTATTAGAGGGAATATTGAGGGAACAAGCATCTGTTATTGTATTGACGAAAAAGTGTGGACGCAGATTAGTAATGAGCTTTCGGGATTTTTCGCCTCATTTACTCCTGTAAAAAACTGGTGTTAAAAATTTTTAGGATCATCCATCGTAATAATGCAATATTATACGCAATAAAACAAGAATATGAAACTGTCTGAAATTAAAAGCATCTTACCCGGCCTGGCCAATGTTGAATTTCTGTTGCCTAATGGCACCAAAGTCCCGGAGCATTTTCATGTAACCGAAGTGGGTATTGTAAACAAACATTTTATTGATTGCGGCGGAACAACCCGGTATGAGGCTAAAGTGAATTTTCAGTTATGGAATGCTAATGATTACGAGCATCGCCTGAAGCCGGGGAAATTACTTGGCATTATCAATCTGTGTGAGCAAAAACTGTCGATAAATGACAACCTGGAAGTTGAAGTAGAATACCAGGGCGAAGAAACCATTGGCAAATACGCCTTGGGCTTTGATGGCAAGTCCTTCATTTTAGTTTCCACCGTTACCGATTGCCTGGCAAAAGAGGGTTGTGGAGTACCTGCTGAAAAGAAAAAAGTGTCGCTACAGGAATTACCTGTTAAATCGGAAAGCTGTTGCACACCTGGCGGTGGATGCTGCTAAAATAATAAGAGCGGTTAACGCTGTAAAAAATCACTCAATTAAACAAAAAAATACATGAAGAAAGTTTTAGTGCTTTGCACGGGGAATAGCTGCAGAAGCCAGATCGCAGAAGGTTATTTAAGGCATTTTGCCGGGAATAAAGCGGAGATATATAGCGCCGGGGTAGAAACCCACGGTGTAAACCCGAAGGCCATAGCAACAATGAAAGAAGATGGTGTTGATATTTCCGGACATACCTCTAACAATGTTACGGAGTACAGCAATATAGATTTTGACTATGTAATTACTGTATGTGACAATGCGAAAGAAAGATGCCCTTTCTATCCAACAAGAGCCGAAAAGTTTCATTACAATTTTCCTGATCCCGCAAAGTTTCAGGGAGCGGAAGATGAAACAGCGAAGGAATTTGCGAGGGTAAGAGATATGATAAAAGCGTACGCCAAAAATTTTGTCCAAACCAACCTGTAATGTCTGCTAATAACTGTGCACCGGTAAGCAGGCGTAAGAAACTTTCTTTTTTAGACCGGTATCTAACACTTTGGATATTCCTGGCAATGGCCATTGGTGTTGCTATTGGATATTTTGTTCCATCGGCTCCTGCTTTCATTAATTCATTTTCGAGTGGCACCACTAATATCCCTTTGGCCATCGGGCTGATATTGATGATGTACCCGCCTTTTACCAAAGTGCGTTATGAAAAGCTGAAGGAAGTATTTAGCAATACAAAAGTGCTGGGGGTTTCCCTTTTGCTGAACTGGGTCATAGGTCCGGTGCTAATGTTCCTGCTGGCTATTGTCTTTCTACACAATTACCCTGAATACATGATAGGCTTAATCCTGATCGGGCTTGCCCGTTGTATTGCGATGGTTATTGTATGGAATGAATTAGCAGAAGGCAGCCGTGAGTATGCAGCGGGCCTGGTGGCATTAAACAGCATTTTCCAGGTACTTCTATATAGCGTATATGCTTACGTATTCGTTACCGTATTACCGCCTTTATTCGGCATTAAAGGCGCAGCTATTGATATTACCATTGGGCAGATAGCGAAGAGTGTATTTGTTTATTTGGGTATTCCTTTCGCCGCAGGTTTCATTACAAGATACGTGTTAAGAAAGGTCAAAGGTGATGACTGGTACCAAACTGTATTTCTGCCTAAAATATCACCGGTTACTTTGATTGCGCTATTGTTTACCATCGTTGTTATGTTTAGCTTAAAAGGAAAACTGATAGTAAACATTCCGGTAGATGTGATCCGTATAGCTATACCGCTGGTGATCTATTTTGCAATCATGTTTTTGGTTAGCTTTTTTATTGGCAGGAAAATGGGTGTAGATTATTCCCGCAATACTTCCATTGCCTTTACAGCAGCGGGAAATAATTTTGAACTGGCGATAGCTGTTGCCATTGGTGTCTTCGGTATTAATAGCGGTCAGGCTTTTGCTGGTGTAATAGGGCCGTTGGTTGAAGTACCGGCCCTGATCTCCCTAGTGAATGTGGCATTTTGGCTAAAAAATAGATAGTACTTTAATAAAAAGATACTTTAATCGGGAGGTTAGTTTTGGTATGGTTGCTCCAGAGTAATTGCAAACCGGATTAAAGAATTGCAATTAGCAGAAAATGAGATAGAATGATATAAATCAATGATACAGGACAAAGTGTAATTCAAAATAAGTTGAGAAAATAAGCTCTTTCCTACATCTCTCCCTGCTTAACCGGTTTTAATCGGCGCGAAATAGCCCTCTTTATTTTATCCCGGTTTCCCATTACTATGTCATTCTTTAAAAAATGATAAAGAGGCGATTGGTACAAGTCTGATATTTCGGTATATTTATACTGCTAATCAAATATTTTTTTACCTAAAAACGCCAAAAGGTTATGAAGAAACTACTTTCTATTTTCGCATTTGATCGCCCTGTAAGCTACGATCACATTTCCAAATCATTTTGTAAAACTCATGAACAACGGCTGAATATCCGTAAAGCCTGGCCTGTCAGGGCTACCCGGCAAATGTTAATGACGGATTATTGGGGAAATGCAACTATACATTTCGTGCTTCTGTTTGGGATTTCAATGTTCTTTACTTCATTTTTTAGCGGCCAAAATGCGGCTGTTTACCTTTCAACCTCAATATTGGCCGGCATTATTGTAGGGCTCCCGTTATTCCTGCTCCTTTATTTACCTATTTTTAATCGCGAATTTATCCCAAGATTAGAAACTGTAATAGCTACTTATGAGAATGAAGAACGGGCCTGGATGGCAAAGTGTAAACAAGATCAGCCCGGCAACCGGACATTGTTGCTCCTTTTCTATGTATTAGACAAGGCCGGCAAGGTAAACTATCTTTCTCCCAATGATAAATGCGCCACCCTGCTTTCCCAGATTTTTGGTGTAGCCCCGAAAAGCATGAGAATGGACCTTGACATGGTATTCAAAAAGGAAAAACGTGAGGAATTGAAGTCCAGGGGCCATTTTGAAGTAGGAAGAAATTTTAATGAGGCCTTTAAAATCCTAGAAACAATGCAATTCGCTGAGGGCATAAAATTGTTAAAGGAATTAGAACAAAAATTCCTCCGGCCCTAATATTTGAAAGAAAAACAACCGAATAAGACTATTTAGTCAAAAACAAGTATACTTAGCTCATATTCCTCTTTCCATAAATCCACTTTAGCTGGCTAAATCAGTTAAAAATGGAAAGTAATGGAAATGGTGCGCATTCAGCAACACCGATGCTGTTCCCGATAGATCCGGAACAGTTCTGGCAGACACTTCGTGTATTGATACGTGAAGAAGTTGAACAGTTAGAAAAACGACCTCCACCGGCTACCAGTTACAACACTACAGGCCTCACCTATAAGCCACTCTATAAAATTGGTGAAGTCTGTCAGCTATTCCAGGTCACCAAGCCCACTATTTATGATTGGATCAAACACGGCAAGCTAAAGCCGTACAAGATACGGTCAAGGGTTTATTTTCTTTGGAACGACATCCAGCAATTATTACAACCTGATTCTGGTACCCCCTAAAGCGTTGGCGTGAAAATTACCATTAGCAATTTTATTAACAAACAAACTCACTCGAATATGAATAATATGAATTGGGAAACAATCAGGCAAATTAACCTGGTGGACTACCTTGCCTTCCTGGGTCACCATCCGGACATTAAGATGAGCCGTAACCAGGAATACTGGTACTTATCGCCGCTGCCCGGCAGAAACGAAAAGACACCCTCGTTCAAAATTGACCGAAGGAAAAACTTGTGGTATGATCACGGTTTGGGAAAAGGCGGTAGCATTATTGATTTCTGTATGCTGTATCACGGCTGCGGTATCATCAAAGTGTTGGACAAATTGCGGGACTTTTTTTCTTTTCATGGTACACCTTTTCAATCCCTGATGGTTCCCGAAATATCCGGACATGCCCCAAATCCTACAATACAATTTTTCAATGAAAAGAAAAAGATCCGGGTATTGGCAACTGGCCCGATCGTTTCTCCGGCGCTTATTAATTACCTGGAGCAGCGAAAAATACCGGTTGGTATTGCACAGAACTATTGCAAGGAGGCGCAATATGAACTCAATAATCGAAAATATTATGCCATCGGTTTTCTCAATGATGCTGGTGGCTATGAGTTACGTAATGCACATTTTAAGGGCAGCGCTGCACCCAAAAGCTTTACCTTTTTCAATAATGGAGCAGGACAAGTTTGCGTTTTTGAAGGCGTTTTTGACTTTTTAAGTTATGTCACTATTCAAAAAAACGGGATTAATAATACAAATATTTTAGTGCTAAACTCCCTGGCTTATTTAGAAAAAGCGCGACCTCTAATGGAGCAGCATTCTTCCATTTATCTGTACCTCGATCGTGATCACGCAGGAAAAAGCCATACGATTCAATTGGCAAATGAAAATTCAAAATATAAAGACCATAGCCTGCTTTATGATGGATACGCAGACTTAAATGAATGGCTGACTAAGAAAACCTTTTCCCTTCACCGGCTAGACCTGGCAAACGATGAGGAAGGAAACCGTTCCGGTCCTAAGCGAAATTTTGGTCTGGGTAGATAAGCATGCAATTTTTTAACCGATAAAATAATAAACGATGACAGACTTTAAAAAAAGAATACTGCATTTAAGTTCCGGAAAGCAGATCAAATTTTATGGCGATAGTATGGCTATTGGCCCGGCTTTACAGATTGGCGAAGGTTCTGCTCCTACTATTTTTTCTTACCTGGAGGAACAAAATGGTTCGGGAAGTGTAGATACAACTGCCACCTCATCCACCAGTCAGCAAGGAAAAACCGGCAGTGGTTCCGTGCAAAATCCATTCGGTTTAACAGCTATGGACCTGCATGAAATTGCGGATTACAATATTCAGCTATGGCTGAACCTAAAGAATAATATCCGCAAATATGGTGTAGAAAATCCCAAAGTTTTTAACAAGGATGAGCTGCGGTAATACAATTTTAGCGAACAAATCGAGTCGTTGTTAAAGCGGATTTGATTCGCAACTGACAATTTTTCCGGGTAGAAAATAGCGTATAAAAATAGAACAACTATACAAGCTGTAAGATCTCCCTGCACTCAAAATTTAAACCGTCGTTAGTTCCCATCAAAGGGAACGGCAAGGTGTACCAAATGTTGCACATTTTGAGAACGTTGCTGTTTTACTCCAAAGTCTAAACAGGAAAAGTGCAATTAATACAACTCCGATCGTTTGGAACGATCGAAATCAGGAAAGGCTTTGCGACGTTAAGGGAGTCCCCCCAATCAGGCGTTGCTGATGTTTCCGGGGAGAATAACTCTTTCGAACATTCCGTCCTGGATTGCGCCTATTGAAAATCGTAAATTAGGGAAACAGGCCCTGTGCAGCAAAACCTGAGCTGGCATTGGACAATTAAGTTCATTAGAGGGAGTCTGGTTCTTCCGGCTCTACACGTTTCAGATTGGGGCATCACAGACCCCGTATAGAAGAATAAACAAATACTTGTCGGAAGGCATAGGGTTTTTTAAAACAATCATTTATGGAAAAGAAAAAACAAACAAAATCGAATGACAAGTTTGTCAACATGCCGGTGATCCATCCCAATGCCGCTGGGATAGATATCGGCGGAAGCATCCATGCTGTAGCTGTCCCCAGCGGACGGGATGAGCCATTTGTTAGAACATTCGGCGCGATGACCGCTGATCTAAGGGAAATTACGGCATGGCTAAAAAAGTGCGATGTAGACACTGTTGCCATGGAAAGCACGGGTGTTTACTGGAGGCCATTGTATGCCATGCTTATTCACAACGGCTTTGAAGTCTACCTGGTTCATGCGCAACATGTCCGAAATGTAACGGGGCGCAAGACCGATCAAAGTGACGCACAATGGCTGCAACAATTACACAGTTGCGGGTTACTCAATTCTTGCTATCTCCCCAATGCTGAACAAGAATCTTTAAGGGCATTGGTGCGTTACCGCCGGGTGTTGATCCATGATAGTAACAGATATGTGCTGCGCATACAAAAGTCATTGGCACTAATGAATATTAAATTGTCCAATGTTCTTGCCAATGTTATGTGCAAAAGTGGGATCGCGATCATTGAAAAAATTCTGGCGGGTGAACGCAAGGCCGAAAATTTCCTGCCGCTGATCGACAAACGTGTCCAGGCAAAAAAAGAAGACATCGCCAAATCACTTGAAGGAAATTGGCTGCCTGAGCATCTTTTTTTGTTGGAAGAAAATTATGGCTGTTACCAGTTTATGCTCGAAAGAATCACAGCATGCGAGAAAGAAATAATAGTACAATTGGAAAAGTACGAAGCCAGTTTGAATGACGGCGTAGTTAGCGTTAAAGAAGAAATGTGCACGGAAAATATTACCGACCGATTTGTGAAACGTAAAATGGAAAAGCGGCACCCGACACTGGACACCGTTCCCTACCTGCAAAAAATCTTTGGGGTTAACATAATAGCCTTATATGGATTGAGTGATATCGGAGCCCTGGAAGTTCTGGCTGAGACAGGTACAGATCTTAGTAAATGGCCAACAGAAAAACATTTTGTCTCCTGGCTGAACCTCTGTCCTAACACGAAAATATCAGGAGGCAAAATCATTAGCAGCAAATTGCAAAAGAAAAAACCGAACATGGCAAGTCAGGCATTCCGTGCGGCGGCGAACGGTGTGCAGAAAAGTGACCATTGGTTGGGCAATTATTTCAGAAGGATGAAAGCTAAGGCTGGACAGCGTTATGCCATTGTGGCAACAGCAAATAAACTGGCTACAATCTATTACAAGATGGTAAGAAACAAACAAGAGTTCAATCCAATCGACCTTGGACAGTATCAGGAAAAATATCGGCAAGCAAAAATTTTATACCTGGAAAAGAAGTTGCAAAAGCTAAGAGAATCGGCAGGAGCAGCTTAAATATTAAAGCAACATTACAGCATCTTTTTTTCTTAGAAACCAGTCATAATAAGCTGTTCAGGAAGGGGTGACTGCTGGAGTTATATAGAAGCCAGCTATGTTTTGGTAATACCAAAACGCTGGCCCCTCATGCCGCTGGGGCGTCATTTGGGGCTTTTCATCCCGCTTGGGCGGGATTCAAAAATTAAAGACAACACTATGGAACCAATGAAACAAAACACGTTACAAAACAAAGGCGGGCGCCCCAAAAAAACGGTGAAGAAAAGCCAGCTTATTACGCTCAAATGCACCAGCTATGAAAAGGTGCTGATACGGGCAAAAGCAAAGAAAGCCGGGCTTTCTACATCAGAATATTTATTACAATTGGGCCTGACCGGAAAAATTGACAGTACAATGAAAACACTTCCGAAAGAGGTGTTGCATGTTACTGGCACCCTCAATCACATGGCAGCCAACCTGAACCAGCTTGCAAAAAAGCACAATAGTGTAACGGATATATTAACGCCATTGGACAGGGCCAGCCTGCAATTACTATCCGGAGAGTTGAAAGGTATTGCGGTAACAATGAAAAATTATTTCCAATGATCGGCCATGTAAATACAGGTAAATCTTTCCTCGGATGCATTAGTTACGACCTGGAAGACAAACAGGAATTAAGCGAGGAACAAAAAAAAGCCATGTCACTCAAGGATGGTTTGCAACACAAAAACCGGGCGGAGGTGCTGGCCTATAACAAATGCTTTGGAAATAAATATGAACTGGCGGAGCAGTTTCGCGATGTGGCAAAGCTGAGCCGCCGGGTGGAAAAGCCGGTCTTTCATTTTGCCATCCGCCTGGCTTCCGGAGATCAGTGCACTAGGGATGAATTGTTGAAAATAGCTGATGCCTGTGTAAAAGAATTTGATGTAAAGGACAACCAGTACCTGGTAGTGCTGCATAAAGATACCCCGCAGCCTCATATTCATATTGTGGCTAACCGGGTGGGTTATGATGGTAAAGTAGCTAAGGACAGCAACAGTTACCTGCGGATGGCCACACTTTGCCGTAGGCTGGAAAAGGAACTTGGGCTTACTGCTGTTTTAAGCCCCCGGAAATTTCTATCTAAAGAGGAACGGCTGCTGCCCCGGCAGGACAACCGCAAATTAAAAATGCGGGAGGATATAAAAAACTGTCTGAAACAAGCCCATAGCCTGGATGATTTTTCCCGGCGGATGCAGCAGGCAGGTTATAATGTGATCAAAAGCCGGGGCATCAGTTTTATTGACGATAAAAAAGTAAAGGTAAAAGGCAGCGAGCTGGGCTTTTCTTTAAGCAAAATTGAAAAAATACTGGAGGCAAAGAAAATACTGGGCCTCACTCAGGGCACTCTTGAAATTGAAAAAGCGGATCGCGGACAAGAATACATGAAAATGCCGTACAAATCTTTGCCGGTTTCACCCAATGCTCCAACTCAGTTAGAACGTTCCATTGCTGAAGTTATTTCAACCACCACCTCACAGGTGGCGGCGGCAGCGGCTAATCTGGTAGCAGAGCTATTTCAAGCCCCTTATCCAACACCGGATGAAATTGCCGCAGCCGAGGCCATGCAACAATACTACCGGTACAATAAAAAGAAGAAGAAAAAAAGAGGCTACCGACTTTAATAACATATTTTAAAACAATATTTATATGAGCATAGAGACAAATTTGACACCCGAGGAAAAAGAAACCGTACGGTTTATATTGGCCGAGCTTTCTGAACAATACCAGGAAAATACCAAAATAATGGCGTCTTTGGTGAGTGAAATAAAAGAACTCACCAGCAAAATTCAACAAATGATCTACAATCAGGAGCGGCAACAACTCCCGGAAAATAATGTCGTGGCAAGTGTTAAAGCGGGAACAGAGAAGTTGGAAAGTCTCATTAGCCGCCTGAGTTTTCCCAGCAAGGCCATCCAGGAGTTGTATCGGAAATTGTCTGCTGTTGAGCAACAACTATCCACGCCATTAACGCAAAAAATAGAGCATCACTACCGCATCCATAAGATTGTTTTGCTAATGGTGCCCCTTTTTGTTGTGTCGCTTTTATTCCTTTGGGGATGGTTGAATACAAAACAAGAATTAAAAGATTTTACCACAAATGATACCAAGTACCGTTGCCTGCGGCTGGATACTGCCAACACTGCTTTGCAACGCTACCTTGATAAAGTGGATGAAGCATATACCCGAAATCCGAAATTCAGAGACTCAGTTATCGCAAAGGAGGAGGAAAATAAACGGAATATGAAATTACTTCTTGATGCGTACAGTAAGACCCGTGAGGCCGAAAAGCTAAAATCTGAAGCTGAGAAAATAAAGAAATCAATTAATCGCCAACAAATCAGATAAGATTTTGTATCTTACGGCTGGTGTTTTTCATAGGTTAGCAACGCCCTGCTTTTTTCAAGGCTGGGCGTTTTTATGTTTGAAAGAAGATATTTTCAGTACAAAAATAGTCCCCTGTTGAAACAGGGGACCTTACCAAAACTAACTGCTTATGAGAAAATTGACTATTCTATTTTAATATTCTTCTTAAGTCAAACATTGTGCCATTAAATCAGCTTTCAAGGGGTAATTATATAGTCTCAAAATTCAATTGTATCAAGACAGAAAAAATGTGCAAATTTGTGACCGATTATCTTATATGGAGCATTTTTTTGAATTACCGATTCCCTACAAAGGCGAAGAATTGTTATTAAAAGGCAGATTAGTCACTTTCGCCTACTCCTACAAATTTTTTGTAGTGGTCAATGGAAAGGAGCTAACCTTTGAGCGCGATGATGAGCGTGAGTTTCGGGTGCTGGTTGGGGCAAGAGAGGACTCGTCAGCGATTGACAAAGAGTTGGTAAAACGGATCATAAATGCACTTGATAAAATACAGTCAGCATAAGATTCGCATTTCGGAACACTAATAAATTCCTGGAATCACTTAAGGATCAAATAGGAACTTTTACCTCTTTTGAAAAGTATTGTTGCTGCAATGTTTTTATTCTTATAAAGACTGGAAATGCTGAACTTCGAAAATGTCGGTACTGCTTGCCACCGACTTATTAATGAGCTAAACCACAACACATGGACTTTAATGAAAATAAAAACAAAACGCTGGCGGAGATCTATAATAAGTACCCGGACGCTGTAAGTGCAGACCTCGGTGCCCTTAGAGAGGATATTGGCTTCTGGGTTATTCTGGAGGACGGATCTGGGATTTTTTTTAAATTGATCGAGCCAGTCAAATTTGCACCACCTGATGGCGGACTTTTCTGGGTGTTTAGTGAGTAGTAATGCAACAAGTAATAATGTTATCCTATCGCAGGGCGCAAGGACTGGCGGTAAGGCATTTTGAATAATGCGGGTGACTAAGGCAATTGGCCCGGAAGAGGCAAGCTTCGTAAATGGCATGTACATTATCCTCTGTCATTTTTGCGCTACATCTTCCCGTAGTTGATAAAATATTAACCCTTAGAATTCAACGAAATAAGATTCGGGATGGTGAGAGACTCTTCCAAAACTGAAAAAAAATCCGGTTCGCTGTCAAAATTTCTGTATGAATTCAGGCTGGCACATCCCTTGATTGGGAAAAATCCGGAGCTCCTATTGCAAGAACTTAATTAAATTATTTAATTTTTAAAAAATGGAGGTTACCATGTCACTAGTTAGAACCGGCAGGCAAGGATTATCTAACTTACCTGCATTATTTAATGACTTTTTTTCCCGGGATCTGTTTAACTGGGACACGATGAACAATTCTTCCAGTAATACTACTATTCCCGCAGTTAATCTTAAGGAAACAGACGATGCTTATGTAGTGGAAGTAGCAGCCCCAGGGTTGAAAAAAGAAGATTTTAAAATTAGTCTGGAAGGCAACAGGCTTTCTATTAGTTCCGAGTTTCAAAGTGGTTCAGAAGAACAGCAAGAAGGGCGGTATACATCAAGAGAGTTCAGCTATCAGGCTTTTAATCGAACACTTATACTTCCCGACGGTGTGGCAGATGAAGATGGTATTGGTGCCAGGTATGAAAATGGGTTGCTTCATATTACTATTCCAAAACGGGAGGAGGCAAAGACAAAGGCGCCACGCCAAATTCCTATTTCCTGATTAGCTTTAAATGATTGTGAATTTTCCTAAGTCCAGCAGACGGCGGGACTAGACAATTATGCTCCCGCCACTGGCTGGCACAATTAACAATGAATCTAATGGAAAGCGGTTTTATTATCGAAGTTGATATGATGGCCCAGGGGTTTTGGTCATCATTTTGCAGTTTTAATCTTGGAGAAGAGGCTGTGGAAGCCCGGCGGATTTTTAACCAACTCGTTGAGCACGAGCGTGGACTGCTACGCTTCAGCCTTGTCCGACAAAATGGGGACCAATGTATCCTGGCAACAAAATATTGTATACTGAACCAGCTGGAAGCAAATGCCAAGATGCTGGCAAAAGAGATCTTCAAAATATACAATTTTGGCTGATTCCCATTTCAACAAAGTATAATGCCAATTTTTTTTGATCATCTTTTATTATTTTTTAACATGTCATATCTAATGGATCTATAGGAAGGGCCTCCAATAAATCGTAATTTTGAAAGGCCCTCAATTCAGCTAAACTTTAAACGCTATGCTTCAAACTACTTTTAAAACTCAATACAACTTATTGACGTACGCGGCATATACCCGGCTAAAAAGCGCAGACAATAATTGGGCTGCACTTTCAAGGAATGATCAGGAGTTAGCCGCGCTTTGGATATTAGAAAGAGATATGCATAATGGAGGTTTTCTCCGGTTTATTGGAAGTGAAGATGAACAGTGCCTTTCCTGTGCGATTAGAGCATTAAAGAAAGTCAATGCAAAAGAATGTCTAAGCGCATTGGCAAAATTAAGTGCAATAATCGAATCCCTAAGAAATTTGCACTTGCATCTTCCTGCATCTGAAGTCTTTGCATATTTGACTGATGAAGAACGGGAGACTATTGATTTGCAAAACCTGTTATATCTAAATAACTCAGACCACTTAAATGAACAAATATTTAAGGAATACGGGTCAAACAATAATCAAAGAAGGGCGTCGTTATTCTGGTAAGTTCTATTTGGATGAACCTTAATGGGCAAGCTCTCGGGTGTTCGTTCCTCCGGTAGCTTATCGGCTATTTTAATCCAGATTGACATTGTTCCCCGCCCTATTTATTCATTTTGTGTCAATCCGGGATTCTACGTAGTAGTCTACTTTAACAATCGTTCATCAAACGTAAATTTCTCTATGGCATGCACTTTTACCCGGTTGAAGTCCGGATGTTGCGGATTGAACAAATAATTGTACTCCTCCGTAATGATGGCAGAAGGAACCTGCAGTATAGCAGTTTTGTTTCCCTTCAGCCACGCGTCTCCCAACGATTGACACGATGTATAATTAATGTATTCCTGCCAATTGGCCGGTAGTTTACGTTTATCTATTTTTTCTATTTTGAGGTCATCCGGTATTTCTATCAATGTAACCCTGAAAAGGTCATCTGCACCAATGCTGCGCCGGTGAACCATATTTTCCAGACAGGCCAATGCCCTGGTACTGGCTGAATAGAGCATAAAATGACCATTACTGTTCCAGCGTGCAGCGTAGCCCGAGGCTGTAAGCAGGCCAGCCCATTTTGCGAGTGTAATACGATAAGCAATCATGCAAGCGCCCCGTATTCAATCCGAATTAATTCTTCTATAACCAGGTTGATGCCGCCCTGTGTATAGAGCAGGTCAAAAGGAATAATGCCTCCCAACCCGGTGGCAGGCTGCTTCAGCCATTGATTAAAGGCTTCAGAATTGCTAAAAATTTCCTGCCCTTTTTTGTAAAGCGATAGTAGCTGCAAAAGCTGCTCGCTTTCTATACGGCCTAACTTATGGCGCCGTAACCGGTAATTGTCAATTGTTTTAGGGGTAGCATCAAGGAATGCCGCCAACTGGCTTTTATTAAGAGCAGAAATGCGCGTAATTTCATCAAAAACAGATACTGCCAACCCCTCTGCAGCTTTCATTACCATTGCTACCGGGTTGGATAGTTCCTTTTCGTATTGATGAAAGAGTGAGGTTTTAACTGTACCCATAACGGAAATTTTTTCAAACAAATATACGGAATAATTACGTTATATAATCGGTAAAATTTCCGATATCCCTATATACGTATGGCGCAATTTTATGAGGCTTATAAAGACTTTCCAAAACTCCCAGCACTGCTGAGAGAAATTTACTGAACAAATAATCCGGGCTATTTTCAAGAAGCAAAACCATTGAGGAAAAGGATCGCTATCCCTTCCAGTCCACTTCCTGTCTTGGAATAAAGAAACCTTTAATACAATTGGGATTACGGATACAGATCTGGATATGATTTTTATCGCGAAAACCAGCACCCGGATATAATTCTTTACCTTCCACAAAAACACCGCGTACGCTGTCAAAAGGTTCCAGGTTGGTTGATCGCTGAGCTGCATGGAGATTCTCAATTACTGCACAATCCAGCTTTCTGAGTAACTTGTCGTTAGATCCTTTAACATCTTTATTTTGCGGAATCACTTTGCCTTCGGTTTCAGCAGAAAGAGTAAAAACTTCATAGGAGGTTTTTACCAACTGAAGATACCGGGTTTCGGTCAGGTCAAGACAATACCCCAGGTCTAAAACGGCCCCTAAAACTGATGGCTTTGCTATTTTCTTATCGCCGGGAGGATTCCTTGCAAAATCCAGTGCCCTGTCATAATTATTTTCACTTGCTTTTAGCATAGAGGATCCGGAAACAATCTTATCTCTTATGCTTTGATCGCATCCGTGAAAGCCTATTAGCAATCCTGGCTTATAATTATACATTATAAATTATGCTGATTTTGGCGTAATCCTTTGGGCCGCATCTTCTTTAGGTACAAGCAAATGAAGGACACCAGCCTTTTTCAAAAAAGCCTTAGCGGCGGTTTTTGAAGCAGAAACTTCACGCTTTTGCTTTAAAAGCGCCTGTTTAAGTGTATTGTAATCCTTCTTGTTCATTAGATAACAAAGATAGCAAATTAAAATAAATTTTTGCCGCATTTGTCCCCTCGGGAATTTTAGAATTATTTTAAAGGATCCTGTATATTTAATTTGAAAAACAAAAGAAATACACCTTTTCTGAAATTTATTCAAAGAATAACCAGCTGGCTGGCCCAAAGGCTTACTTTTTGTCCTTTTTATCCCCGGTTGTCTAATTTATGTTTGTTGACAGAAAGGCGAAAAATTGTCCTTTGGAAATGGATGCGGACAATTCTGCCAGAAATAAATTTTCGATCCGCTTCTGGAACGGCTTTCCGGCGCTGAAATGTCCTTCGTGTCCGCCCCGCTGCTGAAAAGGCTGAAATAACTTTGTAGAAATCACGGGAGCAAATGATGCATTATAAATGATCTGTTTTGTTTGACTTCTATTTTAAATAGCACTGCTAAAAAATATAAGCAATGGCAAAAAAGGAAAATATAAAGATGAAGTTCCTGGGGATGGAGTTTGAAAGCACCAATACGGGCAACAGGACAGTATTGATCCTGACAATGGTATTGATTTTTTTCTGGCGTTGATGACTTTATTGTGTTTTTTTTTAATATGCACCCGTTTGAACCCATTAAGAATGGTACCCTTTATCCATTAAAGTTAATTGAACAATTGCATCAGGAAACATGATATAGACGTTTTTTACCCTAAAAAATAGTAAATTGCTTCGGCAACCCCTTATGAGTCGCTTTATGAAAAAATATATGCCAGAGCTTTTTGTAACGGTTGCCGAAAACTAAAATTTTATTAAACCGCATTAATAACCGCATACGAATATTTAAAACAGATAAGTTGCGCAACGGCAAGTTGTCTGCAATTGTACCCTAAAAACATCAAAAAATATGGGAGAATGGTCTAAATCTATCGGGGAAAAAGGAGAAAATATTGTACAATTTATCTTTGAAAATATCTTAAACTTTAACTCACTGCTCCAAAACGAATCGATAAATTGTATTAAGGGTCTTAAACATAAGGACAAAGATTCTCAATCGAATAAGTCCTCTCACGGAATAGATGGGTTAATAAGCTACAAAAATCCATTGGAAGACTATACTATTGACATCGGCTTAATTTCATCAAAATACGTTGGTGGAGAATATACTAAATATCCAACTACGCTCTTCAAATCGCATATCAAAGATTTAGCTTACTCTTTAGAATGTTTTAATAATTCGAAACTTAAAAACAGCATAAATCAAAATTTTATTGGAGTAAATAAAACCGAAATATTTGGTATTCTAGTGTGGCTTTCAAATACTAGTGATCTAAAATTTGATCTAATATCAAAAGTTAACAACATTCAAATTGATAGCGACTTGGTTTTTGACAAGATTATTCTGCTAGACAATAATAAAGTGAATTTTCTTTACGAAAGTATACATAGAACAAAAGAGGTGTTTGGAGGTAATAACGTTGACTTCGTTTATCATAATAGTGGTTTAAACTTTACTTCGCTACAAGAGAGCTCTTTTGGGAAAATATTTCCATTGAACTATCTGTATTCAGATATTATAGCATTGAGAACGGAAAGAGATAATATCATATCATTATCAATATTCATCAATGATGATTTTGAAGAAGAGCAGTTTGTCCAAATTTTAAATTTTGCCAAGTCTTTTGATCATCTAAATGCTGTAAATAAAGTCATCTTGAATTATAAGGCCTATGACTATCTAAATAATGAAAATTTGGTAAAAGAAAAACTTGTCAAGTTTCCAATGTACAAAATTGATCAGAACCTGGAAATAAAGAAATTTCCATCTGATTTTAGAAATTAGTGATATGAATAAAGATATTCTACCTCAAGGGGATTATATAAGGCAATTGCTTGTAAAATCGAATGTTACAAATGCTAATATAAACACATTATTACGGGAAAAAGGAATATTTCTTGGTCATAATGAAAAAAATAATTCAGTCCCTTTATTGATGAAAAGTGTAATAAGTCCGAGAGATTATTCGGTGTTATATGAAGCTCAAAAAACAAAAGAAGAAAGCATAAAATACAAAACGTCGTCAATAAAATGCAATTCTGATTTTGAATTTTCAGCAGTACTTAGCGAGGACATTGATCTACATTCTTTAATACTTGAAAGGCATACATATAAACCTAATTATAAAGTTATTGGTAGTCCTACTTTTTACTTTGAAGATGAAAATTCTGCGGTTTTTGAATATCAGATAGAACGATCAAATTTACTTAGCGATTGGACAAACAATAAAACATATCATAATGGTGCTATTACTTTAAAAAAAGTATCAGAAAACGATATACAGATATCAGTACAACAAAACTCAACATCAAAGGAGACAAATGAAGTAAACAATATTATAATGAATGCTTTGAAGGAACAATTTTTTCAAAAAGCAATAATTAATTCAAGCGAAGATATTATAACTGTTAAGTTCAATCATTTTGACAATACATCTAGAGTTCAGTTTTTTTATTCGTTTGCAAGTAATTTCAATATTTACCTAGAGTTTAAATCTATAACTGATATTGATGTGTATTTAGATGAGAATGTTGAAAGCCATGCTGATATAAAAGAGTTTTTGAATGAGATAGATAATTTAAAGCTAAATGGCAAGGAACTACAAAATCATATTTTATTAAACAATGTTGAGTATTTCCCAAAGCTAATTTTTGGGGCCGCCAAAGTAAGATATAAGCTTAACCACGGTGGTGTGGAAGGTAGTGCAATAATAAATCTTGGATTTCCTGACTATGTTAAGGCAGCAGAAGAAGATTCAGATTTTCAAATATCAATTGACTTAGTTCTAAATAAGCAAGATAAAAATCCAAAAGCAGAAAATTCTATAAGAAAAAAACTATTAGAATTATTTGAAACGAAGAAGGTTGAAAGCTACACAAAGCTCAAACGAGTGTGAGCATTAAGAACTTGATAAATGCCTCAAAGGTTAAGTACAATATTAAAAGTATCTGCTGAACAACTTGATATTAAAGGGGTATTCAACGCGTTTGTGGACGTTGACAGTAAACTGTATGTTGACCCGTCCTTATTGAAAAATGCAAGGATTAAAGAGTTTAAAAATTCTTATTCGAATTTTCAAACTTATTTCTCGCATGTTTTAAAATTAATTGAAAACTCTCGATCACATTCTGACAGGTTGTTTAAAGAGGCGTTTCAAAGATTGCAGTTTAAGGAGTTTAAATATGTTGCTTTAGGATATTCAAGTGGAAATAAAAGCGGGAACGCAATTGGCCCAAAACTTGCCAGCCAACTACTTTTAAGTGCAACTGACATAATTAAGGCGGGGATTAATGATCCGATAATATTTGAGTTGATTGGGCTTTTTGAAAAAAATATTGGTGCAGACAGAATCTCTGATCTTACAATACATATTATTCGGAAAGATTTAATCGCTTTTACTCAACGGGTGTGTAATGAATTAGGTGTTAAACAAAGGAATTTTAGTAAGACAAAAAGTGCTCAGATTTTATTGCCGTATAATCCCAAAACAGGAGAGCCTATTGTTTTTACTGCTAAAGAATTATTACAAGATTTACCGTTGGCTTTCTGCTGGGACGACATTGACAGGGTTTGTATGGAAAATGACGAATTGAGAAAAAAGGTAAATTCCCAAATTGGCGAAAGTTGGAAAGAAGCTACTTCAGCAAAAATTGGTAAACAAAATTTGAAAGCTGCCATATTATCGAACCCCGATGCATTTAAAGATCTGATAAAGCAATATAACGAGAAGCCAAAAAAATCCTATGATTTTATAAATGACCCCAGCGGACAAATTGTATGGGCTGAACTTTCTGAAAAGGCAGTTAATGAATTTCCCTTAGATTTAGAAAAACTACAACCTGTTACAAGCGAAACAATTTTGGTTGTTGTTAAAAAAATATGCGAGCAATATGCTAAACTGATAGAAAGTAATGGATGGTTTGAATTTTTATACGACAATGCTGGTAAACTCAGAAATGAAAGATTTGCCCAAAAATTGTTTTACGGGATAGCTGATCAATATTGTTTAGCTAACAATTTAAATTTAAGCAGGGAATCAAATGCAGGAAGTGGTGCACTTGATTTCAAAATTACGGGCGGGTATAGCTCATTAGTAACTATCGAGATAAAATATTCATCAAACAAAAAACTAGTAAATGGTTATTTGAAACAATTGCCGGCTTACAATAAGGCAGAAAATGCCGATACGAGCATTTATTTGGTACTGAAAACGACTAAAAGCGTGAACACAATTAAACGTGTTGAAGCGATAAAGCAGAAAGCAATTTTAAACAAAAAACAAGTCCCTGATATAATTATAATAGACGCTACGCCACAGAAATCAGCAAGTGCTCGATAGTTAATATTCCATTATGGTTGTAAAGCGAGCATACACTAAATACATAATCGTAAAATTGAAAACAAAATATCTTTTAAATAAAAAATGAAATTCTTTGATTTAGAATACAAAGCTAACTACCCTCGCAAAAGGCAGGGGTAAAAAATCGAAGTGCCCTTAACGCCTCCTTCTATACTCAAGAGTATTAGTTCTTTCTCCGGCTCTGCTTTCTATATTTTTTTTTCGCCTAGATAACGTATTTGTGATATTCGAGCTAACAAGACTGACCCCAAATTCGTCTTTAATGTTTTGTTTAATGACACTAATTGACTGAAAGCTATCTAAGCGCCCTAAATGAATATATAGATCGACAAAATGCGCTGAGTGATCTTGGTTTAAAATTAGAGATATGTTTGTATCCGGGTTGTGTTTTTTTATAAATCGTTTGAGATTCCTAACCAGTACATCTCTCTCGGGAATTTGACAAGAAGGGGTTTGAATTTCGACGACAGAAACACCTAAAGCTTCTGCAATAGTTTTTAATTTGTCATATTTAAATGTAGAAGAACCGTTGATAATACGCGACAAAGTTGCTTGAGATACCTCAACCAATATTCCGGAAAAATCCCTTAGACTCAAGGGAATTCCATTGAGAAATCGTTTTAAATTTCTGGCAACAACTGTATCATTTTCAAGATAATGTATCACTAAACAAAGTGATGATAAATAAAAATTTCATTTGATGCTTATGTGAATCAAATGAAATCATTATATTTGTTGTTGATAATAGAAATGCATGACCGTATTTTTAAATAATTAGGGTAATTCCGACGAGTCTTGTGGCAACACTCTGAGGCCGCTCACAGGACAGTAGACTAAAACCCACAAATTATTCTGAAGGATGCGTTATTTTTGACGTATTCGTAAGAATAGGTGTGGGTTCTGCTGTTGATCTGGTAGCGTAAGGCCTCAGAAACTTTATGTTGCATCAGGGAGGTGGAACTCACACCTTTTCTTTTTCAACAAGACTCGCTTCTACGTAAATGAAAGCGAGAATCAGCTATATTATTTTTTTTGCCGGGTTAGGAATACGTCACTTAGAAGATGTTTATCCGGCCCAATATAATTTCCGGTACGCCAGTCACCCGCGTAATCCGGAGTAATCATTTGCCGGGTGGCGGGCCGGTTCTCATTTAAGCATCGGCCCTGCCTCTCCGGCATTTTTTGGGCAAACACCTTTTTTTCGATGCTACACCTATACCCATGCCCACCCGTTTCCCAAACAATATTGCATTACTTAACGATGATTCATTATGAAAAAATTTATGCTGGCAAGCGTAGGGGCCATTTTATGCCTGTACGTGGCAGCCCAGGAAAATGTCATAAAACCCTTAACGATAAAAGATACCGTACCGGATATAATCTTCTCCAATTTATATAACCATCCGGCCAAAACGATCCGGTTGTCAGACTTTAAAGGGAAGCTGGTGATACTGGATTTTTGGGCCGCCTGGTGCGGTGGGTGCGTGTACAAGCTTTCAGCACTGGATTCCCTGCAACAACGCTATGCGGCTAAGTTGCAGATTATTTCCGTTAATTGTACGAAGCGCACCAAAGATACCCCGGAAAAAATTGCAGCCTTGCTCCGTCAGTGGCAGCAGGCAAATGGAAAAACCTTTTCTCCTCTTGTTGTAGCAGACAGTAGCTCGCTGTTTAAAAAAATGTTCCCCCATAGAAGTATTCCGCATTATGTATGGATCAGCCCCGAGGGCACGGTAGCGGCTATCACCGGTTCAGAAGAGCTCACTGAGCAAAATATAAACGCCTTGCTAAAAGGGCAAAGTCCCCCGCTTCCGTTAAAAAACGATTTCCTTCCCCAACCAACAACTAATGCGCAATGAAACAGCTTACCTTATTAATAGCATTCTTGGGCTGTACCGCAATTCTTATGGCTCAAAAAGCTTCCCCAGTCTACGTAACAGGAAATATAACAGACTCCGCAACGAAAAAAGTGCTGCCAGGGGCTACTGTTCAATTAGTACATGCCGGAACAGCCACGCAATCCGGCACCAGAGGGTATTTCAGGTTAGGAACAGGCCATTTGCCGGATACATTGGTAATTTCTTATAGCGGTTACCAAACACAAAAGATCGTTATTGATAATAATACGCTAAACCTCGCAGTTCAATTACAACCCAGCATAAAAGAAATAGAAGAAGTGTTGGTCAACACCGGTTTTCAGCAGGTAAAACCCAATGAAATTAATGGTTCCGTCTTTGTAGTAGACAATAAACGGCTAAACCAGCAAGTGGGCACCAATATACTGGATCGTTTGAATGGTATGGTTCCGGGGCTTACATTCGTTACCGGAAAAAACAACTCTAACGGTAACCCGCAAAACAATACAGGCATTCGCATTAATGGCATGGGAACCATCAATGGCCCCTTGGATCCTTTAATTGTTGTGGACAATTTCCCTTTTGAGGGAGATATTAATAACATTAACCCTAATGATGTGGAATCCATATCTGTACTCAAGGATGCTGCGGCCACATCCATATGGGGACCAAGAGCCGGTAACGGTGTTATTGTTATTACGCTGAAAAAAGGCAGGTTTAATCAGCCACTCCGCGTTTCTTTTAACAGTAACCTCATACGTAAAAACGCGGTGGATGTTTATGCCATTCCCCAAATATCAACGCGGGATTATATTGGTGTGGAGCAGTTTCTTTTTAACAAGGGATATTATAATGATATGATTAATAACAGCAGCTATCCTGCTCTCACAGACGCTGTCGAGGTTTTTATTAAACGAAAGAACGGATTGATTTCCGTAGCTGATTCTGCGAAGCTGATTGGTGAACTGGCGCAAACGGATACAAGGGCGGAATATAACCGTTTTATAAACCGGCCGGTTTATATTCAGCAGCATGCCCTAAACCTTATCGGAGGCGGCACTAATTATGGCTGGATCATTGCTGGCAACTATGATCAGATTTATAACGATCAAAACATAGTGGATAATGCCAGCAGAAAACTGAACCTGCGTATAGACAACGTGTACCGGCCGGTTAAAAACCTCCAGGTAAAACTGGGGGTTTATTACACCAACACAAATACCAACCAGGCTTCGGATGATTATTCTTATGGATCTATAAAACTGAATCAGACGCTTTCTGTTCCCTATTTAAAATTTTCGGATGCCCTGGGTAACCAATTACCCGTAGCTAAAAATATACGGCTGACCTATTTAGATACCGCCGGTGGCGGCTTACTGCGCAATTGGTTTTATTACCCCGCAACGGACTATCAGCATGCCCGGCGAAAAAATCAGTTGGAAGAGTTACTGGCCAATGTGGGTATTAACTACAAACTTGCAGAATACCTGAACCTGGATCTGTTGTACCAATACAGCCGGCAACGTACGGATGGCTTTGCACTGGCCGATACGCTTAGCTATTATACCCGCAACCTGTACAACCAGCTGTTTCAGCCCAGTACCGGCAAATCGCCTTTACCGGCAGGGGCAATTGCAGACCTTAGCAATGGTCAGCTGCAAACCTATAGTGCCCGCGGGCAGCTAAATTTTAGGAAAAACCTGGGATCCCATGCGTTGTCCTCCATAATTGGGGCAGAACTGCGACAAATAAAAACCAGCAGTGACGGACACCGGCTTTACGGCTATAATGAAGATCCATTGTATTATAATACCAGTGTGGATTATACCCCTACTTATACCAATTATATAACAGGTAATGCACAATCTGTACCAACGGGTAACCTGGGCTTAACCGGAACCATCAATCGTTTTGTGGCACTGTATGCGAATGCCTCTTATACTTACAAGGGACGCTACAGCCTTTCCGGCAGTGCACGTAAGGATGCCGCCAATATTTTTGGTTTGAACACCAACGATAAATGGAAGCCCTTGTGGTCTGTGGGAGCTGGTTGGAATGTTACCGACGAACCCTTTTTTGATAAACCCGTTTTTCAACACCTGCGTCTGCGCGCGTCTTACGGCTATAGCGGAAATGTGGATTTAACAAAAACCGCCTTGCCGATAGCCGCTTATGGTAATGGAGGCAGTACCAACCTGCCTTTTCCATACACCTACATAACTACTATTAATAATCCCAGTCTGCGATGGGAAAAAGTAAGGCAGTTGAACCTGGGTGCAGAATTCGCAACTTTCAATAGCAGGCTTAATGGTACCGTTGATTTTTATTGGAAAAAAGGAACAGATCTTTACGGGCAAACAAACTATGATTATACGGCCTGGGGCGGTTCCAATGTTATTACCAGGAATGTGGCTGCAATGAGGGGGCATGGTTTGTCAATAGATTTACGAAGCACCAACATAAATGGGGTATTTAGCTGGAATACCAACCTGCTGTTTAACTACGCTTCGGATAAAACAACTGCCTATTATACTTCTGAAGCGGAAAGCGGCGTTGGCTTATTGGGCGGAGGCAATACCATTTTTCCCGTTAAAGGCAAACCCTTATATGCTATTGCCGCATACAGATGGAGTGGGCTAAACAGCAGTGGTGACCCACGCGGTTATTTGAATGATACCCTTAGCACAGATTACGAAAATATAATATCAGCGGCCAATATCAAAGGAATTTCCAGTTCTTCGGTAGTCTACATAGGGCCGGCTAATCCTTTATATTTCGGAAACCTGATCAATGATTTTTCCTGGAAACGGTTCTCTGTTTCTATTAACATCGCGTACAAACTTGGGTACTATTTTAGAAAAAATGCACTGGACTATAGTTCACTGTTTTTAAACGGTGTTGGGAATGAAGAATACGCAAATCGCTGGCAACAACCGGGCGATGAAAGGCGTACAAATGTTCCCGGACTGGTGTACATGGATTATCCCCAATTTGATTACAGGAGCAGCTTTTACAGCAATTCTGAATTGCATGTTTTAAAGGCTGATCATATCCGACTCCAATACATCAACATCACTTACGAGCTTCCGCTGAAAGTGACCAGGGGACCATTTAGCCAGATTGCTTTCTATGGCAACCTGGCCAACCTGGGCATTTTATGGCGGTTAAACAGGCAGGGTATTGATCCGGATTATCCCGGAGGATTTGCCCCTCCTAAGCAATATACATTAGGTATAAGATTACAATAACCTTCAAATGCTTTTATGATGAAAACAAAGTATATACTAGCCTGCATGATCCTTATTTGTTTATTTGGACAGGCGTGCAAAAAATACCTGGATCAAAAACCAAACCTTACCCAAACAACCCCAACGACTCTTGAGGATGCGCAGGCTTTACTGGATTATAGTTCAAAAATGAATATTAGCACAACGCCCTCCAGCATAGAGACTGCGGCAGATGACTATTTTTTGCCTTCCGAGGCCTATAATGCCGTACCTTCTTATATACAGGAAGGCTATGTATGGCAACACTATGTATATAATGACCCCAATGATTGGGGCTATTGTTATCTGCCGGTATACACAGCTAATTATTGCCTTGAAATTACGCAGAAAGAAAAGCTAAATGAAAACAACCAGTTTCTTTGGAAAAATGTACATGGTTCTGCTTTGTTTTACCGGGCTTATTACTTTTTAGAGTTATTGATGGCCTATTCCAAGGCGTACAATGCACAATCGGCTAAAACGGATTTGGGTATTGTGCTGAGGCAAAGCTCTGATTTTAATGTTGCATCATTCAGATCCAGTGTGGAGGACTGTTATAACTTTATTGTTAATGACCTGAAAAGCGCGTTACTGGAATTGCCCGATTTGCCTGCTCATGTACTTCGGCCATCGAAAGCTGCTGCTTATGGATTGCTGGCAAGAACCTATTTATTAATGAACCGGTTCGACAGCGCTTTGCAATATGCGGACCGTTCCCTTGCCATTAAGGATTCGCTGATAGATTATAATATGATGCCTTGTTCTACCTGCGACATAAGAGCAAGCCTGTCTGCCGGCTCTGCCATATTTAAGAAATACAATAAGGAAACCATCTTTTATACCGATATGAACGGCAATATTACTGCTCACGATCCCTCCAGGGCATTAATAGACACCATTCTTTTTAATAGCTATAGTAATGATGATTTGCGAAAAAAAGCCTTCTTTGCTGCTAAAGATGGATATTATAAGTTTAAAGGAAGCTATTCCCAAAATCTTTTTATAAACTTTACAGGTATTACAACAGCAGAAATGTATTTGATCAGCGCCGAGTGTTACGCAAGAACTGGTAATATTTCCAGAGCATGGGAGCAGCTTAATAAATTACTGCAAAAGAGAATGAGCGCAGGTTCTTATACACCGGAAATGGATATAGATCAAACCCGAACGCTTAACCGCATTTTAGAAGAACGGAGAAAAGAGTTGTTATACAGGGGGTTGAGATGGGCTGATATAAAGCGGTACAATAGCATGGGAGCAAATATTTCCCTGAAAAGGATGGTGAAGAATCAAACATATACGCTAAATGCTAATGCCAATTATTTTGCGTTGCCACTGCCAACAGATATTGTAACTATTTCCGGAATTGAGCAGAACCCGCAATAGAAATGATAAAAAGGTAACAAGAGGTATTGGTGCTGCCTCTTGTTACCTTTAACGCCGTCATGGAGTCCTGTTATTGTAACTTGCAGTTCCCGTGCTGGGAGTATAGGAGTTAATGACACGGAAGCTGCTGCTGCCAGCTTTTTCGGTAATAGTGCCTTTTAACTTGTGGCTGGCATCCACATCTGCCACTGGTGCAATAATTTCACAAGCCTGGTAATTCCCAGAAGAGCATTGAAGGTCATCTTCATTAACCTCCACCAGATCTGTAGACCAGTTGTTTACATTACTGACATAGCCGGCAGTATTGGACATTGCAGGGTTATTTAGTGTAAATCTATAATATCCTGCGAACTTTTTTTCATTCTTAGAGCCTGCCGAAGTAAAAGCAAATGTTGCTATAATTGTAAAAAGCAGTGCTCCAATTGAAAAAGCGAAATTTATAGTCTTGCGACTCTTTATTGAAGTCATTTTCGTAAATTTATAATACTTAATATATGTCTTTTGTAAAACGGGTGACCTGTTTTACAGGTTTAAAGAGGGTATGCAGTGTTTCAGCACGGCATACCCTTTGCCGATAAAAAGCCTGCCCGACCAGTATGATCTTTTTTGTTTTGGTAAAACAGGCGTTGTGATTTATATGGTAAACATTGTCTCATATTTTATTCTTTTTTGTTGTCTGGTTAAATAAATTTTGGTACCAAATGGCCACCAGGTCCAGCTTGTTAGGTGGTAGCCACAGCAAAATGAACAATAGTATATTCTTTTACCACCGGGTTTCAGAGCTCTGTGCTTAATGCGTTTACCTGTCTCATCTTTTCGGCGGGATGCGTGTTTCAATTTAGAAAGGGCCACAATGGCTTCCGTCCTGTCTGAATGGATGATTTTCCCAGTTTCGCTACATCGCTTTGAAATACGCTCGGAAGGATCAATATCAAAAACGAAATTCATACTCTTTATTTTTAACTTTTACCCCTCAAAGGCAAATGGTTGCCAGCCGATCTATAAGTAGCCCTTTAGCTAATTTTCATCAGCCACAATTATCATTTATTTCCTATACAACGATGAAAAAAGCCGAAAACACTCGTTTCGGAATAACCCTTTTAATATGCCCTATGCGCTCCACTATTGGGTCTGGCTAAATTGCTGAAGATGACGATCTGAAAATAGTCTTTAAATAAATCCGGGAGTCATCCCCAGCAATCGCAATGTCATTGGGCCTGAAGCGGATAACAACACAAATTCCAGGCAGGTAATCTGTATTTTTTTTTACCTGTTTTCTATTAAATGTGATGCAATTGGTTTTAATATTTAGTATCTTAGTAGTGCTGTGATTTACCTCCTTTTTAAAAATAACCTTCTATATATATAATCGTATAAAAGGGAGTAAATGTACCAATTGAAGCAAAACTTTTTTTAGACTACTGTTTACTCTCCACTACTAAACAATTTTGATCATTACCGGTATGCCTGGTAACTAAACCTTTTTCAAAATGTTTAAACGTCTTGCTTTGGGAGATGAAAGCGCCCTTGACCAGATTGTAAAGAAATACTGGCATGAGTTATTGACCCGCGTTTTCAGGATACTACGCAACCGCTACTGGGCGGAGGAAGTACTAATGGACGTATTCCTGGAATTATGGAAACAACGGCTAAAAGTGGGTTTTATGAAATACCCTCACACTTGGCTTCATAAAGTGGCAAATAATAAGGCCGTCGATCGTTTCCGGAAGGAGTTTGCACATTTATCCGATTCATTAGAAGAAGTGGTAGAAACAGTAAATGAACAGTCGCCGGAAGAGGAAATGGATTCAAAGGAAATGAAAAACATTATGGCTTCAGCAATTGATCAGCTACCTCCAGCGGAAAAGAAGGTATATGTTTTGAGGACCGTGGAAGGCTGGCCTGTTAAAGAGATTGCTGCGGCATTGGGGCGGTCAACTAACACCATCAGGAATGAATTGGCTAACTCCAGAAAATCGATACAGAAAATTATAAGTAATTATTTGCACCTATTGTTGTTTTAATTATTAAAAAATGAACAATGGCAGAACCATCAATTTTATTTAAACGCCTGCTCAAAAAGCATATGGAAGGCCTCGCCACGACCAATGAGGAAGCTACCTTGCGGATAATGTGGGATTTGTATGATGATGATGAAATAGTTTCTTTTATTGAGGAAATACAACCGGAGCTACCGGCAAAAGTGTTGGAAGGAAAAGTAGATAGTGAAGCAATTGCCGAAGCTATTATACGCAAAGGAAGACAAGAAGAAACTGTAAAACAAAAGATAATCGTGCTTCGCGTTGCTATTTGGGCAGCGGCCTGCATATTGGTCTTTATTGCAATAAATATTCTCAATACCCTTCGTGAGCAGAATAGTCCTAATAATATATTATGTGCCGATACAAAAAAGGGAGATATTCCGACTAAAGATTTTTATTGTACATTTCAGTTGGACAACACTCAGCGCTTTGTTATAGATAGCAATTACAAAGGCATGTTGAGACGTTATGGGAAAATGGCAGTCCTTTTGCGCCCAGGAGTGGTTCAATACAAGACAATGCCTTACTCTGTAACAGCAGACAGTGTTACAACAGCTGTTCAGCAAATAAGTACAGACGATATGCAGCAATACATAGTAGAGCTTCCGGATAGAACCCGCATCCGGCTAAATGCGATGACCTCCATAAAAATTTATCCCGACAGGTTTGACTCAAAAAAACAATTTATAGAATTGGAGAAGGGTGAGATTTATGTTGAGGGTAATCAGCGCTCTGATGTACTATTGGAAATAAAGACTCCTGCTGTAACGTTCATTGCTACGGGTAGTTATTTTGATACCCGTATAGATTCTAAAGGATCATTGCTTGCTGTACAAACAGGAGAAGTGACAGTAAGAAATAGACATGGGGAGGAAATAGTCAGGGAATGTTATGATTTGTCTCATTACACAAAAGAAGAATCACCACAGGAAAAAGTTGCTATAAATACTTATAATATTTCTGGCATTGACCTCGTAACAAATTGGAGAAGAACGGAGCGGGTATACAAAGATGTACAGTTGGATTATTTTGTAGCAGACATGGCTCAGTGGTATGGGTTTAAATTCACAAGCCTCGACTGTTTGCCTAAAAAGAAGATCAGTACGGTGATCTGTTACAGGGCAACTATAAAAGATTTTATTGCTGTAATACGTAACAACGGCGCTAATATTTGGAAAACCAGCAACGGATACGCGTTCTGTGATCCGGAGTCAAAATCTTCCGGCCAAATGGCTGTTTTAAATAGATAATGGCCAGAAAGCCGGAATGTGCCTGAAGAAACGTGCTCTATCGACTTGATCGGCATCCCGATTACCGGACTGAATAAAAAGAAATGTGACTCAACGTTAAAAAAGGTCTATAAAGGCGGCTTTCTGATGACGAATGAGAAAATTTCCACTAATAGATTGGTAATATTGGGTAAAGTATCGCATCGCAACGCCAATCTGTATCTCAGGCATACCGGAATATTTTCAAAAATACCATATTTATTAGGCATATTATCGGACCTTTATAAGCAGGACGTTCCTCAACAAAAAAGCTGTATGAAATATTGTTTCTGGATAGCAACCGCTATTATGTTTTCAACCTGTACGCAACAAGCAGGCAATACACGTGCCTTACAAAATCAAATAGACAGTCTTCAATCAAAATTGAGCAACAGCTATAAGCCGGGACTGGGCGAATTTATGAGCAGCATACAGGTACATCATGATAAGCTTTGGTTTGCGGGAAAAGAGCAAAACTGGGAGTTAGCAGACTTTGAAATTAATGAGATCAAAGAAATTGTGGATGATATTAAAAAGTTTTGCCCGGACCGGCCGGAAGTTAGTGACCTTGGAATGATTGAGCCACCGCTGCAAAGTGTAAGCAAAGCTATTGAGCAAAAGAATAGCGATGGATTTAAAAACAGTTACCTTGTACTTACAGCTACCTGTAACACCTGCCATCAGGCAACCAAACATGGTTTTAATGTAATTACGGTTCCAACAGTACCACCTTTCAGCGATCAGGACTTCCGGCCTAAGAAATAATATATAGTATACTATTTAGCCAGCTTCCAATAAGCACTGGTTCCTGCTTTGCGCTCATCTGTTGCCCGCTGTACAAGAGTATCTCCATTGGTAAGATTACCAAAAATCTCAATGCCTTTTTCGTTGCTCATTCCCGGGCGTACATCCACCCATTCCGCAACTCCGTTTTTCACTACAATTACAAACTTACGCTCCTGGTTCGTTGCAACGACGGAAGGTGCTACTACAAAGGAAGGCAGGCTGCGTTCCAGATCAAGCCGCACATAGGCAAAGCTGCCGGCCTTTAATTCGTTACCCGCATTCAGGTACCTGTATTCCCAGGTTTCTGTTCTGTTTTGAGGGTCAATAGCACCGCTTTTGCGTGACAGTGTTGCTGCAAAGCTTTTATTGGGATTGCTTTGTACCCGGAAGCTCACTGTTTTTGTTGTAGCACCGGTTGATACATAAAGCTCCGGAACGGCTACCCTCAGTCGCAGTACGTCTGTATTCTGGATGGTTAATACCGGTGTGGCCTGGCTTACCAATGCTCCGGGATCAGCCGTGCGGGCAGTAATAATTCCGCTGAACGGAGCCGTTATGGTCAGGTAGCCGGCAACCTGATGATAAGAGCGGGCCAGGCTCTTTGCGCTTTCATATGCTGCACTATCCGCCAATTGCTGGTTGCGGCTTTTCTCCAGATCCACAGGCGCAACAATGCCTGCTGTTTTGGCTTGGGCTGCTTTATATAAGCGGTCGTACACATCCTTACTGGCCATATATTTAGAACGGGCAGTTGAAATAGCCGTCTGGAATTCTGCGGAACGAGCCATTAATTCCGGTGCATCCAACACCACCAGTACCTGTCCTTTGCGTACGCGATCTCCTATATCCACGCGCATCTGCTTTACGTATCCTTCCACTTTAGGTGTAAGGGCCGCGGTTTCGTATGGTTGCAGCTCTGCGGGCAGTTCAATGGATTTATTGAGCTCCGTACTGCTGAGAATAAAAACGGGTACAGTATCTGTAACCGCAGCAACAGCCGGGTTGCTGCCGGTTTTTGTTTTCTTTTGATTGCAGGCGGCGGCTACCAGCACAATGGCTGAAAATAAAAGACACTTATTGAACATCTTGTTTTGACTGGTTTTGTGTGATGAATTGAGGATCCTGCGGATCAAGCGATTGAATTTTGTAAGCTTTTTTGCCAACGCTCCATTGGTACACATAGGGAAGGAAAAACAACACGCTTAAAGTGGAAGTAATGAGGCCGCCAATAACAGCTATACCCAACGGTGCTGTTTGTTCACCCCCCAGCGCCATAGGGATCATGCCGGCAATCATGGCCATACTGGTCATTAATATGG
The DNA here is from genome assembly GCF_051201075.1 of Niabella hirudinis. Taxonomy (NCBI): domain Bacteria; kingdom Pseudomonadati; phylum Bacteroidota; class Chitinophagia; order Chitinophagales; family Chitinophagaceae; genus Niabella; species Niabella hirudinis. The sequence continues at coordinate 223,798 of NZ_JBPEHJ010000006.1, forward strand.
GCCTCAGACGCGTTTCTGCAGATAACAGGTAAGCGTTTTGTATGTTTCCTTCTTTGCGCAATAACTCTGCATTGGTAATATATAATATGGCGTTGGCAATAGCAACCCCAATTGCCATGATCGTTCCCATATAGGACTGAATGTTCATAGACTGCCCGGTGAGCAGCAGTAACAGCAACGCACCGGCAATTACCGCGGGTATTACAGATAACAATACAACTGCTACTCTGAACGATTGAAAGAATACGGCCATCAGTAAAAAGATCACTACTACTGCCACCAACAATCCAAACTGAAGGTTGCCCAGTGTTTGAGATAATAATTCCGGTTGCCCTCTTACAAGAACCTTGGCTCCTTTGGGCAGATCGTTCCTGATTTTTTCAACTATATTTTCAGTTGCTTTAAAAGCGCTTCCCAGGTCTTTGTTATGCACATTGGCGGTTACTGTTATGTAACGCTGCTGGTTCAGGCGATCATATTCCCCGGGCATGCTGATCTTTTTCCAGGAAGCCACTTCATTAAGCAAATGGTTGGTACCCATTCCTCCGCTTACGGGGATCATTTCCAATTGAGAGGTGGAGTTCATCCGGTATTCCGGGTATTGTACCTGTACAATATAGGCCGTACCTGTTGTTTTATCCAGCCAATAACCCGGAGAAAGAAAACGGGTACTGGAAGTGGCCGCTACCACGGAATGCGTCACCTGGTCGGTGGTCAGGCCCAACTGCCCGGCCTTTACACGGTCTACATCTATTTTTATAGCCGGGTAATCCAGCGGTGTGGCTATCTGTACATCACGCATATAAGGCAGCGCAGCTAATTGGCTCACCAGTTTTTTTGCTGTTGCCTTTCCCTGGTCCAGGTTTTTATTCACTACTGCAATTTCAATAGGGTTGGTGGTGCCCATATTCAATACCTGGCTTGCAATATCGCCAGGTTCAAAAGAAATTACCGCATTCGGGATTTCTTTTTTCATCTTTGCCCTCAGCTGTTCTTTAAAGTCTTCAATACCGATTGATCCTTTTGCCAGCTTGATCTTTGTTACACTTTCATTGGGGCCGCCTGTCCATAAGTGAATATAGTTTACCGGGAAGCTGGAGGGTTGTGTACCCACGAAGGCAGAGGTGATCTCAACGTTTTCCTTACCCGCAATTTGCGATGAAAGGTTCAGCAGTTTTCGGGTGGCATCTTCTGTGCGTTCCAGCCGGGTGCCTATTGGAAGCCGCAAACGCACCTGGGTTTGCCCGGTATCTGCCGAAGGAAATAATTCGGTGCCAATAAAAATAAAAAACAGGATCGCCAATCCAACAGAAAGTAACGAAAAGGTTGCGGTTGCAATTCCTGTTCTACCGGAAAAGCGTTCCATAAAACGATGATAACGTGCCTTAATACGATCAAACCTGCCGGAGGAGCGGGCCATTGTTAAATGGCCCTTCATCATCCAGTTGCCCATCACCGGTACAAAGCTCTGTGACAACAGGAATGAGGCAATCATGGCAAAACCCACCGCTAATGAAAGCGGCATAAACATCGCTCTTGGCACCCCATTCATAAACAGGGCGGGAACAAACACCGACAGGATACTTAGTAATATCAGTAATTTAGGCGTTGCGATTTCTCTACAGGCATCAGCAATCGCCTGTCTTTTACTTTTGCCCATTTCCTGGTGCCGGTGAATATTTTCTATGGTTACCGTAGCTTCATCTACCAGGATACCTACTGACAGGGCCAGACCACCCAATGTCATAATATTGACAGTTTGACCAAACAGGTACAGCAGCGTTGCAGACGATAGCAGTGCCAGCGGTATCGTCATTACCACAATGAGCGCACTGCGTCTGTCTCCCAGGAAAAGCAATACCATTAGCCCTGTAAGCAATGCGCCCAGGCCGCCTTCAAACAGCAGACTTTTTAGGGCACTGATCACATAACCTGACTGGTCAAACTCATAAGACACTTTAATATCGTCCGGTATCGCCGCCTGCATATCAGGCAGTGAGGCTTTTACCAGCTTTACCACATCCCAGGTAGAAGCATCTGCACGCTTGGTAACAGGTATATAAACAGAACGCTTGCCGTTGACGAGTGCATAGCTGGTAGTAACATCGGAGCCGATGCTTACCGTAGCAATATCTTTGACATAAACAGCAGCGCCGCTGCCTTTTGTTAGTGGTGTAGTTTCCAGGTCCTGCAGGTTTTCTATAACACTATTCTGTGGGGTAAGGTAGGTGCTATCACCAATGCGCACATTACCCGCAGGAGATATGGTATTGGAGCTGGCCAGTGTTTGCATGACCAGTTCCGGTGTAAGATGGTAGTTGCGGATCTTATCCGGGTCAATGTTTACAATGACCGTTTTATTGTTTCCCCCAAATGGCGGCGGAGCTGATACACCGGGTAAGGTAGAAAACATCGGGCGCACTTTAAAAAGAGCCAGGTCGGAAATTTCACCCAGCGACCGGGTTTCCGAGCTGAACACTAATTGCCCCACCGGAACACTTCCTGCATCAAAGCGGGCAATAAACGGCGGCACCGTACCTGGCGGCATAAAGGCCCTGGAGCGGTTTACATAACCTACTACTTCGGCCATAGCCTGCGCCATATCAGTACCTTCATTAAACTCTATTTTAATAAGTGCCGCACCCTGTATGGATTTGGAATCGACGTATTTGACGCCCGTTATATATAAGAAGTGGTATTCGTAATAAGAGGTAACGAACCCTTCCATCTGCTCCGGCGATAAGCCCCCATAGGGCTGTGCCACATAAACGGTTGGCAGGCCCAGTGTAGGGAAAATATCGATCTTACTGTTTCTTATAGACAGGTATGAGAAAAAGACAATACCCAAAATAGCTACAAGAACAGTTACTGGGTGCCGGAGCGCAGATGTAATTAACTTCATTCGTATATTGATCTTCTTTAAAAAAATGGATCCTCTTATTGATTCAGAAACAGGTTTAGATCTCCTTTTGCCACACTAACATCCAGCAATGACCGTTGCAGTAATAACAGCGCGCCTGCATGATTTATGGATGCTTGCTGTAGTTCAAACTGTGCCTGTGCCAGCCTTGTAAAATCAACCAGACCGGTTTCGTAGCTGAGCTTTAAACTGTTAAATGCGTCCAGGGCTGTTTGTAACCGGAAGGCCGTTTTTTGTAACACAATTATGTTAGTCTGGTATTGCTCCAAAGCAATCGCCACCTGTTTATTAAGATCGAGCTGCACCTGCTTTACGCGCGCTTCATCAGCGTTCAACAATTGTTCATACTGTTTCTTCCGGGCGCCCAGCTGGTAAAATTGTAAAATAGGAAAACTAATCTGTACTCCCGCTCCCAGGTTGGTACGCGTAAAGTTAAAGCCATCGACCCTGTGTATAGTGCCTGTGGCATCTACACCGGAACCCCGGCTATAGGCATTGCCCCAGATATCCAGTTTTGGCCGCCATGATTTATTGACTTCGTTTAATTGAGCGGCAGTTACTTCTTTTTGTGCGGCAGCCGCCTGGTAAAGAGGATGTGCGGTCGTATTCATAGTTGTATCTGCAAAAACAACCGGGTTTGTGAATGAAGTGTCTTTTAATACTAAAGCGCTTTGCTGGTCGTGATGCCCGATGAGGGTACCCAGCTCTATTAATTTTTGCTTGTACAAGGTTTGGCTTTGCAGCAGGTCTATTTCTGCCTGTGCAATGGAACTTTGGATCTGTAAGGTATCAATACCCGGTTTCAACCCGTTTTTTGCAAGGATCAATGATTGCTCCAGGCTATTCTGGTAGCGGGTAATGTTCGCTTTATGTGCTGCAATGATTTTTGCAAAATAGGCTGCGTCCAGGTAGGCTTGAAGCGCCATATATTGGTATCGGAAAAACTGTTCATTGTAACCAGCATTGGCCATATGGTATTGTGCTGACGCTTTTTCGATGGCGGCATTGCGTTGACCAAAAGTTACTGGTCGCCAGGTGATCAATGCCGCAGCGGCAGTCCCAGGCACAAAATTGAGTTGGTTGTTGGCAGTTGGAGGCCCGCTTATCGGCATCATAAGTCCGGGGTAACTCATGCCGGTAATATTATTATAGGTAGCCATTCCAGCCTGGTAACCCACAGAAAGATCGGGCATAATGCCTCTTTTTTCATAATCAATGACAGACTGGCTGGCTGCAGCGCTGGCCCTGGCTGCCTGCAATTGCGGTACATTCTTTTCAACAAGGGCAGGAACTTCTTTTAAAGAGAGTAACTGCTGCGCCTGCATTTTTGTGCAAAAAAAAGCAGTACAGCATAAAAACAAAAAGCCGCTTTTAAGCAAGGGCCCCGACACATTTTGGATCATCCGATTGGGTTGTTACGTGCAGCTAAAAGTAAACCGTATTGGCCAGGGCGGTATGGTATATTTGAAAATAGTATGGTATTTGCTTGCTCGGCCCAGCATAAATAACTGCTGAACCAAATGGTTAGAGGCTTTGAGTTTTAAATAAACGGAGAGTCCGCCCTCCAAGCGTCACGCCAACCAATCCAAACAATAGCGCCAAAATTGAACCCGCCTTGCCGCTACCCGACCCGAAGACAGCACCGGAAGTGACAGCCAGATGAACAATACTAAGAATAATCGCAAACAAGCCGAAAACAATAGCCGTTTTTGCGCGTTTTTTTGTTGGCTGTTTTTTTGCCCGCCAACCAAAGATCACACTCGTTAATCCCAATAACCATTCTGTCATTGCAATAGCTCGCGGAGTAGTAATGCCTTTTACATAATTTGCATCTTTTCGGGACGTTGTATTTGTGCTGTCAGTTAGTTCCATTTTATCCTCCGGTTGGTTGGTTTGCGAAAAAGCTTTCTCAGTTGATCCAAACATAAACACTATGAACAAACAGGCAGAGATTAAAACATCTTTCATTACAATACTATTTTACTGCAAAAATAAAGGTAGCGTATGGAGCAAATTTGTATAAAAACGACATTCTATAGTTCAAAATCAACCGTCCCTCTATCGGATGCGACTATTGTTTGCTCATTAAAATATTCTTTAGGAGTTTGATTGGAAAACTTTTGAAAATCGTGCGTAAAATGTGCCGGATCATAGTATCCATATTCATAGGCAATATCGGTCAGCGATTTGTCCTGACGGGCGTTTCCAAGCAATGAATTGAATTTTGCAATCCTCAAAAATAATTGAGGACTAAAGCCGGAAAGCTCCTTAAATCTTCGTTCAAATTGCCGAAGCGATAAAAAATTCGTTCCCGCCAGCGATCTCACGGAAATTTCTGTGTAAGCGTTTGAAATTGTTTTAATGGAGGAGCAAATATTATTGTAGTCAGTTCTACTATTTTTCAAGCGTGCTTCCAAAAAATCACACACCAGGGTCAACCGCTGATCGTTGTCTGAAGCCAGCATCATTTTCTCCTCAAGGATTTCACCCTCTTTACCGCAAAGCGTTTTAATATCTATAGACTGATTGGTAAGCTCACTTGCCGGCAGCAAAAACAACTGCGCAATGGCGTAGGGATATAAATAAAACCCAAAGACGCCAAAAGCTGCGTTAGATACAACTTTACTGAAGGTGTGTGTTTGCCCGTAGACTCCCGAAATCAGTTTCTGTTCTTCTTTACCGCCAAATTGGTACCTGAATTGACCTTTGTAGCAAAAAATGATTTCTGGACAATGGTGCGCAAATGCATTATGAATAAACGGCCTGTCTGTTGAAACATCCGTTTCTAAGAACCAAATAAACCTGACATAGTTGGCAAGTTGCTGTGGTGGATGTATAATTTTATAACTCATTTTATGCCGTTTGAAATCAATAGAATTCTTTACCGTCCATAACGGACATTTATATGAAGTACGGGCACAACAAAGTTGATTGACAAATATTACAATGGATGGTATATTTGAAAATAATATGGTATCAGGCGTGTTCGGTCCTGAACCCGGCAGGTGTAGTGCCTGTATGCCGCTTGAAATATTTAACAAAATGGGAAGCGTCAGTAAAATTGAGCTGAAATGAGATTTCGGAAATGGTATTGTCGGTATAAGTTAGAAGTCGCCGAGCCTCATCGATCAGGAATTCTCCTAAAACATCTGCTGCTGCGGTATTGCCATACTTTCGGCACGCTGCATTGAGGTTTTGCGGAGAAGTATTCAGCAGCTCCGCATAGTGTGCCACGCTATTTTTAAGTTGTGTATCCAGGCTAAGCAGTTCACGAAATGTATTATACAGATTGCTGCCGGAAGAAGTAAGCGGAACAGTCATCGGTTCCTGTTGCAGCAACTTAGCGATCAACGTTTTCAGCAGACCTTCCGTGATGATTTGCGAGAAAGGGCCTTCCTCCTGGTTTTCGAGGGTAAGTAAATGGAATAACTGTGTTATTCGATCAGGATCTTTTAAATGGATGACAGAGTGCCTGCTCAATTTATACAGGAGTGTTTTTATTTCCTTGTCCAGACATACTTCAATAAAGTTCTTACGAATGATGAGCACATACCCATCGGGTTCTGCATCCAGGCTCCAAAAATGAAGTTGTTCTTTTCGTACAAAAAAAACGATAGGCGGCTGCACTTCATAGGTTTGTGAATCAATGGTATGTTGCCCGCTGCCTTTGGTCAGGAAAATGATTTCAAAATAGCTGTTGTGCTTATGCGGTCGGGTAACGCGCACTTCTTTTTTAAATGGAGCGGCTTTTATGGATTTGTCTGGCTGAACTTTGTCCTTGACGTTGATATTGCTGGTCATTTGCTTATATAATGAAGCAATTTAATTACAATTTTCAAATATACCAGAGATTGGAAGGTCTATATAGATTTCAGAGTATGAGAAAATTATTACCAAGGCTGCTTTGGCAAGCTGAGTGCCATTCTTTATTATATCGCATTTACAATCAGTGACATTTTGCCTTTCCCGAATTGACGAGGAAATTGTTGAAAATCTTTTAATAGTGAGTGAATTGCCAGGCTTTCAGGATGGCGACGAAGGGATCGGATAGGTGATTTTCATCCACTTTTACTTCAGGTGCTCACCTACTGGAGAATATGTGGATAGCTAATTATAAATTTACCAATGATGAGCCGCAGAAATTAACGACAGACCTGAATAAAATTAAAATTACTGGTGACAAATACGTTAGCATTTCAGCTCAGCAAACAAATAAATAAATCAAGTACAAAAAATGCAATAATGAAAGCAAATCAGAAAAAGGTTTATTGCAGGAGGTAAGACCAGGAATGTGCAAACTGTGATTTATTTTAATTGCTCCACGGTGGCAAATTGGTTTCATTTACAGGGAAACCTAACTTGGTTTATCTTTTTATCAAAAAAAGGGCTTGAGGTCTTTAAATAGGCTTACCTTGATGTATGAAAAAGATTTTTTCAGTACAAAATGTACTTGTCTTCTTTTTGATCCTAGATATTTTGTGGACAATTGTCTTGATAATCTTCGCAGCAATAAAAATGGATTGGACCTGAAAATATCAAGTATATCTGGATCATTCAATTTCGTGTATATTCTTAGGTCGCTGTGATAATAATAGGTGTCGTACTGGTTACGGTATCTAATGTTATTAAAGATCATACGAGAATTCAATGCTATAATAGAATGGCGCATTTTAACGTGGCAAAATGTAATATATTTATTCTTTCAAAAGACCCGCGTTCCCTTTGAACCCACAAGCCATCTGCCCGATATTTATATTTTTATGATAAATGATTATAAATAGCGTATCTTCATCAATAATAAAAGGGGCATAAGTTAAATTAATTTCCATTCTTTCTATTTCCCATATTTCCGTCTCTTTCTTCTTTTATTTTCGAGGTTTAACCAAAATCAATCATAAATAACATTTGGGTTTCAATATGAAAGCCTGATAACAGGATTGGGGGCCAGGTATTTCTTCGGCGCTCCACGTGTTTTGATCACTATTAATTTGATGCCATGTACTTTTAAAAAAAAACTTTCAATTCGTATGCGTTTTGGCCAGGTGAACGAAACCCATATTGTCAGGCATAAGCGTCAAACAATGATTATGCAAAATCACTTTATTATAAACATCGTAGACCTTCACGAATAATATACTTGTTATATGACATCCGAACAAATAGACAAAGCCCTACAAAAACAAAACCGACCCGTATTCGAGATCCGATTTAAAAGTCGTTCTTCAATTAAAGGGCTATTTATACAAACAACGGACTATAATGAATTAAAGCTGAAAAATTTTTGGCGGATTGTAGATGCGAGTCGGATTGAAGAATATGATAAGACCGGAAATGAAAATCTGGCCCGCGTTTTTTATGGAGATGGATTTACAAAGCTAGAGATTGCCGACTAATAATGCTTTCTAAAGAGCACTAGCTCTTCTCTTAAACTCCACCAGGCAATATGCAATATGTTCAGTAAGTGATTGCTGTAATTGCAAGATATCGTTACGCTTATATGCGCGCATCAAATCTTTGGCTTCCAGGCCCAATTGGTATTGCAACTGACGCTCGTATCTTCCGCGCAACTGCTGAAATACATTTTCGTCTGTTTGGCGATCTAATTTGCCTGCTTGCTCTTTAAAATTGCGATAATGATCTTCAAATAATCGGAACGTTGTTTTTTGGAAAGCTTTTATTATTAAAACAGATTCTTGTTCCATATTGTTTCGTTTATCAGTTATTAGACGTAGTGCCAAATTGTACAAGCGTTCATTCCATCTAGTCTACTGTATCCTATTTATACATTTGATATAAATAACCAGGTTCTTATGCAGCCCTGCATATTGCAGCGTAACATAAGAGCCATTTATTGCTACTACTGTATATTGTCTTTTAGAGTCAAACGGAGATTGTAACGTAACAGTATCACCGATTTTTATATTATCCATTAAATGCCTTTTTATATTGGCCAAATTTATATGAAGCAGATAATCCTTAACTGAATGCCAGCATAGTGATCGTCGGCTACATTTGCTGCATAAATAACCGGCCCTTTCTTTTGCCTGAACGACCGCTCTGATGCAGTATCTGCAATGAGCCGGGTTGTTTAAAATCATTGCCGTGCATTAATGGAACGTCAAAGGCATGATCTTTTACAACAGGGATCGTTTTGCTGATCAGTTTTTGAATGTCACGTAAATATAATTTCTCTTCATAATCACAAAAAGAAATAGCAACGCCATTTTTGCCAGCTCTTCCCGTACGCCCAATCCGATGCACATAGGTTTCTGGTTCATTGGGTAGCTCATAATTGATTACATGACCCATCTGGTCTATATCAATACCTCTGGCTGCGATATCTGTGGCCACTAATACCTTTATCGTTCCTTTTTTAAAATTCAGGAGGGCTGTTTGTCTTGCAGCCTGCGATTTGTTTCCATGAATGGCTGCTGCTTTTATACCCGCACTAGTAAGATTTTGAGTGATTCTGTCTGCCCCATGCTTTGTTCTTGAAAATACCAACACTGTTTGCATACCTTCATCTTTCAATAATTGCAACAGTAATGATGGCTTATGTCTTTTTTCCGTATAGTATAGCAATTGTTGTATTCGTTCCACGGTTGTAGCTGGCGGCGTTACTGCTATTTTTACGGGCTGGTTTAATAGCGTATTCGTCAGTTGCTGAATTTGCGGCGGCATAGTTGCTGAAAACAGAATTGTTTGTCTTTGGTCGGACAATCTGGACAGGATCTTTCGCACATCATTCACAAATCCCATATCCAGCATACGATCAGCCTCGTCCAATACCAGGTATTGAATATCACTTAATGAAAGGCAACGTTGTTCAAGAAGATCCAGCAAACGGCCGGGAGTCGCAATAAGTACGTCTACCTTTTGTCGTAATGCCTTTACCTGGCTGTGCTGAGAAACGCCTCCAAAAATAGCCAGGTGTTTTAGCGAAAGGTATTTCCCGTAAATGGTAAAACTTTCTGCAACCTGCAGCGCCAGTTCTCTGGTAGGCACTAAAATTAAGGCCTGGCAGTTGGTTCGCTTTGTTGTTTCCTGTATGGACAATAGCTGCAACAGCGGTAGTGCAAAGGAGGCCGTTTTGCCGGTGCCCGTTTGGGCACAGACCAACACGTCTCTTTTCTGTAAAATTACGGGGATAGATTTTTCCTGTACGGGAGTAGGTGCAGTATAGGATGTGTCGCCCAGCGCCTTCAATAACGGCGCAATAAGCTGTAAATTGTTAAATGACAAATTAATAAAATTAAAAATGATAAAATAGGGTAAGGCTACTGCATAAACACATGCGAATACGATACCTGCCTTACGTTAAGCAATCACTATATTTGAATGGTGGGAATGAAGACAAATCCAGTGTAAGGATAACATACAAGATTATAAAGATAAACAATTTGCTCGAGACCGTTAATTAATTTATTTCTAATAGCACTTCTTCATTTGTCTGAAAGATAAAATCATTTTTACATAGTTTATAGAAAATAACGATTATTCCGGCATAGGGTCAGTCCCATTCTTGTTTTGTTTGTAGACAAAGTATGATCCACAGGTATTTAAGTCTAAGAGATGAAGCATTCAGTTAATGCGCCTGGTGCTCAATCGGTTAAAAGGTGCCGGGCGCAATATGATGCTTTATTGAGCCTTGCTTTATTGATTAACAGAGATCGGCAAAAATATATAATGGCTATTCTTTAACAGTCGCATATAGGGAAAGAATCGAATAATGTCGGTTTATATAGCTACCTTACGAAAGTATTTAATTACATATTTGAAAATGTCTGCCTAAAATGGAGCAGGATCGCGATTCCCCACACAACACAATTATGTGCGAAATTCAATTCGGCTGCTAACACCTCCCACCAACGGTGAACAATAATAGAATATACGAATGAACCGGGAAAAACCTTTTTGAATCAAAGATTCTTCCGGACTAAAAACATTTAAAAATTACGAATGAAGATTTTATCTGCATTAACGGATCCTGTTTATACCAATAAGGCCCGGTTTAGCCGCTACGAAAATTTCTGGCTGCACTTTATGAACGATAAGAGAGATGTTCCATTTATGTATCTTCTTACGCGCATCCATGTTTTTATATTGCCCGTTGCAATACTGCTTTTCACTCCGCTTTTAAAAGGGTGGACATGGTGGCTGTTGGCGCTTGTTTATTTTTACTTTTCCCAGTTTTATTTTAAAGGCCGCTTTGGATTAATGTTTCACTGTCTGTGCCACAGGAAAATGTTTAAACCCCGTTATCAACAAAAAATCCACGGATACATCAGCTGGGTCATTTGCCCACTGTTCGGCCATACTCCGGAAAGTTATTTCAGCCACCATATGGGAATGCATCATGTTGAAAACAATAATGAAGAAGATTCCAGTAGTACGATGCATTATCAACGGGATAGTTTCAAAAGTTTTTTGTCTTACTTTTTTAATTTTCTTTTTTTAGGAGTAATACAGACCTTTCAGTATTTGTACTCACGAAAAAGAAAAAAGCTTTACACCCGGCTAACGGTTGGAGAATGGTCATATATTGCTTTTTGTATCGTACTCTGTTTTATAAATCTGAAGGCCACATTGATGGTATGCATTTTTCCTTTGTTGTTTGCACGACTGGTAATGATGCTGGGTAATTGGGCACAACATTCGTTCATTGATAGCACCAATCCGGAGAATATTTACACCAATTCGATTAATTGCATTAATACGCCATACAACCACACCTGCTGGAACGACGGTTATCATATCATACATCATTTGCGGCCTGGGATGCACTATACAGACATGCCGCAGGAGTTTTTAAAACGACTGGAGGAGCTCGCGCGTGAGAAAGCAATTGTATTTGATGGTATTCATTATCTCCATGTTTTTTATTATTTAATGACCCGGCAATATAATAAACTGGCAAATAACCTGGTTAACATCAACAATATGTTTGAAACCAGAGAGCAAGCCATTTGCCTCATGAGGGAGCGTACACGGCGGATCGGAGGAAAAGCTGTATTAGTACGCTAGATTTTCGTTTGGAAAAAATTTCTTTAAGATGGACCGCGAATTATACGCTTAAAAAAAACAATAACAACTTGAAGACAACGTATTTTTCACTGACCTTATTTGTTATCGATTAAAATGACTTTTATGCATAAAAAACAACTTGACGGAGTCTTCAAATTACAAGTCCTGGGAGAGAATGAAAAAATCATACCGAATAATATTTGTTTTACCGGAGACGCAATTGCACTGTTAAACAATTATGCGGCAACCGGAACGACAATTCATTTAGGTGATTGGGATGGCTATAAAGAATCAAGGAACGGATCACTGTACTATATTGTTACTGATATTAAAAACGCGGATGCTACAACTTAGATAATTCCGTTTTTAAATAAATGCTTTATTTGTTGCTGATTTTTTGGTCTTTATAATATAGCTGGCCTCTCTTTAAAAAAATAGCGTTAACTATATGCGCTGTATGTTTTCTTCTTCGGGCACTGCCAGTTATAAATTTATAAAATTGCAGAACCTTCTGGTACTAGGTGTTTGGTTGGTGCAGCTCTAAATGTTATTCTTTAGATTTATTTTGTTTTTAACCAAGGGCTTCTCTTTTCGGCCCGGTAATAAAAAAAGACTTAATTGCTAATAAAGCCCTATCTTTACAGAGATAGGCATAAATACTCCATCACTTCAAGGCAAGATCCAGTTACATATCTACTACACACCAATAGCATTTATTTTCTTCTTCTTTTTCTTCTTTGCTGCCGCATTTAGCCTCTTTTTTAATATAAAAAATTATTACAATGAACATGTATGTTTCAAACCTGGGGTTTCATGCCTCTGACGATGATTTGCGCGAACTTTTCAGACCCTTCGGTCAGGTGTCTTCTGCTAAAGTAATTACGGATAGAACCACCGGTAAAAGCCGCGGGTTCGGCTTTGTAGAGATGGGCTCGGTTTCAGATGCAACACTTGCAATGAAAGAGCTAGATGGTAAGGATGTCGATGGCCGTAGAATCGCTGTTTCCGCTGCAAAAGAAAGGGAAGAGCGGCCTGGTAGAAAATGGTAGTAAACTTTTGAAGAGGCCATCCGGCCTCTTCTTTTTGTTTTATTTAAAATAAAATACTATGCATTTTCAAAAACAAGACCTCTCCGGTACTCATTATACCTGGGATAGAGGACAGTCCGTTTTTAGTGGCCAGCCCAGCCGCAGAAGCTTTGATAAGAACAACGGAGATCAGGTGCTTTACATGATTAATTTTTACGCATCGCTGGCTGGTCGGGTCAGCCTTCACGAGGGTCGGATTATCGAACAAGCGATTACACGGGATCTGCCGAGTGCAGCAAAAAGTGAAATCTCCGCTTTTAACTGGATCAGGCGCAGCGCTTTCTCTAGTCGGTAGTATCAATTGATCTTTCTTCTTAAAGCACTTTTATAGCTGCGCTACTATGAAAAATAGTAAACTAATCGAATAAAGGCAGGCGTTCACCGTCAACCTTAACGTATGAATATCAAACGGCTTGCCTATGAAGTGATCTGCGCATGAATTGGCGGGTTTCTCCAGTGCCGATATCAATATCACCTTAGCGTTTCTGGTTTCTAAGGTGTCTTTTAATTGATCGCATAAATCGCTTCCACTTCCATCCGGAAGCATGATATCCAGTATGATTAAGTCAGGAACTCCTTTGTCGATTTCCCTTTTTCCTTCGGCTATGGTTGTGCATGCTGTTAAATGATAAGGATCTGCCGAAAAGATATAGCCAATTAAATCACTGATATCTGGATCGTCCTCTATTAATAGAATTTGCTTTTCTGTCATTTGGGTTCAAAATAAAAGTAGTGCAAAATTTGCTCCTAAGTCTTCGGCAGCTTTATTGTAAAGGTAGATCCAGCCCATTTTTTGCTCTCCACCTTTATCGTTCCTCCATGACGTTCAATAATTTCTCTACTAATGGATAATCCCAGACCAAATCCAGATATCTTGTATCCTGGATCGACAGCCCTATAAAATTGAGTAAAGATTTCCCCTAGATGTTCCTGATCGATCCCCATGCCTTCATCCCTGACGCTAATAGAAATCTCCTTAGGGCTTTCGGTAGCCGTAAGTGCGCCAGGTTTAACTGGACTTTCCCATCTCGGATACGGGAAATATCTAACAAATCACTTATTAGTGACTCCAGCTTTCTTGCTTGTTTTGAACACCGTTCAATGAGAGCAAAATTATGATTGCTCGGATCCGTTTGTAGCGTCAGTACTTGTAAAAAGCCATTCATGGAAGTTAAAGGTGTCTTTAATTCATGGGCGGCCATGGCAATTAATTTATCCTTTTTTTGGCTCAGAAAGCTGGTTTTCCGATACAATTGTTCCCGTTCCCGCTGTATGGCCAGTCTTTCTGAAATATCGCGGGCGATCTTTGAAGCGCCGATAATCTGCCCATTTTTATCACGAACAGGAGAAATTGTCAACGATAGAGGTATGAGCGCTCCGGATTTTGCAATTCTTATCGTCTCAAAATGTTCTACTCTGTTCCCATTTGCTATTTCCTGAATAATATAATCCTCTTCCTGCATGCGATCGGCAGGAATTATCATTGAAATATGCCTTCCTATTGCTTCCTCTTCATTATAACCTAAAAGACGTTCTGCGGAGGGATTCCAACTGGTAACGATTCCTTGCAAGGTCTTACTGATAATGGCATCATCAGATGAGGCAACAATTGCGGCTAGCAGAGCCTGTTTAGCGTCTATGGTTAATTCAGCCATAACCAGAAAGCGCAAATAACAGACCAAAGTATCTGGAGATATACTAATACCGATGCGCACAGCTAAGTGCCCTGGTATTGCTGCCCTGGTATTGCATGGCCAAAGGTTACGCCGAAGCGTCAACAGAGGCTGTATACAATAAAAAAAAAGAAAAATCGAGGGATATTTTCCAAACTAGTTGGACTGGTAGCTAAACAAAATGGTAGAGAAATACAACATTACCAGTATAAGCCGGTTTTGTCTGATTTCTGATAACAAGGATTGCCTCGATAACGACTTTGGTAATACCTCTCAAATCTACAATCGATTTAAGTTTAGCCCTTAATTGAATTTCACTATTTACCAAAACAGGCTCTCCAAATCTAAAATGCTCTATTCCGTAGTTGATCTCCATTTTCAAATTCCGAACGTCGGCTATTTGTTTCCATAGATATGGTATTAACGACAACGTCAGATAACCATGGGCAATCGTGGCCTTAAATGGGCCTTCTTTTTCGGCCTTTTCTTCATCTGTATGTATCCACTGATAATCTAACGTTGCCGCAGCAAATTTGTTAATCTGCTCCTGGCTTATTGTATGCCAATTAGAACATCCTAATTCCTTGCCTAAATGCAATTTAAACTCTTCAAAACTATTGATGACTAGCATATATTTCGAAATATAGGACTTTTTTTATTTTTGTAATGTATGTTTACCAAAATGAGTAGTAAAGTAAGAAGAGTTGCTTTTGAGAAAGAGTATCGGTTGTATTCCGATTTATAATTACACCTTCCCCACGATCAGTGGTACATTGATCGTGGCTGTACAAATTGAGCTATTTAGCGAAGCAAATATTTGAATCACTTCAAATATTGCAGGCTGAACTTAAACCGGCATGGATACTCGGGCTCAAGTAATTTAAAGACCTTATTTCTTTAAAATAGAAGATAAACAAAAGATACTTAACTTTATACTGTTAACGTTAAGCGTTATAAAGTGAAGTAAGATTTGAAAGATTTAGCACTCGGAAGTAGACTAAAAGTAGACCAGGACATAATTGTAATTGATAATCAATGAAATATGGGCCAGTGACTTATCCCGTCCGATCTCAAAATGTCGCTTGGGGATCAACACATCCAAAAATCCTTTTTTTATCAGCCGTTGTTTAAACGCCACCTGCACATCCGGCTCACCGTAATGCATTTTTATAACCAATGCGCTCGTCTTTTATAGCAAACAACGGCGCGAAATATGTCCATTGCTCCGCATAAACGCTCCTAAATCAGATCAGAGTTTTCCTTCTTTAATTTCATCTACAATTGCGGGGTCCAGCAGCGTAGTGGTATCGCCCAGGTTGGCCAGCTCGCCTTCCGCTACTTTGCGTAAAATACGCCGCATGATCTTTCCGCTCCTTGTTTTGGGGAGCCCACTTACAAACTGGATCTTATCCGGCTTTGCAATGGGCCCAATGATGCGACTTACCGTAACCAGTATGTCTTTGCGGGTAAGATCATCCTCATCCTTATGCCGTTTTCCATCCAGCACTACGTATGCGTAAACGCCTTGCCCCTTCACTTCATGCGGATAACCTACCACAGCGCTTTCGATCACGCTTGCATGCATATTAATGGCGTTCTCTACTTCCGCAGTACCCAGCCGGTGACCACTCACATTTAATACGTCATCTACGCGTCCGGTAATTTTATAATTCCCCTGCTCATCCTTCCAGGCTCCATCGCCGGTAAAATAAAGATCTTTGTAGGCGCTGAAATAGGTTTGGCGACAACGCTCATGGTCGCCATAAGTAGTCCTCAGAATGCCCGGCCAGGGCGCCCGCATGCAAAGATTGCCGCTCATTACTTCATCCGTAAATTCTACGATCTCTTCCCCTTTTTCGTCTACCAGCAGCGGCTGCACCCCCGGAAGCGGCAGCGTGGCCCAACTCGGGCGCGATGGTGTAACCCCCGCCAGGTTGGAGATCAGGATACCTCCGGTTTCGGTCTGCCACCAGGTATCTACAACAGGACATTTCTTTTTACCGATGTTTTCATTGTACCAATGCCAGGCTTCTTCATTGATGGGCTCGCCAACCGTGCCCAGCACCCGCAGGGAGGACAGGTCCTTATCTTTCAGCGGATCCAGCCCATAACTCATCAGCGAACGGATGGCCGTTGGCGCCGTATATAAAATATTTACTTTATGCTTATCTACAATTTCCCAGAATCTTCCGGCATCCGGCCAGGTGGGCACCCCTTCAAACATCAGGCAGGTAGCACCCGCCGACAGCGGACCATAAACGATATAGCTATGACCGGTGATCCAGCCAATATCTGCCGTACAAAAGAAAACCTCCCGGGGCCGATACTGAAACACATTCACAAATGTATAGGTTGTCCAAAGCATATAGCCTGCACAGGTATGCACCACACCTTTAGGCTTGCCCGTGCTGCCCGATGTATAAAGAATAAATAGCGGATCTTCTGCATCCATTTCTTCGGCAGGAATGTCCAACACCTCATCATGCATGGTTTCGATCACATTCTCCACCTCATCGCGCCACCAGATATCGCGCCCTTTGATCATACTCACCGGGGTACGGGTGCGGGTATGTACAATAACACGTTTTACGGTTTTATTGCCTACCAGGGCATCATCAATAATCGATTTTAGCGGAATATCTTTTGCCCCACGGTAAGCTCCATCGCAGGTAATAATATATTCGGACCCGGCATCGGCCAGGCGGTCGGCAATGCTCTGCGCCGAAAAGCCTCCGAAAATAACGGAATGAATCGCCCCGATGCGGGCACAGCCCAATACGGCAATCACCAGTTCGGGAACCATACCCATATAAATACAAACACGATCGCCCTTCTGAACTCCGTTGTTGCGCAACACCTGGGCAAACTCGCACACTTTGCGGTGCAGCACTTTATAGGTAAGTGTTCTTACTTTCTCATTGGGATCATTGGGCTCCCACACAATAGCAGGCGTGTCTCCATTCGTTTTCAAATGACGGTCGAGGCAATTTTCAGTAATGTTCAGCTTAGCGCCCTCAAACCATTTCACTTTCGGTTCTGCAAAATTCCAGTCGAGCACACGGCTGCTGAAAGGCTGCTTCTTTTTCCACTCAAACGTATCGGCCACTTCCGACCAAAAACC
Source organism: Niabella hirudinis (assembly GCF_051201075.1). Taxonomy (NCBI): domain Bacteria; kingdom Pseudomonadati; phylum Bacteroidota; class Chitinophagia; order Chitinophagales; family Chitinophagaceae; genus Niabella; species Niabella hirudinis. Next base: position 241,624 of record NZ_JBPEHJ010000006.1, read on the forward strand.
TTCCGGATCTTCTACACTTTTTCTGTAAGCTTCATGATACTCTTCAATCGTCTTTATCTGAAATGAATATGACATAACTAAAACGTTTTTTTTGCGGCAATAAAAATAGGCAATAAAAATTATTCAAATTTATTAATCTTTTATTGAAAGAAATATTATCTTGAACGCTGTTAACGCGAACGTTAGCGAACGATTGTAGGTTTTTTTATTGCACAAAACAAAATTACATGAAACAAGTGAGTGAAGCAGCAGTGCTTCGAAAAGTCATTGGGGCATCATCGTTGGGCACCATGATTGAATGGTACGACTTTTACATTTTCGGAATGCTGGCCAAAACCATTTCCACTGAGTTTTTTCCGGAAGGTAACAGTACGGCAGCCTTATTAAGTACGCTGGCTATTTTTGCCGCCGGCTTTATTGTGCGCCCTTTTGGCGCCCTGTTTTTTGGGCGGTTGGGAGATTTGCTGGGACGGAAATCTACCTTTTTGCTAACACTTATTTTAATGGGCGGTTCCACATTCCTGATAGGACTGGTACCGGGCTACCAAACCATCGGAATTGCAGCCCCGCTTATTGTACTGCTGCTGCGTTTGTTGCAGGGGCTGGCCCTGGGAGGCGAATACGGCGGCGCCGCCACTTACGTGGCCGAACATGCCCCACCTGGCAAAAGAGGCTATTATACCAGCTGGATACAAACTACCGCAACCCTTGGATTATTTTTGGCACTGGGCGTTATCATGCTCGTAAAAATGAATATGAGCGATGATCACTTTAATACCGAATGGGGCGGCTGGCGTTACCCTTTCTGGTTTTCGATTGTATTAGTGGTTGTATCGGTTTATATCCGGTTAAAGATGGAAGAATCTCCATTATTTGCACGCCTGAAAAGCGAAGGCAAAGTGGTCAAAAACCCATTGAAGGAAAGCTTCCGGAAAAAGGCCAATTTTAAAATGGTGCTTCTGGCCCTGTTTGGCGCCGCCATGGGACAGGGCGTCATCTGGTATACCGGACAGTTTTACGCACAGAGTTTTTTAGAAACAAAAGTAGCGCTCAATTTTGAGCAGAGCCGCTCCATCCTGCTATGGGCCATATTACTGGCAACGCCCTTCTTCATCGTCTTTGGCTGGCTGAGCGATAAGATTGGCCGCAAATGGATTATGCTGGCGGGCATGTTGTTGGGCATACTCACCTACCGCCCCATTTTTAACACGCTGCTGACGGATGCCGGCACCGACCAATGGAGCATGGCAATCAGCAACAGCCAGGTTCAAAAAGAAACCAGACCGCTGGCCAACAGCAACGACTCCCTGGTAAAAACCATTACGCATATTGAAGTATCCAATGGAGCAACGTATACCAGGGAACAAACGGACACCCTGCATACGGCTACAGGAGTCATTGCGGAGGGCAAGCCGGTAATCAGGGATAAAGTATTACCGCGGCCCGTTTACTGGAAATTTGTAGGGCTTGTATTCCTGCTAATCTTTTATGTAACGATGGTATACGGCCCTATTGCCGCATTTCTTGTTGAGCTGTTCCCGGTACATATCCGGTACACATCTATGTCCCTGCCTTATCATATCGGTAACGGCGTATTTGGGGGACTGGTTCCGTTTATTGGGGTACTCCTCCAAACCACGTTTACCGAAGATCCGATGGTGGGGCTTTGGTATCCGATCGGCATTGCGGCGCTAAGTTTTGTTATTGGCGTCGTATACCTGTCTAACAAGATCGATAAAGACGTAAGCGATTAATAGTTGACTACTTAAAACAAAAAGTAATGAACAGTATAAAAAAAGGATTGGGCATATTGTGGCTGATACTGGGACCGGTTATTACCTATTTTTTAATAATGGGCGCCATACATAATATTGACCCGGATGGAAAAAAAGACATTAACAACCCGGTGATCTGGATCATCATCATTACCATCTTCCTGCCTATTGCCATAGGTCTCATGATCTTTGGATGGTATGCATTGAAGGGTGAGTATTCTCAAAAAACAGCAGATCAGTAAACCGGCAATGCAAGCCTTCCTGCAATAGCGTTTCCGGGTTGCTGCAACACCCGGAAGCGCTTTTTTTGTAGCGCTGGCCGGCACGTTGCTTCGTTAAAGAATTGAAATATTTTTCCGTTTTTTTGTCTGAAAAAAAACAATCTGTTATTTTCGCACTACATGGTATCCGGTTTATTATACAACAGAACAATATCCAGGGCGCTTGCAGTAATGCTGAGCATCGTCTTATTGTGGCTTACGGTAAGCCTCCCGTTTGTATATGAAGCCAGGCTCCTGCTTACGGAGCGCACGGAAACCAGCGGCAAGGATCAAAGCAATCCGCTTGCGGGGGCTACCGAAGAAAAAACGCCGTCTAACCCAACCATCACCATTACAGAAGAATACCTGCACCAGGGCGCCTGTGACCTTTCATTGACCGGGCTTCAAAAAAACTGCGCTTACCTGCATGCACACGAGGCCACCTATATAGCCTTTCATCCGGAGCTGCACGCCCCACCACCCAACGCTTAACACCAGCACCCCCGGCTCCGGCATCTTTTGCTGCGGGCTACTTTTTTAATAGCCGGTCACCGGCAACTATCCTTTTTTATACGGTTCGTTCCTGATGCCTGAAAGCGTCTGAATCCTTTATTCCACTGATTTCATGGTAACAGATCAGCGGATCACGGATCTGTAATCCTAAGGCTTTCGTTGAATCCTGGCCCACCCGGAACAGTATAACAGTAAGGACTTTTTGAGCGACCCCATAACAGGGGGCCGTATACACATCTTCATATTTCTTTAATGTCATTTTTATGCATACGAATTCAAAAAAAAATAATACATTTTCAAACCTGGCCGCTAATATACCCTCATCGGTAGTCGTGTTTCTCGTGGCCCTGCCCTTATGCCTGGGGGTAGCGCTGGCATCCAATGCACCCTTGTTCAGCGGTATCATTGCCGGCGTTTGCGGGGGAATCATTGTAGGCATCCTCAGCGGCTCCCAACTCAGCGTAAGCGGGCCTGCAGCCGGGCTTACGGCAATTGTAGCCTCGGCCATCATCACCCTTCAATCTTTTGAAGCCTTCCTGGTAGTAGTGGTACTGGCGGGCATTATGCAGGTAATTCTTGGTTTTGTAAAAGCCGGTGTCATCGGCGACTACATTCCCAACAGTGTTATCAAAGGCATGCTTGCTGCCATTGGCCTGATCCTGATCATTAACCAGGTACCGCAATTGCTGGGAGATAAATCGGCACTGCCCGCCAATGACGAAGAATCCGTTGCTGCAACCGGCAATATTTTTGTCAACTTCTTCAGGTCGTTTGGTCACATTACACCTACAGCGTTGCTGATCGGCATCATCTGCCTCGTCTTTCATTTTGTTTGGGAAAAGCTGGTGGCGGGTAAAAAAGGCTTCATCAAACTGGTGCCGGCTCCTCTGCTGATTGTTTTTACCGGAGTAGGGTTAAATGCGCTGTTTACAAGCACTGGGCTTATGCCCGCCTTAACAGAGAACTACCTGGTGCATATCCCCACGGCCGGCTCCGCCAGCGAGTTTGTTTCCTTTTTTACAAGCCCCGACTGGAGCGCGATCCAAAACGCCCAGGTTTGGGTGCTTGCCATCACTATTGCCCTGGTAGCCAGCCTGGAAAGCCTGTTAAGCCTTGAAGCGATTGACGATATGGACCCTTACCAGCGTGCCAGCCCCACCAACCGCGAGCTGAAGGCCCAGGGCATTGGCAATATTGTTTCCGGGCTGATCGGCGGCATCCCGGTAACCAGTGTTATTGTGCGTTCCTCGGCAAACGTGAACGCAGGAGCCAAAACAAAAATGTCGGCTATTCTACACGGGGTTCTGTTGCTGAGCTCTGTAGCCTTTATACCCTTCCTTCTGAACATGATCCCCAAAACGGCATTGGCCGCTGTCCTGATCTTTACCGGTTACAAGCTGGCAAAGCCGGCCCTGTTCAGGCTCTATTATAAAAAAGGCTGGGATCAGTTCCTGCCCTTTGTGATCACGATCGCCGCTATACTGGCCACCGACCTGCTGAAGGGGGTCATTATAGGAATTGGCGTTGGCCTGTTCTTTGCCTTCCGTTCCAACATCAGAAAAGCGGTATTTGTAGTAAAGGATGAATACAGGTATCTCTTCCGCTTGCGGAAAGATGTTTCATTTCTGAACAAGGCTATTATTAAACAAAACCTTGAAAACGTAACCGATGGGGCCCGGGTAATCATTGATGCACGCCGCGCCGATTATATCGACAAAGATATTGTTGAGGTCATTGAAGACTTTATCATTCATGCGCCTTTAAAAAATATTGATGTACAATTGGAGACAAGCGGTTTTATCGACCATGGCTTCTCTCATAAAATACTGGCAAACGACAACAGGGATGGGCATTTAAGAAGAACCTACACAAAAGTGATCACAAGCATCAGGCAAAAGTCAATACCGGAAAGTCAACCGGAATTGTCTAACTTAGCATCACATTCCCAATAAATTTAATTTTAATAATACATTCAACAGATATTCATATTATGCAATCATACGAAAAGTTATTACAGAACAATAAAGAGTGGGCTTCAGAAAAATTAAAAATAAATCCTCATTTTTTTGATCACCTGGCAGAGACACAAAAACCGGAGTTTTTATGGATCGGTTGCAGCGATAGCCGGGTTCCGGCAAACGAAGTTACCGGCACCACTTCGGGTGAGATCTTTGTACACCGGAACATCGCCAACCTGGTGGTTCATACCGATATCAACCTCATCAGCGTACTGGAGTATGCAGTGGCACACCTGAAGGTAAAACACGTAATTGTGTGCGGACACTATGGATGCGGTGGTGTAAAGGCCGCTATGAGCAATGGTGATTTTCACCAGGTACTGAATATGTGGCTTCGGGTGATCAAAGATGTTTACTACAAACACAAAGAAGAACTGAGTGGGATCGCCGATGAAACAGCCCGGGCAAACCGCCTGGTAGAGCTCAATGTAAAAGAGCAGGTGGAAAAACTGGCCAAGACTTCCATTATCCAAAAAGCCTGGCAGGAACGCCAGGCCCCTATATTACATGGTTGGGTATACGGACTGGAAGACGGGCTGCTGCACTCCCTGCAGACCATCACACCGGCTACCACGCCGGTAGACCCCATCTACGTGTACGAAAACCTTCAGTAAAGTAATGCCTGTCCCTGTTATGCCCCCCGCTCAAACCGGGGGGCTTTTTTGTAGACGGCTATTGTCAGCGGATTATGGCCATTTCATCCTTAAATTTATATGGTTTTAATGGTAGGATGTAACCTGGGATGATTTCAATAAAAGATCTGCTTTCGTTACAGAGAAGGTATAAAATATGGACAATTATAAAAACTATAATTAGCCAAAATGATAAAAATCAGGGCCATTTTGGACAAATATAAAGTCATTTCAGGGTCTGATACGACTACCGCTAACCCTGAAATCCCAAGCAGGCTCAACCCTTTTTTTAGAGATTTTTTGCTTCAGCTCCAGCAAAAAGGGCCGTCCTTTTGAGACAGCCCTTATCCTTAAACAGGTTTACTATTATGATGCTTTTTGCTTTGCAGCAAACTCACGGCGGATGATGTTCAGCGCCGCACCGGCCTTAAACCATTCGATCTGCTGGGCATTGTACGAATGATTTACCGTAATGGTTTCTGAAGTACCGTCTTTATGATGCAATACCAGGGATAACGATGTATCGGGAGCAAACTCCGTAAGACCAATGATATCGATGGTATCATCTTCCTGAATCTTTTCGTAATCATCTTTATTGGCAAAAGTCAGCGCCAGCATCCCCTGCTTTTTCAGGTTGGTTTCATGTATGCGTGCAAAGGATTTTACCAGCACGGCACGGGCGCCCAGGTGCCGGGGCTCCATGGCCGCATGCTCGCGGCTGCTGCCTTCTCCATAGTTTTCATCGCCCACAATCAGCGTACCAATACCAGCGGCTTTATAAGCGCGCTGTGTGGCGGGCACCGGGCCATATACGCCGGTGAGCTCGTTTTTTACGTTATCCGTTTTATCATTAAAGAAATTGATTGCGCCAATCAGCAGGTTGTTGGAGATATTATCCAGGTGCCCGCGAAATTTCAGCCAGGGACCCGCCATTGAAATATGGTCGGTTGTGCATTTTCCTTTGGCTTTGATGAGCAGCCTCAGCCCTTTCAGATCCGTACCCTCCCATTCAGGAAAGGGGTCCAGTAACTGCAGGCGTTTGCTATCCGGAGCCACTTTTACTTCCACGCCGGAGCCATCCGCAGCAGGCGCCTGGTAACCGGGGTCATCTACAGAAAATCCTTTGGCCGGCAACTCCTCACCGGTTGGAGGATCCAGCTTAACGGTTTCTCCTTTTTCATTCACCAGGGTATCCGTAAGGGGGTTAAAAGTCAGGTCGCCGGCAATTGCCAGCGCGGTCACTAATTCGGGCGAAGCCACAAATGCATAGGTATTGGGATTCCCGTCTGCGCGCTTTGCAAAGTTCCGGTTAAAGGAATGCACAATCGTGTTCTTCTCCTGCTTGTCGGCGCCCACACGGTTCCACATACCAATGCAGGGCCCGCAGGCGTTGGCGAATACGGTGGCGCCAATGCTGGCAAAGGTATCCAGGAAGCCGTCTCTTTCGATGGTGTACCGTACCTGCTCCGAGCCCGGGGTTATCGTAAATTCTGCTTTCGTTTTTAATCCCTTTGCATTTACCTGTTTGGCCAGCGACACGGCGCGGCTGATATCTTCATAAGAAGAGTTGGTACAGCTGCCGATGAGTCCTACCTCTACTTTTGTGGGCCACCCATTGGCGGCGGCGGCTTCTTTCATTTTTGAAATCGGCGTAGCCAGGTCCGGGGTAAAGGGCCCGTTCAGGTGCGGCTCCAGCTCGTCCAGGTTAATTTCTATCACCTGATCAAAATATTGTTCGGGATTTGCGTATACTTCAGGATCTGCGGTTAGCTGGGTTTTGACTGCGTCTGCTGCAGCTGCCACATCTTCGCGCCCGGTAGCTCTCAGGTAGCGGCCCATGCTGTCGTCATAAGCAAAAGTTGAGGTGGTAGCCCCAATCTCCGCACCCATATTACAGATGGTTCCCTTGCCGGTACAGCTTAATGCCTGTGCCCCTTCTCCAAAATATTCCACGATGCAGCCCGTACCGCCTTTTACGGTGAGGATGCCCGCCACTTTCAGGATCACATCCTTTGGTGCTGCCCATCCATTCAGTTTCCCGGTGAGCTTTATACCAATCAATTTGGGCATTTTCAATTCCCAGGGCAGGCCCGACATCACATCGCAGGCATCCGCGCCACCTACCCCGATGGCAACCATTCCTAATCCGCCGGCGTTTACCGTGTGGCTATCCGTACCGATCATCATTCCCCCCGGAAATGCATAATTTTCCAATACTACCTGGTGAATGATGCCTGCACCGGGCTTCCAAAAGCCGATGCCATATTTATTAGACACCGATGCCAGGAAATCAAAAACCTCGCTACTGTCTTTTTTTGCAATGGCAAGATCCTGAGCCGCCCCCGTTTGCGCCATGATCAGGTGATCACAATGCACGGTGGATGGTACCGCCACCCTGTTGCGGCCAGCCTGCATGAACTGCAGCAGCGCCATCTGCGCGGTTGCATCCTGCATAGCTACCCGGTCCGGGGCAAAATCAACATAATCTGCGCCCCGCTGGTAAGCCCGCTGAGCAGGTGCGGTCAGGTGTGCATAAAGTATTTTTTCCGTAAAGGTCAAAGGCTTGTTCACGAGTTTACGCGCCTCATTTACCTTCCCTTCAAATTCGGCGTAAACCTTCTTTATCAGGTCAATATCAAATGCCATAGAAAATTGTTTATTGGATGTGAATAAATTGGGGCGAATTTACAAAAAAATGACAGAAAAATAAAATGCAACCTGTGGGAATTATTATTGCTGATTCGGCGAATATTAAATAATTTCGCGTAGCAGTATCTGATGTGTATACTAACTATGAACCGTCTTAAAAATTTTGTTGAATGGAACGCCTTCGGCGTTTGTTCTTCCATCGGGAACCGGATGAATATTTCTCCCAGCCGGATACGGCAGTATTTTATTTATACGTCCGTTTTAACGATGGGATCCCCGATCCTGATTTACATGATCCTGGCTTTCTTTAAGAATGTAAAAAATTACATTCAGTCTTCTAAAAGAAATCCCTGGTACTATCTTTAAAGCCAGCTCCTTTTCCATTAATTTTCAGATACCTTAACGGCGGCGGCTTCCGGCCGGTTTCCTTTTGGCAGCCTTACGGTAAAGCAGGTTCCATTGCCGGGGCTACTTTCCACGCTGATATGGCCTTTATTCTGGCGTAGAAATTCGCTGCAAAGGAGCAACCCTACCCCTGAGCCCCGTTCGCCAATAGTGCCATAAGCCGGACTCTGAGGACCATCAAACATTTTCTTACGTTGTTCGGCATCCATTCCTATGCCATAATCGCGAATGGTAACAACCACATGGTTGCCTTGCATCGCAGCAGCCAGTTCTATACGTCCTCCGGGAAAACTAAACTTAACCGCATTGCTAAACAGGTTCCGGAACACCACGGATACCTGGTCGCGGTCGGCATATAAGGTAATATCGGGGGATACATCGATGTCTATTTGAATCTTTTTCTGCTGTACAACCGGCTCAAAAAAAAGCGCCAGATCCTCCGTTAGCGGGGCCAGCAGAAAATGCGTTGGAACAATCCTTATTCCCTGCATTCCACGGGCGCTCCACCGGAGCAGGTTATCCAGTGTACTGCTCAGCTGCGATACCCGGTCGTGCAGCACGGCAGTAGCGGCCTCCATCTCATCCTTTTCGAGCAAACCATGACGAAACTGTTCCAACAGGGCATCCAGTGTCGCAACCGGGCTGCGGATATCATGCGCCACCACCGAAAACAACCGCTCCTTGTCGCGGTTCATAATAGTTAATGCCTGCTGTTGCGCTTCAATTTCGCGTTCATAGTCAGATTGTATGGATTTAAAAAAAAGCAGGGCCAGCACCACAAACAGCAGGGCGGTAACAACATTGCCCCAAACCCGGGCATACGGCACCGGCGCTCCAAAAATCGGGGGCTGGGGACAAAAGAGGATCAGGAGCTGCGCGGCAATAATCAGGAGGCTTATCCCAATCACTGCCCGGCGGTTGTCATTTACCAGAATGACCATAATAAGAATATTCATCAAAAAATACTGCGACCCATTGTGAAAATACAGGCCGGCGAAGGTATATGCCAACAGGTTAACACCGATCAATACCATCCGCGCGCCCAGGTACATCCGCCGCCGGTGCATGATCAGCACCAATACTGCAGACAACGTGTTTAACAGGTTGAGCCCGGCCAGCACCTGGCGACCCTGGATAAAATTGAGCACGGAAAAGAAGAACATAAAGGGGATACAGGGCAGCGCCAGTAAATTCAGCAATTTGGTTCGCCGGGACTCTACATAGGGCATGGCAGGCAGCACTCCAACGTTAACAATACTATTCCAAACCAGGTTTACATACTTCAGCAAGGGCTCCGTTCTCTTGATCATATAACAACAAAGATAAAATCAACGGAGCAAACTGTTGCCCCCGGAGCTGATGCTATTTGTTTCATTTTTGTAAAGAAATGCTCAAATACAAATAACACCTCCTTGTTTATCAATATATTGCCTTTTTTTTAAAAAAATAGCATACGGCGCGTGTAACATTTTAAAGCTTTTTGCTATTATTAAGTAAAGGGTAAATTACTTCGTTGGACCAAACCATAGAAATAGCGAGAGATGAGCAGGTGGAACTTTGCAAAAAGGGGGATCATAACGCCTATTTCTGCATCTATGAGCGGTATGCAAAACCCATGCTGAACAGCAGTATGCGCGTGCTGAACAATATTGCGGATGCAGAAGATATGGTACAGGAAGCATTTATTGATGCATTTAACAGCCTGGAGTCCTTTACCTACAAAAGTTCATTTGAAGCATGGCTGCGAAGAATCGTTATCAATAAGTCGATCAGCCTGCTCCGGAAACGAAAGATCTCGTGGTCCGATATCGACCTTTCGGAAGCACCGGCGGATGCATCGGAGGCCACCGATGAGGATCAGTTTGAATTTGACGTGCAACGGGTAAAAACGGCCATTAAAGCGCTTCCCGAAAACTACCGGGTCATTTTTAATTTATTTGTTATTGATGAACTGAAGCAGGATGAAATTGCATCACTACTGAATATTTCGCATAGCAACGTCCGGACCATTTATCACCGCGCAAAGAAAAAAGTACTGGACCTATTAAACTCGAACGATCATGAGCAGTAACCGGTTAGAGGATTTTATACGGGCGAACAAAGGGGCATTTGACGACCAGGAGCCTTCTGCGGCCCTCTGGAAGCGCCTGGAAAAAAAAATGCAGGCGCCTGATGCGGAGCCCCCCAGCTCCATTGAGCCCGCAACTGCCAAAATAGTTAAAATCAACTGGTGGAAATGGACTGCGGCTGCCATGATCCTGATTACCGCCGGTGTTTTGAGCAAACCGTTTTGGAAGCCCGCCGACTCCGCTTCCACGGATCCGGACCTGGCTGTTCAAACGCAGGAACCCGCTCGTTTGCAAACCGGAACCGATAGCAATGAGCATACAACCGACAGCCCTGTTTTAGCCTTTGATGAGTCCCGCCGGCCCTCACCGGACAACCATACAAAAAGAGACGCCTCCAACGCCGGGCGCCTCCAGGCGGGAAACGAGATTAAAGAGGAGCTATACCATTATACCCGGCTTATTGAGATTAAGCAAAAGGAAATTGCCACATTAAAAAACAATGACCCGGCGCTGTTTGAGCAGTTTTCTGAAGATCTTACTACGCTTAATCGATCCTATGCTTCCCTAAAGCACCAGTATGATGAGGGCCTTAACGGCGAACAGCTTTTAAGTGCCATGATCGAAAACCTGAAATTGCAAACCGAGCTTTTGAACAGGCAACTGGAGATCACCAAAAAACTTAAACAACAAAAAAATGAAGCAACATATAAAAATATTTAGCTTGGTATTGTTACTGCTGGCGGCTTCTGCTGCCAGGGCACACTATGACAGTACGGAGATGGGGTGGAATTCCGAAAAACGAAAAACGATGGCGCGATCATATCCGCTAACAGATCAATCCCGGGTTTCCATTAAAAATTCTTTTGGGAACGTGACGGTGCTGAACTGGAACAGGAACGAAGTTAAAGTCGAAATAACCATCACGGTTAAAGCCAATAGTGATGAAGCCGCTTCAGCCATCCTGGATGCTATTTCCATTGACGAAAAAAAGGGTACAGATATTTCTTTTGAAACAAAGTTCCGGTCCCGGACCAATAATGGCCGTGGCAAAAGCTCATCAATGCAGATCGACTATGTCGTAAATATTCCGGCTACCACCAGACTGAAAATAACCAATTCCTTTGGAAATACGGTTATCCCCGACCGTTCGGGCGCAACGGAGCTATCCCAGTCCTACGGGGACCTTACCACCGGCAGCCTGGCCAATACCGAGCGGCTGTCGGTCGACTTTGGAAAACTGGTAACCGGGGAACTCGAGAATACCAGGGTACACGTAAAATTTTCGAAAGTTGAAATTGACAAACTTTCGGGCAACTTTGACGGAAACTTTCAATTTTGCACCAAACCTTCAATCAGCTTTACACCTGCCATCAAAAATGTAAACATTGAAACAAAATATTCCGACCTTACGATTTCCCTTCCAAAGTCCTTTGACGCCAATATCAACATTACTACCAGTTTTGGAAAGATCACCAATAACAGTAGCCTTAAACTGACCGATAAAGACGGGGGGCCGTTAACCGAGATAAGACACACAGCGCCATCATCCCGAACCGACCGTAAAATTTCTATAAGAAGCGAGTTTGGAAAGATCCGGCTTCAATAACCTGTAAGCAAAAAAAAGGCCAACTAAATGGCCCTGGTGTGCAGTAAAAATAAAAAAAGGTATTTTTCATTAACCGGCTACTCTCATTTAAGATGTTTATAATAAAAGGATATTGCCTCTCCCAGTGAAGCAACATGCAATTTTTCGTAGATCCTTTTGGTATAGGTTCCAACTGTGTTTAAAGTGATCTGCAATTTTTCAGCAATCATCTTATAACTCAGTCCATCTGCCAGCAATTGCAGCACTTCCGCTTCCCTTTCGCTTAAAGACGAAGCGATTGCAGGTGGTTTGAAATAGTCCAGCACTTTTAACGCAATGCCGGGGTTCATAACAGCGCCCCCCTCATGAACATCATGAATCGCTTGCAGCAGTTTTTGGGAGGAGTCGTTTTTCAATACGTATCCGCTGGCGCCGTTGCGGATACTGGTAAAAATTTTCTCACTGTCGTCAAAGACCGTCTGCATCAGCACTTTGATCTCCGGACGCGTAGTTTTAATGGTTTTCAAGCCTTCCAGCCCGTTTACCTCCGGCATATTAATATCCATCAATACAACATCAGGCAGGGTGTTCTCCATATCGGCAACGGCATCTTTGCAATTCTCTGCCTCACCAACATATTCCAGGTTGTCTGTCAGTTGGATCAGGTTCTTCAGACTATCTCGTCTGGCGATATTATCATCATATATAAAAACCCTGATTGGCATTGCTCGGGCAAAGATAAAATTGTTCCCTATATGCTTTTGTCACTAATATTCGTGACAGGAATGGCGGCGCTGATCTTGGTCCCTTTTCCGGGAAAGCTGGCTATCTGGAAAATACCGCCCAGCTCCTCGGCCCGTTTTTTCATATTGCGCAATCCGTTGCCGGAGGGCTTTGCATCTTCATAAAAACCGATGCCATTATCCACAATTTCGATCCGGAGCCAGTCGTCCTTCTTGTAAATATGGATGGATACATGACTGGCCCGGCTATACTTTACAATGTTGTTGACGGCTTCTTTAACGATCAATACCACGTTCTTCCGCGCCGTTATATGCTGAACCATATCATTGATTTCCGGCGCTACCTGGATGTGATAATCGATCTCCCGGCTTCCCAACACCTCGGAAACAAAATTCTTTATACGGCTGTCTACGGTAAGCATATTGTGTTTGTCGGCACGCATACTCCATATAATATCCCCAATATCCTCCAGGATTTTGGAGGAGTTCACCGAAATCTGCTCCAGCAGGTATTTTGTTTTTGAAACATCGCGCTCCATCAGGCTTGAAGCCACATCGCTATAAATCTTGAGACTGCTGAGTGTTGAGCCAATATCGTCATGCAGGTCCTCTGTAATCCGGTTTCTTTCGGTTTCAATCCGGGTTTTTTGGGCCTGCTTTCTTTTTTGCCGGGCCGTTTTGAGCCGGTTAAACCCAAAAAATGAGACCCCCGTAACCAGGGAGGCCATGATGAAAACAAACCAGGCACTGCGATAAAAAGGCGCCCGGAGATTAAAGTGCAATACCAGTACATGACGGCTGATGAGCCCGTTAACGTTTACTGCCCTTACTTTTAGAACATGTTGGCCCGGTTCCAGCTGCAGGTTCAGCGTGTTACCCACGATCTCCGATTTGGAGGAATCCTCATTCAATGAGTAAATAAAATGATGAAAATAGCCGGAGATATTTACACCCGAAAATGTGAGGGTAAGCGCATTGTCGCCGCTGGGAAGGTCGTAGGAGGCTCTAACGGGAACCGGTTTCTGGTTTACTTTTATATCGGTAAGGTATGTTTTTATATCAAACCGCGGAACCGTCATGTTGGCGGGGATAATCGCAATACCGCTTTCTGCCGCCAGGTAAACAGAATCCTTCTTGTAAAAGATATCGCTGATCACATTATTGGACACGCCCTCCTCATGATTTAAGTTGGTGATCGTATAGCTGAATCCACCTCCCCGGATATTGTAGTTGATGTAGGCGGCGCCCCTCCGGGTTGTAGCCCATAAAACTCCGGAGTGGTCCGTTTCCAGAAGCTTCATCACTGAAAAATTCAAAAACCCCGGATCAGAAACCTGGTGTATTACAGTGTTGTTTTTCAATACAAAGACACCGTTATTGATGGTCGAAACCCAAAGCAATCCATCGGGCGTTACCGCTGCAGACAGGATGCGGGATCCTTTAAGCGGTGTATTGTTGCCTGTTTCTGATAATGCGCCCGACTCATAGTCATACCGAAACAGCCCTTCTGTGGTGCCCAGATAAATATATTTACCCTGTACCACCAGCGTGGTGATCCTCAGCAGGGGAATTTTTAGACGCCGGGCCCTTTCTGTTATGGTGTTCACCTTGTACAACCCTCCTCTTGCGTCTACACCCGTAACAATAAGAATACTGTCATTATAGATGATACCCCGCTTTAACTGGCGGAGAGGCTCCTCCGACGTTTCCAGCCGGATCTGCCGTTTAAAATCGATGATTCCGCCCGACTCGGATATTACAAAAAACTTGTGCTGCGAAACAAGCATCCCCAGCACCCTTCCGCTGCCCCCGGTTGCGCTGATGTTGTGAAACCGCAGCCGGCTGTCCGGTGTCTTTTCTACAATTTCTCCATAATTATTGCCGCCGAAGAGCGTTCCTTTGTTGTCAACAAATACCGACCGGAAGTTGTTCCGCGTTGGCGGATCGCCAAAAGGGCGAAACATATTAAAGCTGCCAGTGCGAAAAAGGATCAGGCCTTTGTCTACCGTTGCCACCCAAACATTGCCCTCGCTGTCTCTAAAAGAAGAATTGGCAAAAAAGCTGCCCGAGATCTTGTACTTAAACGTGTCGGTCACAAAATCAAAAACATAGATAGCCCCCCGTACGGTTGAAATATTAACATCATTGCCATTTTTACGGATCAGGATCGGGTTATCATCCATTTCATTTTTTAGCACCCGGAGTGGGGCCCGCCCTGCTGTTTTTTGTATAATATAAATTTTACCTGTATTCTGGAGCAGGTACAATTTATTCTTTAATACCCCGGAAATTTCAGACAAAGGCCTCTTCTCTTTGTTAACCGGTAACAGGAGACTGTCTACACGGTCCCTGCCTTTTAAATATACAAACGACTCGCCCTTAGCAGACCGTTCGGGCCGGCCTGTATATAACCAATAGGGTTCATTTCCTTCATAAAAACGATTGGCGACTTTGGTAGCTGAAACTACCAGTTTCCTGTTTTTAAAGACGAGCTCCCCGGCCGTATTAAAAAACACAATACCGCCTTCATCCAGCCGCTTGCCCCATAATACCAGCTTTATAATGTCCTTTTGAATGCCTGTATCCTTTAGTGGGTTTACAAAACGGTCGGCAACTTCATCGTAGTAGCAGGGCCCTTGTTTGAAGGTATTGATCCAGATGGTGCCGTCATTTTCCCGGATTACTTCCAGTACATCGTTGTCCGGAACGCCTTCCGGCTGTGCATAGCGTTTAAAGTATTTTCCGTCAAACCGGCAAACGCCGTTATCGGTGCCTACCCACAAAAAGCCCCGGCTATCTTCCATACAGGAATAAACCAGGTTACTGGCCAGCCCATCATTTACCGTAAAGGTTTTTACCATCCTGAGGTTCTGGGAAGCAACCGGTCCTACAACCAAACTGATCAGCAATAAAAGGAGCACGGCCCCGTAAAGCATCTGGTAAGCTCTCTTTTGCTTCATATTGGGCCGGCTGATTTAAAATAGATGTCCATCTCCAAACAAAAATATACATTTTCAAACATCCCTAAAAATGTCGGATACATAACATTCTTACAAACTTTTTTTGGAGTTGGGCTTTAACCCACCGTGCGCCAGGAATATGCAAAGGTGCGCAAAGGCACTTATACTGGTCCCCGATACATCGGGGATAAAAATGTAAAATAATAAATATCCAATGTAAAATGCAAAAGTGGATCCCGTCAAAACCGACAAGCTCTTTTTGCTAAACGCATACTCCTTTTTTATTTTACATCCTTTATTTGGTGCCTGCCCTTGCGGGCATTGCGTATTCGTTGCGTCCTTTGGGGCTTTCCCAAAAGTCGCTTTACAACATGATGTCGTTCTGAAGATGTCATCCCGGGCATGACCCGGGATCTATTCTCGTTTCAGAATCTATTGATTAACAATCATCTTTAGATGCCGAAACAATCCCCATCGCCATCGGGACGGCATAACAAAACAGAGACTTTTGATACAGCCTCGTTAAAAAAGAATTACAAAAAAACAGTTGTCAAAAAGTATTTTTCTGCCATAAAGCCGGGAAGACGATAAATACAAATATTTCCGTCTCCCCGTCTTTACGGTTATTGAATTAATTCATGATTTTTGATACAAATAGCTATCTATTGTTTACAGATCCCTTAGCTGCATCCCAGGCTATTACCGCAATTGAGACATTTATAGCAGGTGCCGCTACGAATGGTGATATGTCCGCATACATTGCAGGCCGGGGCATCGCCCTGCATATTTTTTGCTGCTGCATTTACAGCGTCCAGCCCCGCCTGGGCTCCGTTTTTATGGCTATTGTTCACCGTAGGTGTCGCTGCAGCAGCGCCCACTACCCGTACATCGCTTAACTCGGGTTTTCGTTCGCCAATCGTTGGCGCGCCTGCTCCCCAATCTTCATCCGGAGCGGGCTCGCTGGCCTTGTCCAGCACATGTACAAGATCAGCTCTTCCCAGGTATTCGTAGGCAAGCGCCCGGAACATAAAGTCGATAATAGAAGTGGTGGATTTTATATTCGGATGCTGTACCATACCCGCCGGCTCAAATCGGGTGAATACAAATTTTTCTACAAATTCTTCCAGAGGAACACCGTACTGTAATCCTATTGAAACAGCAATAGCAAAACAATTGAGCATACTTCGCATGGTAGCGCCCTCTTTGGCCATATCAATAAAAATTTCTCCCGGGGTTCCGTCATTGTATTCGCCCGTGCGCAGGAAGAGGGTTTGGCCATTGATTTTTGCCTTTTGTGTAAATCCCCTGCGTTTGGCCGGAAGCGACCGGCGTTCCACGATCATGGCCAGCTGCCGCTTCAATGAAGTGTCGGCGCTGTTTTGTACCCGGTGATTGATTTCCTCCAACAACTCATCAATGGTCAGTTTACCCAAATCGATGATTGCAGCTTGCAGAGCGTTTTCTTCAATGGTTTCTTTTTCTTCTTCCGTTTTTGACGCAGTATCTGCCTTATTGCTCAGAGGCTGGCTCAATTTGGAACCATCGCGATACAAGGCACAGGCCTTGAGCCCCAGCTCCCAGCTTAGCTTGTAAGCATCGGCAATTTCTTCTATAGCCGCCTCATTAGGAAGGTTAATGGTTTTGCTGATGGCCCCGCTGAGGAAGGGCTGCGCCGCTGCCATCATACGAATGTGGCCGTGTGCATGAATATAGCGCTGGCCTGTTTGCCCGCATTTGTTGGCACAATCAAAAACAGGCAGGTGCGCTTCTTTCAGGTAAGGGGCGCCCTCCACCGTCATGGTACCGCAAACATAGGTATTGGCTGCCGCCATTTCTTTTTCAGAAAAACCCAGTGCCTCAAGCATGTTCCAGTTAAAATCATTGTACACCTCCGGCTTAAAACCCAACCGTTGTAGACAGGCTTCTCCGAGCGTGAACACATTAAAGGCAAACCGGATTTCAAAGGCGGTTGCCGTGGCATTGTTCAGCTGTTGTATTTCCGCAGCCGTAAGTCCTTTGGCTGCCAGGGTTTCTTCATTTATATGGGGCGCTCCCTTTAGGGTAGCATGCCCCTTGGCATAATTTACAATGGCCTCAATTTCCTGCTCGTTATATTTTAAGGTGCGCAGGGCCTGGGGCACGCTTTGATTAATGATCTTAAAATAGCCACCGCCGCTTAGTTTTTTAAATTTCACCAAGGCAAAATCCGGCTCCACCCCGGTGGTATCACAATCCATTACCAAACCGATGGTTCCTGTTGGCGCTATTACGGTAGTTTGTGCATTGCGGTAGCCATACTGTTCGCCCAGCTGAACAGCTGCATCCCAGGCCCTTGTGGCAGCTTTTAGCAGGTAATCGGGGCAATGAGCGGCATTAATGCCCTGGGGCTTCGTCTGTAAGCCTTCATAAGCATCTCCGGCATCATAGGCTGCCGCGCGGTGATTGCGCATCACCCGCAGCATCTGCTCCTTATTTTCCCGGTACCGGGGAAAGGCCCCCAGGTTGCCGGCCATTTCTGCAGAAGTGGCATAGGCCACACCCGTCATGATAGCTGTAATAGCGCCTGCAATGCCGCGGGCCGCATCACTGTCGTAGGCAATGCCGTTTACCATCAACATAGAGCCGATGTTGGCGTAGCCCAGCCCCAGCGTGCGGTAATCATAACTCAACCGGGCCACTTCCTTTGAGGGAAACTGCGCCATCAATACAGAAATCTCCAGTACCACCGTCCACAAGCGGCAGGTATATTCAAAACCCGGCACATCAAACAGGTTTTCCTGTTCATTAAAAAATTTACGCAGGTTTACACTGGCCAGGTTGCAGGCCGTATTATCAAGGAACATGTATTCACTGCAGGGATTGCTGGCGCGGATAGGGCCACCCTCCGGGCAGGTGTGCCATTCGTTAATGGTGGTGTCATATTGGGTGCCGGGGTCGGCACAGCGCCAGGCGGCATAGTTGATCTGATTCCACAGATCCTTTGCTTTTACCGTACGCATGGTTTTGCCGGTGCTCCTGGCCTTCAGTTCCCAATCGCCGTCTGCCGCCAGGGCCTTAAAAAATGTGTTGGGAATGCGGACGGAATTATTGCTGTTTTGCCCGCTTACCGTGCGGTATGCTTCCCCCTCGTAGTCGCTGGAATAACCTGCGGCGATGAGAGCCGCTACTTTTTTTTCTTCTTCTACCTTCCAGTTTACAAATTCCACGATATCCGGATGATCCAGGTCCAGGCAAACCATCTTTGCTGCCCGCCTTGTTGTACCGCCACTTTTTATAGCACCGGCAGAACGGTCCCCTATCTTCAAAAAGCTCATCAGCCCGCTGGAAGTGCCCCCCCCGCTCAATTTTTCTCCCTCACCACGGATACTGCTGAAATTGGTACCAACCCCGCTCCCGTATTTAAAAATGCGGGCTTCGCGCACCCATAGGTCCATAATCCCCCCTTCATTAACAAGATCGTCCTCAACGCTGAGAATAAAACATGCATGGGGCTGTGGCCGCTCATAGGCGGAAGTCGATTTCTTGAGCTGTCCATCCCGCTGATCTACATAATAATGCCCCTGGGGTTTGCCGGTAACGCCATATACTTCATGCAAGCCGGTATTGAACCATTGCGGGCTATTGGGCGCACAGGATTGATTCAGGATCGAAAAAACGAGCTCATCATAAAAAACCTGTGCATCTTCTGTTGAGGCAAAATAATCGTACCGCTCGCCCCACATGCGCCAGCAATGCGCCAAACGGTGGGCTACCTGCTTTACACTGGTTTCCCTGCCCAAGGTTCCATCGGGCTGCGGTACGCCTGCTTTGCGAAAATATTTTTGGGCCAATATATCCGTGGCGATCTGGCTCCACTGCCGGGGAACTTCCACATCGTCCAGCTGAAATACCACTTCCCCATTGGGATTCTTGATTACGGAACTGCGGTAATCGTATTTGAACATGTCGAAGGGACTCACTCCATCCTGAGTAAACTTCCTGTTAAAACTCAGACCACTGCGATTTTGTTTTTTCGTTGGCGCCATTTTATAAAAGTTTGGTTAAGGTTAAAAACACTGTAGCGTGAGTAACGAATTTACTTTTACAAAACCAGGATTCCCAGCCTTAAATATGCACAGTTGTGGATAAACCAATTTGGCAGCTCCAAAGCCAAACGGGGCGCGGGGGGCGATTATGCCATTATTTTTTCTGCAGGAAGTATTCTCGTTGATGCGCGCTGATTCTTTGCTGGTCATGTTTTTTCCACATTTGACTGCGGGAACCCACCTGCATGCTTTATATATACTTCTTACCGGATGGATTTGTGCATTGATTTTCGCGCGAAGACGCTATGAAGCAAGGACGCAACGATTTTTACTGAACATTTTTACCCGGCGCGGAGTATATATACTGGCCAAGCGATCAAAAAGTGAATCGGTTTGTTATAAAAGACCGTTTTTTCACAAAGCTTCAGGAAATGTAAAATAATAAATATCCAATGTAAAATGCAAAAGCGCATCCCGTCAAAACCGACAAGCTCCTTTTGCTACACGAATACTCCTTTTTCACCTGCCCGAATGACGGATCAGGCGGGTTTTACATTTATACCGAGCCCCGGTAAATCGGGGCGAACAATAACCTCTATTCTAAACAACGCCGGGGTTGGCCCCATGCATCAGCCGTAGCAATGCCTCCAATGTATAAACCGGTTTGCGGCAGGCATAATTTTCGCAGAGGTAGATCAGCAAAGGGTTGCCAGCCTTTTTATCTGCCAGCAACGGAAAACGTTCATCGGCATCGGGCGCCGCCATTATAACGCTATGGGGCAGAAAATGGCGCAGAAGCTCCGGCTGCGTCTGCTTGTAATCACCCAATAAAACAATCTCTTTAAAGCCCTTATGCACCAGGTAATAGTTCAGCATCCAGGCACCAAATGAAGTGGGATATTTGACAACGGCATTGCCCAGCTGCGCCACCATCCGCCCCGCCTGCAAGCGCCAGTCCTGCCTGTCAAATAACAGGGCCAGCGTAAGCAGGTTTTGCGCCATCACGGCATTTCCGGAGGGTGTGGCTCCGTCATATACTTCTTTTTTCCGGAGGATCACATCCTCCTGTTTCCGGGGTGTATAATAAAAATACCCGGTATCCTCCTCTAAAAAGTCTTCCTGAACTTTTTCACAAAGCTCCTTTGCTGTCAGCAACCAGGAAACATCGGCCGAAATGCGGTACAGCTGTAACAAGGCCTCCACCAGGCACGCGTAATCATCCAGGAATGCAGGGTACCGGGCAGCCCCGTTTTTCCATACATGCAACAGGCGGCCATCGGCGCCCTCAAATGCTTTCAGCAGGAATTGCATATTCTGAATGGCCCGGGCTTTATATGCCGCATTGCCGGTTGCTTCAAAAGCCTTGCTGTACGCTGTATTCATGAGGGCGTTCCAGCCCAGGATCACTTTATCATCCAGCCCCGGGCGCACCCGTTTTTCCCGCTCGGCTAACAGGCGCCGCCTGCCTTTTTCCAGCAATGCTTCCAGGTCTGCCATCGTAGTTCCATGTTCTGCTGCCACTTCCGCCACCGGTTTTAAAACCCGGAGGATATTGGTCCCCTCCCAGTTTCCCGCGGCAGAAACATCATAATATGTCATAAACAGTGCGGCATCGGCACCCAGGAGGTGCTCTATTTCCATTTTGCTCCAAACATAGTATTTGCCCTCCTGGCCCTCGCTGTCTGCATCAAGCGCCGCATAAAAACCTCCCTGCGGATGCAGCAATTCCCTTTCGACAAAATTGAGGGTTTGCGCCAGGCAGGCCGCATACCGCTCATCTCCTGTTGCCTGTAAGGCTTCGGAAAGGGTTGTTATCAGCAATGCATTATCATAAAGCATTTTTTCGAAATGGGGGGCCAGCCACTCCGTATCGGTTGCATAGCGGGCAAAACCACCGCCCACCTGGTCATAGATGCCGCCCTCCATCATTTTATTAAGGCTCAGCAATGCCTGGGCACGGGCAGCGCCGGAAAGGCTTTCGGGACGGCCCTGCTCCAGTACGCTGTAACGCAGCAGGTACCGGATCACCTGGGTTTGTGGAAATTTTGGAGCCCGTCCAAAACCACCCCAGGTGGTATCTGCCTGTTTCAGGATATTGGAACAGGCAGTGTCAATATCACTGATGGAAAATTCCAATGTACCCGCAGCATCCAATCCAAACGAATTGGCCTCCACCAGGTGTCGGGTCAGGCTGGCGGCCTGGTTTTCGATCTGCTGCCTTTTTTGCTGAAATGCATCTGCAACGGCTGCCAGCACATCTTTCCAGGAAGGGCGGTTGGCATAGGCCAGCGGCGGATAATAAGTACCTCCATAAAAAGGTTTTTTGTCCGGTGTTAGAAATACATTTAGCGGCCAGCCTCCGCTCCCCGTCATGGTTTGCACTGCATCCATGTAAATATGATCCAGGTCCGGCCGCTCTTCACGGTCGATCTTTATGTTAATAAAATGCGCGTTCATCAGCGCAGCCGTTTCTTCGTCCTCAAAGCTCTCCCGCTCCATTACATGACACCAATGGCAGGCCGCATAGCCGATGCTCACCAATATCGGTTTATCTTCCGTTACCGCCTTTTGCAACGCTTCTTCGCCCCAGGGATACCAGTTTACCGGGTTATGCGCATGCTGCAACAAATAAGGGCTGGTTTCGTTTATGAGATGATTGGGCATTGAACCGTTTAATGTTTAAAGTTTAAGGTTTCAGGTTAGATCCTGTTTTTATACTCCATGGGCCGTTCTTCGTTTCTTGTTTGAAGTTTGAGGTTTGAGTTCGGTACTAACCGGGTTCTTCGAATATTAGTAGATTCATCATAAATCAGCCTTGGTATTTGGTATTCAGATTTCCGGGTATTTAGACGTTAACGCTCTCCAGAACCTTTAAACCCGGAACCTCGGAGAGATTTGAAACATCTGAGTTTAAAAACTGCTCCAACCTGAAACTTCAAACCTGAAACCTTTCCACATTTTCACATTCTCACATCTTCACATTTTCAAATTCTCAAATTCTACCTTCCCCATCCCCACTTCAAAAACACGGGCATGGCCTTTGCCCAGGTGGCTACATCATGCTTTCCATCATCCAGCTCCAGGTAGGAGACGTCTTCAGGGCGATATCCTTTTTTCATCAGTTCCCGTACAACATCGCGGGTATCGTCCACGGCATCAATCACTCCATTGTTATTCCGGTCGTGAGCCTCATCCATCAGGCCGCATTGCAAAAAGAATTTCAGGCCCGGCCGGTAATTTCCGCTGCGGATCTGCTGCTGCATAATACGATCCTTGTCATCATTGTAAGCCGCATCATCCTGATCCCGGCTCCGCCACCAAAACGAACCGGAAAACACGCCGGATTTTGAAAACAGCTGCGGATGGTTCCATACAATATCCAACGCGCTCAATCCCCCCAGGGAAAAACCGGCAAACGCCATGTCCTGAAACCCCGCCACCTTATATTTATCCTGCACATACGGGATAAGTTCTTCAACAATAAAGCGGGTATAATTTCCTGCCAGGTCGCCCCGGCCGAGATAATCCGCCTCGGCGGCAATCCCATATTCTCTTTTCCGGTCGGCGCCAGCCGTGATGCCCACACATAAAACCGGAGCCATCTGTCCCGTAGCGTATAAACCCGTCAGCAATTGCTGCAGCCCCATCGTTGGCAGATCCTGGCCATCGTTGATCAGCAGCAGGCTAATGCCCGAAAAATCTTCTACATCATCGGGTAAATAAAAATCCACTGTTACCCATCGCTTTAAATGCGTGGATACAAGTGTTGCCTGTTCCGTGAGGCAATGCTGCTCTTCTACAGTATTCATTCGCTCAAAAGTAATAATTTTTTGCAGGGAATGGAGAATATCCTAAATTCAAGCTCAAATTAAACAAAACAAAAATGGAGCCTGTAAAAGCGGCATAAAGCCATGGCTGCTTTCCCCCTTTGCCGGGCTATGAAATCACATTAAACCGGTTCTGTAAAAGCAGAACAATAAACAACAAGAACATGAAAAAAATCGGAATCCTATTTGGGAAAGAACGCTCCTTCCCCGAAGCCTTCGTGCAACGGATCAACAGTAAAAGTATTGATGGCATTGTTGCAGAACCTGTGCGGATTGACAAGGCTTTACAAGGGCAGCCTTCCGGCTACTCGGTAATCATCGATCGCATCAGCCAGGACGTACCTTTTTACCGTACCTGGTTAAAAAATGCTGCCGTAACCGGAACGGCGGTGATCAATAACCCTTTTTGGTGGAGCGCCGATGACAAATACTTTAACAACTGCCTCATGACGCAGATCGGGGTGCCCGTGCCTAAAACGGCCATCCTTCCCTCGCATGACCGGCCCGATGATACTTCAAACGAATCGTTTAGCAACCTGGCTTACCCGCTCGACTGGGAGGGTATTTTTGCAGAGGTTGGGTTTCCGGCGTATATGAAGCCTTTTGCCGGAGGCGGGTGGAAAAATGTGTATAAACTACACGACAAAGAGGAATTCTTTGAAAAGCACCGGGAAACGGGTCAGCTGGTAATGCTGTTGCAGGAAGAAATTGTTTTTGAAGAATATTACCGCTGTTATTGCATCGGGGGCAAATATGTGCGCATTATGCCCTATGAGCCCCGTAACCCCCACCACCTGCGCTATGTGGCCGATTTTGCCCCTTCCGCGGAAAAATTGCAGGAGATGACGGATATTGTGCTGAAGATAAACCGGTACCTGGGTTATGATTTTAATACCGTGGAGCTGGCACTGAGAAACGGCGTTCCCTACGCCATCGACTTCTGCAACCCGGCGCCGGATGCAGATGTAAAAAGCGTGGGTGCAGAAAATTTTGAATGGGTGGTGGAAACCGCTGCCAGCTACGCCATCGAAAAAGCACTGGCTAATAACGGCGGCGACAACCTGACCTGGGGGGAATATGTAAAAAGAAGCGCGGGGAGAATGCCTTCTTAGGGTACCGGATGCTGGATGCTCGATATTGGATACTGGATGCTGGATGCTGGATACTGGATCGAGTATCAAGAATCGAGAATCGAGTATCAAGTATCAAGTATCAACATCTATCTAACCTTTAAAAAACATCAAACCATGAGTTATCGAAATTTGGAGATCTGGCAGCTGGCCAGGGAAGTAGTTGGGACGATTCATCAGATGTCGCTTCAACTTCCGCAGTTTGAACAGTATGAAGAAGGACAGCAGATCAGGCGATCCAGTAAATCAGTGCGGTCCACTATTGTTGAAGGCTACGGGCGACGGCGATACAAGAATGAGTTCATCCGTTTTCTTGTATATGCGCAGGCGTCCAACGATGAAACGACAGACCATTTAGATATTTTGTTTGAAACCAGTTCTTTAAAGAATGAACCGATATACAGCACCCTTAAAGAGCGGTTAGACCTGCTTGGCAGAAAGATTAACCGGTTTATTCAGGCCGTAGAATCGGGACATATCAGCGTTAAATAGAGGGATACTGGATGCTGGATGCAGGATACTGGATGCTGGATTGAGTATCAAGAATCGAGTATCAAGAATCAAGTATCAAGTATCGAGAATCGAGTATCAAAAACCAGGAATCAAATTAAAAAATGAGCATCAATTATAAAACATTCACGCTGGGCGTGGAGGAGGAGTACATGGTTTTGGACAACCAGACTTTTGAATTAAAAAGCCACGAGCAAAAGATTGTACAGGAGGGGCAAAAGATCATTAAGGATAAGGTAAAAGCAGAGATGCACCAGGCCGTAGTGGAAGTGGGTACCGATATCTGCCAGGACATTGACGAAGCCTATAATGATGTGGCCCTGCTGCGCAAAACGATTTCGGATATCGCCGGCACGCTGGATCTTACCCTGGGCGCCTCCGGCACACACCCCTTCAGCCACTGGGAAAAACAACTCATCACCGATCATATCCGGTATAACGAAATCGTGGCCGAATTACAGGAAGCGGCCCGCAGCAACCTCATCTTTGGGCTGCATGTGCATGTGGGTATGGAGAGCCGGGAACTGGCCAATCATATTGCCAACTCCACCCGCTATTTTCTGCCGCATATATTTGCGCTGAGCACCAACTCCCCGTTTTGGGAAGGAAGGACCACGGGCTACAAATCTTACCGCACCAAAGTGTTTGACAAGTTTCCCCGAACCGGCATCCCCGATGCATTTGAAAGCATAGAAGCCTATGACAATTATGTAAAAATGCTGATCAAAACCAATTGTATTGACAATGCCAAGAAGATATGGTGGGATCTGCGGGTGCATCCTTTTTTTAATACGGTGGAATTCCGCATCTGCGATATTCCCATGACGGTGGATGAAACCATTACGATTGCAGCACTGTTCCAGGCCGTATGTGCGCGGATCTATATGCTGCGCAGCAAAAATCTCAATTTCATCCAGTACTCGCGCCCCCTCATTAATGAAAATAAATGGCGGGCCAGCCGCTATGGTATTGATGGCCACCTGATCGATTTTGGAAAAGAAGAAGAGGTCAATACCCGTGCGCTGATCTATGAGCTGCTGGATTTCCTGGATCCGGTTATTGACCACCTTGGCAGCCGGCACCGCATTGAGCATGTGCACAAGATCCTGGAAGGGGGCACCGGGGCCGACCGCCAGCTGGCCCTTTTTGAGCAAACCAAAAACCTTACAGATGTAGGCCGGTATATCAGCGAAAGTTTTTTGGCGGGACTGTAACCTGCCAGAATATAAAATATTGAATGCTAAATTTTAAATGTAAAAGGGGCCGGCAACAAGTTCGCCGTACCCCTACTTCTTTATTACCGTTGAGGCCTTGCTTTCCTTATTATCCTTATTGATGGTGGTTACACAATAATACCCGGCAGCCGAAGCCGCAGCCTCCTTCCCATTTGTAATCGTCAGCACTTTTGCCTCCTGCGCCAGATCTGTTGTAAAATAAACCACAGACCGCACATCGCCGCTGGCATCCCATTTCAGGCTGCCGCCCTCTATACGTACATTTTGTGGTTCGCCCGGGTCCGCCGCAACACTCCGGCCTAAAAACGGAATGACTGTTGGCGTATTCCACAGCGTGGCCAGCTTATCGGTAATCCCTATCGGATTTTGCAGGATGTATTTGGCACTGTATAAAACATGGCCGAGCGAAGCCCGGTATTTTTTTGTAAGGTCAAATTGTTTTTCGAGCTCATTTACCGACTGGAAAGCTGTTGGGGCTACAGGATCGCCGAACCGGTAATAGGCATGCCCCACCATCATGGTTGCCTGGTAACGGAACTGGTGCCACCATTGAAGCCGTTCTTTATAATCGTTGGTTGGAGCTCCCACCTGCTGGTAAAGCTGGGGAATGATCACATCCAGCCATCCCTCGCGGTTCCATTTCAGCACATCCGCATATAGCGTGTTATAGTTATAGGTATCGCTTGCTGCCGGTGAAATGGAGAACACCACTTCGGGCCGGGTAGCCACAATAACATCATGCACCGCTTTGATGGCCTTATTTACATTGTCTCTCCGGAAGTCTTCAATAGATGCGATGCCCGCTCCATAGTGGTCATAGTCGGGCTTGTCCGCCACCATGGTGCCGGCAGCCCCCGGGTCCGGGTAAAAATAGTCATCAAAATGGATGCCATCCACATCGTACTTTGTAATAAGATCCTTTACAATATCGGCCAGCCGCTGCCGTACTTCCGGAAGCGCCGGATTGTAGATCTGGATCTTTTCATGATTGACTACCCATTCCGGGGGAACGGACGCGTGCAAGGCCGGGTATGCCGTGGTACTGCTGGCGCGGGTGGCAATACGATAAGGATTGAGCCAGGCATGAAACTCCATACCCCGGGCATGTGCTTCATCCAGCATAAACTTGAGTACATCATAGCCCGGATCGGCGCCCCTGGTGCCGGTTATGACCGTGCTCCAGGGCTCATAAGGTGAATTATAAAACGCATCACCCATGCCTTTGACCTGTACAAAAACGGCATTAATGTTCAGCTCTTTAAACTTGTCGAGGTAAGCAATGTACTGTTGTTTTTGGGTGGCCACATTGTGTTCCCCCTGCGGCCAGTCCAGCCCATAGGCTGTCGTGATCCATACTGCCCGCATTTCTTTTTTGGCAATCTTAAAGCTGTTATCTGGGGTACCGGCATTGCCTGTATCGCCATCTTTTTTACATGCATTCAGCCCCGTTAGCAGCGCCCCCATTATAAAAAACCAGGTTATTTTTTTCATATCAAACATATATTTATATTGAAGAAGGGATCCTATAAAATTTAAAATATCAAACACCCAATAAAAAATACAGAAGAGGCTCCCGTTATTACCGGCAAGTTCTCTTTCACAAACGCATACTCCTTAATCTTCCAATGCTTTTACCGGCAAATCAATCAGCACAAAACCAGCATCTGTAGCAGCAGCGTAGAGGGTCAATGTCTGATCCCGGCCCTGATCATCTTTTGTAATATGCCACCGGGTTTGCAAAAAGCAGTTTGGACCTGCAGGCCCCAATAAAGAGTATTGGAATACCGCTGTTTTATCGTCTGCCTTATTAAACTCCTCCAGCGCCTCCCGCGTTGTTTTCCCTTTTGTGAGATTATACACATACAGCACAACGGGCTCGGTTCCCGTACGCGCGGCAGTGGTCATGATCAGGTAACGCTCCCGGTTAAAGGTGATCACATGCGCATCCGATCCCCGTTTGGGCACAGCGTCAATATCCAGGGCATAAGCAACCGCCGCCGATTCATTGGCCAGCCGGATGGGCGCATCATAGCCGGTATAAATATAGTCATCGGTGTTGCCCACGCGGTTATAAGACATTACATAGCTTGAGCCGCTGGCGCTTATAAATGCCGTTGGTTCCGACAGCTGTGTATAGTTGGTCACTTTTATCCGTGCCACCCTCGTTGCAGCATTATCACCAAAAAAGAAGTACCCGTTACCATCCTTATCCAGGTTTGCCGACATATTGTCGCCAAGTCTTATCCCCCCATCAGGCACTACCAGGCTGCCAATGAGCTGGGGCGCCGCAGCAGGATCGGTCCAATGATATATTTTCAAGGGTGAAGCCGCCGAATTGCCGGAAAGGTTGGCAATATAAGAATGGCCGTTTACCTGTGCGCCCACATTTACCGGGAAGGTACCGCCGGCTACCCCTGACAGGTTCAGTGATATAGGCGCAATCACATTATTGCGGAGATCCGATACCTTCAGCAGGTGCGAGCCAACGGAAGCCCGCGTAACAATAAGTACATGTTCACCGTCAAACCCGGAGCCTCTTGTAGCAGCGCCGGTAAATGTCGGGTATACCGGGTTGCCCAGTTCATTATTGGTATAGTCGTAGATCCGGGGTTTTCCAAAGTCGGCACCAAAAGCAGGCACTTTCAAGACCAGCGTGGCAAAATACTCCCGGAAGTGTGCATTATTAACCACTTTGATCACCTTGGTAAGCGATGATTTACCATCGATAAAATAGGGACTGCCGTCTTTAAAATCCAGCTGGTACGATGTTGTTTCCAGTTTACCGCCGCCGGACATGGTGGCTTCAAATTGAATATGATCAAAATCGCTCATGGTATCCAGACGGGGAAACGCAATCGTTTTCAGGTTTTCATCGATCGTACCCTCCAATACGGTATTACCGTTAGCGCCGGCGTTTATAATTTTGATGGACTTTAATACCACTTCATCGGGGGATTCCACATTGGCCGGGTACTTTTTCTGACAGGAAACCGCCAGCAGCAATACCAGTGCTGCCAGCATCACTACTGAATATGTTGAAATATTTTTTACCATTGTATGTAATTTTTCATCCATAAATTTTTATGCTTTTGATGGCAGGGTGTAACTTTTGATAAATCCCGTTACTATTGATAAGCCGGCCATCCCTCCGTTTGCGCTAGTGTATAGCCCCTGCTTTTATAATCATCCATTTGTGTTTTGCCCACCGGGGACAGATAAGGATTGACCCCTGTTTGATTGAGAAACACCAGGCGGCCATTGGTATTGGTACCCCTGTAAAACCCTTTCATTGCCGTGCCGTTAGATCCGTTAAACACAACCGGGCTGCCACCAGCGAGCGGCACTACCGATATCTGGCCGGTCTTATTGGCCTCCTTCGACAGATCATCGGGCAATTCTGTTGGAAAATTGACCCAACCACCCGACAACAGGTCCGGCTTATTCTCGGTATCCATATATTCCAGTTTCTTCCAGCGCCGGAGATCCTGGTAGCGGGAATATTCAAATACAAACTCCATTCTCCGCTCGCGGCGGATCTCCCATAGCAATGCCGGTACGGAAGGATCCCGCGAGGGGTCATCCGGCAGCTTGTCTATGTTTAATGCAGCCGTCTGGCTTACTCCCTTTGCTGTAGCTTCGGGCGCCAGCGGCCGCTTGCGGATCTTGTTGATCGAAACTTCGATATCGGCCTGGGTTGCAGACCCCTGTTCTGCTTTGGCTTCAATCCAGTTGAGCAATACCTCGGCATAACGCATTACCGGGTAATCAGTTTGGTTTTTATTGGAGGTAAACTCTGTAGGTACGGAGCCCCCGGCATCTACGATTGCCGCAGCTGCACGGGGTAAAAATTTATTGATATACCAGTATGAGGCCCTGTTTCTTACATTCGGCTTATCATAAAACGTAGCTTCCAAACGCGAGTCCCTTGATTTGATCATATTCGACAAGGTAAAATCATCCGCATTGGCAACGGTGGCATTTTGGTAGGGCTGCCCATCAACACAAATAAATGATTTGATCAGGTCTGTTGTAGGCCCGAATGCAACCGACTCCGACAGGTTATTATTGGTAGCGATGGCATGGGTAATACCCGCAGCAGCATCATAATGCCGGTATAGAATTACGTCTTTATTTCCGGAAAGCGAATTGGAGGTAAATAAGGATCTGAAATCCGTTACAATATCAAACCTGCCGCTGTTGATCACCAGACCTGCGGCATCCTGTGCCAACGCAAAAAACTTATCAGACCGGGCCGCGTCCTTGTAATAATATTTTTGCCAGGAACCTTCGGCAAGGGCAATACGGGAAGCAAAGGCCGCCACCACATACCGGTTTACCTGCTGGTCGCCATCTGCAGTTCTTACATTGCTCATGGCAAACTTCAGATCTTCATATACCGAATCCATCACCTGGCTGCGGGGGGTGCGCGGCTTATATAAATCCGGAAGATTGGTCTCTAAAGGTACATATCCAAAATACGGAACGTCTCCATAGTCACTAACCAGGTCGGCATATTCCATCGCCCTGAAAAAGCGGCCTATGCCTGTCCAATGATTGTAAGCCTCTTCAGATAAAACGCCCTTCATCCGGTTTTTTATCCGGTCCAGCATGATATTGATCGAGCGCAGGGTGCCCATGCCCCATATACCGCTATTGGGCACCGACCGCGAAAAGTTGCTCTGGTTGCCCATGAGGAACACATCATCACTAAAGCGGAAACCCAGCAGTGCCGCGCCTGCTTCTGCACTAAACTGCGTACCATATCCTACAAAATAACCTGTGTAAAATTTATTGGCATAGAGTCGTACATTATCTTCAGAACTCCAGGCTGTTTCATCCGGAACGTTGGTTAATGGAGGCCGGTCGAGGAGCTTTTTACAACCGGTAGCTGCCACTATTAAAACCAGGCATATAAATGTATATTTCAGTTTCATTTTTTTTGTTTTACAGCGTACTATAATCCGATGTTTACTCCTACGGATGCAATCTTAAATGTAGGATTGGAGGTACCGGTGCGTCCCAGGTTGTAGTTACCATCAGTGCGCAGCATGGAATATCCTGATATCGCTTCCGGATCAATCGGCAGGCCTCTTAGTTTGTCAAACGTTATAAAATTATCCAGCGAAACATAGAGCCGCGCCTGTTTTAATTTTGCGCGTTTCAATATATTTTCGGCAACGCTGTATCCCAGCGTCATGTTCTTTATCCTGAAATAGGCCATATTCAACAGGTATTTTGTTTGCGGTACCATTACAAAACCGGAGTTGGACTGGCCCATATCCCAGGCACGGGGATAAAAAGCATCGGTACGATCCGGCCTCCAGTAATTGGCTGCAATGGCCTGGGGCATGGCGCCTTCCTTTGCATAGTACCCCGGGATGGCCAGCTGACCCGATCCCCAGATACTTCTTTTACCCACTCCCTGCCCCATTACGGAAAGGTCGAAGGATTTGTAATCCAGCGCCAGGCGGAATCCATATTCGTACCGGGGCATTACATTCCCAATTACCACCCGGTCGCCCGGATCGCCAAAAGTTCCTTTTCCGGGTGTGATATAACCATCGCCATCTACATCCACAAATTTTACATCGCCGGGGCTCACCAGCAGTATCTGGTTGCCGTCTTCAAAAAAGGTTTGATAAACGGGGTTGTTACCGGCTAATTTATTAGTGCGTTTGGCAGTACCCTGCCAGATGATGGTTTCCTGTACAAATTTGCCGTTTTCATCATACACAAAATCTTCTTTTTGATACAGCCGGTCGGTTATGTATCCATAAATATCGCCATACCGCTTACCGGTCGTAAAGGTATTGTCCACCTTACGGTCGCCCCAGGGAAGATCCCAGTCCGGCGCCTTGGTAATAACCGTAACGGCATCCGACAGGTTGGCGGTAAAGTTGAGCCCCAGGCCGTTCTTAAACCGGTGATTGAAGTCGAAAGCGATTTCCCATCCATTAGTTCTTAAATTGCCGTAATTGCCGAGGGGGGCGGAGGCGCCAAATGTGGCAGGAAGGGACTCCCCGCTGATGATCATATTTTTCGTTTCCCGGCTGAACCAGTCAAACACGATACCGAACTTGTTTTTAAAAAACCGGAGATCGGCTCCCAGGTCAACGGTTTGAATGTCCTGCCAGGTAATACCCTGTGATACCGGCCCCGGCGTGCTCAGCTGCACAAACTGCTTGCCGGCGCTGGTAAGCCAGGAGTTTTTGGATATATCCATGGTAGACATGTAGAGCGTGTTGGGTACCGACTGATCGCCGATGGATCCCCAGGAGCCGCGGAACTTGGCAAAACTGAGCACCGGGTTCAGCTCCTTCATAAATTCCTCATCGCTGATTACCCAGCCTGCAGAAAAGGAAGGGTACCATTTCCAGCGCAGGTCAGCCGGAAATTTGGAGGTAGCATCGTAGCGGAGATTCCCTTCCAACAGGTATTTATTTTTGAACGCATAGTTTACCCTTCCAAAATAGCCCAGCAATGCATCCCAGTTGGCATCGCCTCCGGTGGTTTCTGTACCCACTGCAAAATCAAACTGCGGGTTATCGCTATTAATCAGGTCCGTTTTCCGGGACCAGTGGCTGTTCCATTTATTGGCAACAATATTGGTACCCAGGGTAAATTTAAATGCGTGCTCCGTGTTGAGTTTGAGATTGTACACGGAATAGGCATTGACCGTATGACGCTGCGCCGCCCACGTAGACTGGTATACATAGCTCTGATCCTTGGTAACGTAATTTACAAGTGGAAACCGGTAACCGGGTATGCCCGCAGAGTCGGTAATATTACCGGCGGCATCCACATATACCCGGTCGCCGTCTGCATCGGTCCAGGGCACACCCGCATACCAGGGTTCCCGCAAACTAAGTGTGGGCAGGGAAGAGTTGAGTGTTTCATTGCGGTAATCGTAGGTGTAGTCTGCAATAACCTGCCAGTTCTTTGTCAGATCAACCGTGGTTCCGAAATTCAGATTTACATACTTGTTTTTCAGTGTAGCGGTATTTGCATTTTTAGCATCCCAGTAAGGATCGCGGATCTCTTCGCCCAGCTCTTTTACCCCGGTTGGGAATAGCAGGCTCCAGCGATACAAATACAGCCAGGGGTCGGCCCCAAAACCGGATGCTGTGTTGGTGGAGTTCGGGTAACGTTTGGCCCTGTCGGAATACAATGCACCACCTCTTACTGTAATAAATTCGTTCAACTTTGTTGACACTTTAAGGTTGGCCGTGTAACGCGTAAAATCATCATGCTTGGCCGGTTTCATCATCCCCTCCTGCCCCAGGTATCCAAAACCTACATTATAAGTGGTATTATTGGCCCTTCCATTTAATGAAATATTATGATTCTGTGTAAAGCTGTATTTTTTAATCATGGTGCTAATGGGGTCGTAGATCCGGTAGCCGTACTTATCGGTACCATTAAAGAACCAATCGCGGCCATATAATACGGGGTCCGTAGGTTTTACCGTGCTTCCATACAAACGCTGCCATTCCCGGGCTTTTTCAAGGCTGGCGCTATCCAGGCGCCAGAACCCGCCGGCAGGGCCCGTTCCCTTCATATTCTTTTGTGCATCCAATGTATATTGTAAACCATCTATGCCTGCCAGCTCCAGGTCTTTAAAAGGGGTTTGCCAGGAGAGGTTGGAGCTATAGGTAAGATCAGCCCCCTGCCTTCTGGTGCCTTGTTTTGTAGTGATCAGGATTACGCCAAACGCAGCTTTGGCTCCGTATATAGACGCAGAGGCCGCATCTTTAAGCACGGTTACACTTTCTACATCATTCGGGTTCAGATCCTGGATACTGGGCACTTCCACATTATCCACAAGTATCAGTGGCTGACTGGATCCCTGTACGGAACCAATAAAGCCCCGGATGTTGATCAAGGGATCTGAGCCTACTTCACCACTCGGGATGCGTATAGACAGTCCGGGGACCACGCCCTGCAGACCCCGGCCGATATCCGCTATCGGCCTGCTTTTTAAATTGTCCATATTTACATTGGTTACCGCCCCGGTGATATTACCCTTCCGCTGTTTACCATAACCCACCACAATAATTTCATCCAGGGAATTGCTCCCCAACCGCAGGGTAACGATAACCGGACCCGCACCGGAAATGGGTATTTCCTGAGCCTGGTAGCCTACATAGCTAAATTGAAGCACCTGTCCTGCAACGGCGCTGATCGAAAACATACCGGTTTCGCCGGTAGAGGTAGACGTAGCTGTTCCCTTAACGGTAACCGTTACTCCGGGCATGGGAGAGCCAGCCTCCGAAACCACCGTTCCGGATACCTGACGCTCCTGCCCCCATAAGGCATACGGTGCAGAAAAAGCAAGCACTACCATGAGCAGTACATGGGTTCGTAATCTTCTCATAACTTTTTTTATTTAGTTTTCTACAAAACGGTAATTCCTGCCGCAACATAGGGTTGCAACATTTTGTCATCCGGGTCCAATTCTGTTATCAGGTAGTCGATCTGTTTCAATACGCATACCTGCAAAGCCTCAAAAGAGTTCAGCTTTTCGGAAATAGCCAGGCAAACCGTTTTGGCGGAAGCCGCAACCATGGCTTTTTTCAGCTCTACCACCTCCCAATCATTGTCGGTAATCCCTCGCTGAAGATCAATTGCATTGGTGCCCAGAAAGCAAAGATCAGCGTTTACCTCACGGATCTTTGAGAGCGCGCTGGCGCCAACCGTTATCCGGGCAGCTTTATTGACCTTGTCGCCAATCATAACCACATTGATATTGGGATGCGTAATATATACGTTCACGGCAGGAATGCTTCCTGTTATAAAAGTAGCTTTGAGCTGTGGCGGCAATTGCTTGGTCATTTCAATAATCGTTGTACCTCCGCTGGTCAATACATACATATTGTTTTGAATGAGCCGGATCGCCTTTTCTGCAATCTTCACCTTATTTGACCGGGAATACACATTGGACGAGTCAAACTTTACCTCGTTAAATGCCAGTGATAAGGCTCCTCCATGTACCTTAATCAGTTTTCCTGCCTGAGACAACTCATGCAGATCTCTCCGCACGGTGTCTTCTGACACGCCCATATCAACACACAAATTTGCGTTTACCACTTTATTATGCAAGTCCAGCCTATGCAGTATATAAGCCTGTCGTTCTTTCTTCAGCAAGTCAATTCGTTTTTATTAATACTAAGATAGAAAATATATTGCAAAAACCCGCATTTTTTTATAAAAACCCGCAAAATTATAGCCATGTTAAAACAACAAAGTTGCAAAAAGATGCAGAGGTGCAATTTGAAAATTTGGAAAATGTGGAAATGTGGAAATGGTTCATAGTCAATAGTTCATAGTTCATGGAGTACAAAACCAGATCCAACCTTAAACATTAAACCTTGAACTTGAAACAAAACTTTGAACGTTAAACTTGAAACAGCATTCAGCATTAAAAATATTCTCCCTATCTTTCGCGCCGCTATTACAAGTACCGCAATATGGCAAAGCAGCAGGTTACCGCAATATTGATCGCTCCCGAGAAAGCAGGGGAAAAACAAGGACTCTTACAAATATTATCCATCGATAAAAGCGCCAAGCCCCCGGTTTATGAAACCATCGGATTGGTCAATAAATCCATCAACAGCTTATTCAAACCCCTGCTTCCCCCCGATCCGGTTAAAGTACTGCTGGCCTTTGGCGAAGGCGGCATGGCCCGGACCCTGCCGGCAATAAGACATTACTTCGAAGTACAGGGAGGATCCGTTCCCTACCGCGCATTCCTGGAGCGGGAACTGGTAAAATATCATTACGATCTTTTTCGCCAGCTAAAGCCGTATTTCGACAAGATAAAATGGTACAACAGCAGCAAAGCCCCCCAAAACCGTTGGATAACTGCTCCCTGTGCAATCAGCAGCCACCGTCCCTATTTAAAGTTCACGGTTGCGGAAGCCGGTGGCCAGTACCTTATTGAGTCTGTAGTGGAAATCAACGGCACCGGCCACGCCCTGAAAGACCTCAAACGCCACTATTTCTTCCTGAAAAAAGAGCAGGAATATTTCCTGTTGTCGCTGACAGATCACCAGACCCTCGATTGGCTGGAAGGGGAAAGCGCTACTGCCCCGTATACACGGGAACAACTCGAAACCCTGCTGTCCCGGCTGGAAGGAAAATACCCGGTGCAACGCCATCTGCCGGAAGAAAGCCTGGCCATCAGCGTGCCTCCTGTACCCCGGGTATTACTGAGCGAACTGAGCAATACCTTCCTGATGCTAACCCCCCAGTGGACCTATGATGGCCATGCGGTGGAAGGCGCCTGGGAAGCACAAACCACCCTGCAGCAAAACGGCAATGCGGTTATTATTGAGCGTAACCGGGAAAAAGAGGAAGAGCTAAAAACCCTGCTGGAATCCTTTCATCCCCGTTTTGGGGAGCAGCGCAATGGCTATTATTACCTCCCGTTTGCGGAGGCGCAGAAACGGCAATGGTTTCAAAAAGTATATCATAAACTGCTGATTTCAGATATAGAAATCATTGGCATGGATATGCTGCAGCGTTTCCGGTTCTCTTCATTTTTACCGGAAACCCAAATGGAACTGGTTGAAGAAGACGCACAGTTTTATACCTACCGGTTTACGGTGCAGTTTGGGAAAGAAAAAATATCCGTGCATGAATTGCAAAAAACCCTTTGGGCCGGGCAAACCGCGGTGCTGCTAAAAGACGGCACACTGGGCCTGCTGAGCACGGACTGGATGCAGCAATACGCCACTATGCTCAAACACGGGAAAGCCCATCAGCAGCTACTAAAAGTGTCGCGATGGCTGCAGCTGTCCTTACAGGCAGATGGCGAAACCGGGTCTGTTAAAGCCGAACAGAAAACCTGGTGGCAGCGCTGGCGCAACTGGCAGCAGCACAAACCGGTGTATGCATTGCCCAAAACGGTGAATGCGGTTTTAAGACCCTACCAGCAACAGGGTTTTGAGTGGATGTGCCTGATGGCCGATGCCGGCGCCGGCGGCTGCCTGGCCGATGATATGGGACTGGGAAAAACGCTCCAGGCTATTTCTTTTTTATTGAGGATGCAGGAACAGTTTACCGGCGCACAAAGCCTGGTGGTATGCCCTGCCTCGTTGATTTATAACTGGGAACAGGAGCTGAAAAAATTTGCGCCCGGCCTGTCGGTAGTGGTTTATCATGGCGCTCAGCGGAACCCTGCTGCTATAAGCGACCCGTCCATACAGGTTTTCATCACCAGCTACGGCACCCTGCGGTCAGATGAGGGGCTGTTAACGGCCATTGCTTATAAAGTGGTTTTTATTGATGAGAGCCATAACATTAAAAATCCCGCGGCCCGGATTACCCAGGCCATCGGCAACATTAACGCGGATTACTGTTTTGCCCTGAGCGGTACACCGGTGGTCAACAATACCTTTGACCTCTATGCCCAGCTCAATACGGTGCTGCCCGGTGTTTTTGGCAGCCGCGAATTCTTTAAACGGGAATATGCAGACCCCATCGATCGTTTTGGAGACGAGACCAAACAACAGATGCTGCAAAAATTGACCGCTCCCTTCATTCTCAGAAGAACAAAGGAACAGGTGGCAACCGACCTCCCGGAAAAAACAGAAATGGTGCTTTGGTGCGATATGGAAGCGGAACAGCGCCAAGCCTACGAAAACCTGAAAGACCAGGTGCGGAGCAATATTTTTGCGGATATTAAACAGAACGGAATGGCGCGGTCCAAACTGAATGTGCTGGAGGGCATTTTAAAATTGCGGCAGGTATGTAATATGCCCCTGCTGGTAGAAGACGCAGAGCCCCGGTCGTCCGAATCCGTAAAAATGCGCCTGCTGTTTGCCGAACTGGAACAATTATTACCGGGCCATAAGGTGCTGGTGTTTTCCCAATTCACCAAAATGCTGGATATACTGGCAGCAGAATGCGCTCAAAAGAAAATAGCCTGTTTCCATTTTGATGGGCAAACCCCTCCGGCAAAACGTGCAAAAATGGTGGAAGATTTTCAACAGGACGACAGCAATACAAATCTCTTCCTGATCAGCTTAAAAGCGGGAAACGCAGGCCTCACACTTACCGCGGCCGACTATGTGTTTCTTTTTGACCCCTGGTGGAACGAAGCCGTGCAACAGCAGGCCATCGACCGTACGCACCGCATTGGTCAAACCAAAAGTGTTTTTGCCTATAAGATGATCTGCAAAGACAGCATCGAAGAAAAGATCCTGCAATTACAGGAACGCAAAAAAAAGCTGTCGGCCGAACTTATTTCAGCTGACGAAAGTTTTATAAAAAACCTGGAGCAGGAGGATGTGGAGTGGTTATTTGGATAAGGGGTAGCCATTACTGGTGTTGTGCGGGGATATGAAGTCCTGCAAAAACACCAGCAATTTTTCGCTGGTGCCTTGCCCCATCACGCACCCGGCTCAACACCAACGGAGGCAATGAACAATCGCTTTTTTATCCTTTGCCCGGCATAAAAGAAACGCAAC
Organism: Niabella hirudinis; assembly: GCF_051201075.1. Taxonomy (NCBI): domain Bacteria; kingdom Pseudomonadati; phylum Bacteroidota; class Chitinophagia; order Chitinophagales; family Chitinophagaceae; genus Niabella; species Niabella hirudinis. Next base: position 280,430 of record NZ_JBPEHJ010000006.1, read on the forward strand.
TTTTCAAATTTTACCGGACAAGCAAAAATGAAACATAGGGCTTCCTGGGAGCAGTGGTTACCCCATTGTATCCGCAGGCAAAAACATTATACACACGGGTACTGGTAAAAGTACTGGAACTTGCATAGGTAGCAATGGGCGTAGTGGTAGCCGCACTGCCATTGAGCCGGAGTTTCCAGGTACGTGATTGCCCGCTGCGCACCGTAAACTGCTCCGTCATTTTCAAATACTCCACTCCCTGGGCAAGCAGGGTATCCGCTGTATGATTTGAAGCGCTGATACCATAGTATAAATCAACCTTAGGCACATTTGGCATCAGATTGATAAACCGGTAGCTACATTTTCCTGGCTCCGGCGTAACAAAATTTTCTTCTGTTACCACCAGTTTTGTATTTGCCGCTGTATCTGTAACATGCGCCACATAATTATTGCCGCCCACCACTGAAAGCGCCTGCTTGTAAAGAACGGCAGAATCAGTGCCGTTGTCTACAGCAAAAGGCATGATCACGGACAGCTCAATATTTCCAGGCTTCACCATTAAAAAATCCGGAGAGCTGTTGCCCCCGGTATTATACCCCCCGCCGGGGTAAGGCGTCCTTCCGGTAATTTTGCTGCTTACCCGCTCGCCATTTACTTTCAGTATGGCACTCCTGTTATCCTGGTATATTGAGGCGTAGTTGACCTTCAGCAACGCATATTCATTCGAGTACTTGATGGTATCGCCGTAGTCAATAACATTTTTTTTGCAATTTGACACAATCAACAGGAACGCAAGGGCGCTTATTAAGATCATTATTCTCCTTCTCATTTTTTTTATTTTTAATTAACTCCTGTTTAAGGAAGGCTAAACCATAACTCTTTTGTCATATAATCGGGATCCAGTCCACCCCACTTTTCCAGTTCTTTTGTATTCCACACATACTCGGAATTATAGCGGGGCCGGAACCGGTAGGCATACTTCCCTTTGTTTCTTGAGGAAAGTTGTCCCGCATCTAACTGCATATATTGGCGGTATATTGCCGGGTCGTAATGATATTTTCTCAGATCGCACCATTGCTCCATGGTTGCCCAACCCCACTGTGCAATATATTTTTGTCCCATAATATCCGCAAGGGTCAACTCTGCCGGGTTCTGGGCCACTTCTGTTGAAGCCAGGTAGGTATTGATTTCAGCCGATGTTATTTCGGCCACAACACCAGGTATAGTAGTCGTGTTTTTACCTGCAGTATCAATCTGTGGAACGGTTCTGCCATAGCGGTTGTAAAAGTCCATGTGCCCCTTTATTCCATTTATATAAGCGGTGTGGGCCTCCTGAGACTTGTTCTTATAAAACAAGGCTTCGGCTTTTGCAAACTGCAATTGCGTATAGGTCATGAGGGGAAATTTGGCTACATCCGTAAAAAGATAACGTCCTCTAAAGGTTGTTTCCCCGGGAGCAAGCGGACCGTAGGCCGTAAGGTTTGTTCCATTATTGGTAGTTCCAAGGGGTTCAGCCGCCAGGTATTCGCCGTAAGTATCTTTGGCGCTGCTGGGCGCCAGTAACCGGCTTAACCGCGGATCGGGCGAAGTTTTCATACCCTCTACGGGCGTTCCCCTTACCCCTCCGGTAAGATAACCAAGAATGGTAGTAGTTGGGCGGGCATAATAATCTGTTGGGCTATACAAATAATTGTAAGTAGGCCCCCAGGGATTGGTATCATCTGTGCTGGTGGCCGAATAGCGGATCAACGCCGATTCAGATTCATTTGCAAAGGAAAGATCCACATACTTCACCACACTGTCTGCATATTGTGTTTTAAATTCCGGTTTATTTACCAGGTGACTGTACTGCAGCGCCAGTAACCCGTAAAGGAATTTTTTCCATTTCAGTTTGTTTCCCTGGTAAATATTATCACCGGAGAAACTGGAAAGTTTGGAGCTGTAGTCCTGGGGACTGGTCATATCCAGGTATTGAAATGCGGTATCGGTCCATCTACGCACCTTGGCATATACTTCGGATTGATCATGATAGGGAAAGGCCAGGTATTTTTCGTCAAACGCTTCATCCAGAATGATGGGGCCGTATAAATCCGTTGTCATCTGGTAAGCCCATGCCTTTATAGCGTACCCAATCCCCACGTACTCGTATTTCTTATTCTGCTTTCCATCATTGATCATGTTCTCAAGATTCAGCCCCATATCAACATAGGTCATCCGCCACAGCACCCCTCCCACATCGCTGGCATCGGGGTATCCGTGCATCTCCCAGATCACTGAGGCGTTGTTGGCAGATGCGCCAACCATATCCTGTGTTACCTTCCATAAAACCCTGTAGTCCTGGGATAGGGCATTTGACATCTGGAAAATGATGGGTGGCAGCAAAAACTCGGCCTGTGTTTCCTGTGGCACTGCAGGGTTTGTATTTATATCCAACCATTTTTTGCAACTCTGCATACCAGCCAGGAATACCAGCAATATAGCAACGGTCAATATCTTTTTCATCTGTTTATTTTTTAATCCCTCTTATTAGTCAGATGGAATTCACCATAAAAACGATCATCGCTTTGGGTGTAAATTACCCGATCATTTTTATGGCTCATTTCATAATCCCTTATTATAATTTTAATTTCAAACCAAAATTCATTCCTATGGGCTTGCCTACATTACCATAGTCGATCCCAAACCCGCCAATACCCCCCAGGCCCGGCGTGTTGGCATTGCTCTCCGGATCGCCGGAGGAGTAGTTCGTAAACAGTACGGCATCTGTTAGGGTAACAAAAAGATTAACATTTGTAAATACCCCGGAGCGGTGCATCAACGACTGCGGTAAATCATAAGAAAGTGTCACATCTCTTAAACGAAGGGTTTTGATATTCTTTTCTACAAACATTTCGGGCGACACATTGGTAGTATAGTAAGCCGAAGTATAATATGGAGTAATGGCAATCGTATTGGGTGTAGGGTGGTCCGTGTTTTCTAACCCATCTTTCAGCACTCCCGTTATAATTCTTGGATTTTCCCGATCCAGTGTTTTTACGCTGATGCCCTTGGTGTAGGACTCGTATTCAGTACCATTCATTACGTCACCGCCATACCGCAGGTCCCAAAGGAAGGATAAATACCAGTTTTTATAGTTAAGCTGGTTCACCAGGCCCATATTGAATTTCGGTGTCCGGTCTCCTATTGGATAATACCGGGTATCAGAAGTCGTAGGCAATCCTGAAGAAGGGCTGATCAGGATATCGCCCCGGTCATTTTTTTCAAATCGCGTACCGCTTAGTACACCCGTGCTGTAACCCGGGTGCACGGCACTTCTTGTAGATCCCACTACCCAGGTATCCGATTCGTACAATTCGGGCAACTCGTTGGCCAGGGACAGCACCGTTCCCCGGTTGTGAGAGTAATTGAGGGTTATATTCCAGGAAAAGTCATTATTAACAACCGGCCTTCCTTTCAACTGTACTTCCATACCGCGGTTTCTTACCGTACCGCCATTGATTAATTTCAACACAAAACCGGTACCATAACTCAGCCGGGGGTTGATGATCTGATCTTTGCTCAACAGGTTATAAAAATTAATATCTGCCCCAATGCGGCCTTTCAGGAATTCCAGTTCAAGACCCGTTTCAAAGTTCTCTGACCGTTCGGGTTTCAGATCAGGATTTCCTCCATAATAAGAATATGCAAAGCCACCACCTGTATATCGCTTCGCCTCGTAATTGGTACCGGTCGAATACTCGCGCCAGGGCTCTTTACCGGTGATTGCATAGGAGGCCCTGAATTTACCATAGCTGATCCAGTGTACGGCTGATTTAAAACCCTTGATATCTGAAAAATTAAAGGCAACACTTGCCGATGGATAGGCAAAATAAGGATTATTAGGCATTAACCTGGACGCCGCATCTAACCGGCCCGAAAGGGTTAAATAGAGTATCGACTTATAGCCAAAAATATCCTGGGCAAAAGCGCCCATATTGCGGCGGCGGTTCACATAAAGCCGGGCCCTTTGTGTAGATGGCAGTGTATTATTAATACTATAAAAATCAGGATCAAACATATTTGTTCCCATCTGAGAATTTGTATTTGCATTAAAATCACTAAAGGTTCCTCCAATAATAAATATGTTGGAGAAGTTCCCAAACTTATGGTTAGCAGTTGCGGTCAATGAGCCGTTAATGATTTTTGTTAAATCGTCATAGGTCTCAACCCGGCCACCCGTAGGTGTGGCTGCGGAGCCTGAGCCCTTATAGGACTGTGCATGCTGCACCCGCAAGCCAGAGGTAGCGGCTATATCGGCTCCCACAATACCATTGATCCGTAACCAGGAGGCGGGTTTTAATTCCACATTCGTATTGGCTATCGTTCTGTTTACTTTATCCCAGTTAATGTTTTTATAGGCATCCCATAAAGGGTTGTCATATTCGCTATAAATACTTGCAAGGTGAAGGATCCGGTTCCCGAGCGCATCTTCATAATCCTTTACATCAAATGCAGAGCTAAAGCGCATCAGCTGCAATAAACTTCCATTTGCCCCCTTGTTTGCTTTATCGTTGGCCGAATGAATAAAATTGATGGAAGTGGTTATTTTAAGGATGGGCGTAATCTGTCCCACGCCTGTTAACCGGGTCGACAAGCGCTGGTACCGGGTATTCGGTATCGTGCCCCTTGAATCGGTATATTCATTGGACCACCGGTAGGTATATTTATCGGTTCCCCCGTCAAAAGAAAGATTATGCTTTTGTGTAAATCCTGTTTTAAAAAAGTTGTGGATATTGTCATATAATGTTACCGTATCAGCAAACCTTGGCCCATGAAAATTGGAGGTAGTACCGCTAAAAACCCCATTGGATCCCGAGTTATACACGTGTTGTATTTCCGGGAATTCGTAAATCTTTTCAACCCGGAAGGAGTTTGAATATGTAATGCTCCCTCTCCCCGCATGTCCCTTCTTTGTAGTAATCAGTATAGCGCCGCTGGCTCCTGCATTGCCGTACAAGGCTGTTGCCTCCGGCCCTTTCATGATGGTATAGTTCTCAATATCATTCGGGTTAATATCGAGCCCCCGGTTTGAATAATCCTGATCCCGGTTTGCTCCACCTGTTACCAGCTGGTTGGTTTGATTTAATGTAGTGTTATTTACCGGTACGCCATCAATAACAATTAATGCGTTGTTATCGCCGCTGATAGATACAAAACCCCGGAGAACGATCTGGGCTGAAGCGCCCGGATTACCGTTGGTGCTGTTAATGGACAGGCCGGGTACACGGCCCTGCAGCCCTCCAAAAAAATCATTGCGCTGGGTTTGAGATACATCATCACCGGCTACCGTGGGAGTTGAATAACCCAGGGTTTTACGCTGGCGGTCGATCCCATAAGCCGTAACCACCACTTCATCAAGGTCTTCCTTTCCTTTCTGCAAGGTTATATTTAACATTGCGCCATCGCCCACTTTGACCACCTGGGCCTGGTAACCAATATGGCTGACTTCAAGCTCTGCCCCTGCTGCCGCCTGGATGGAAAAAACTCCTTCGGTATTGGTGGTGGCCGCTCTTGCTGTTCCTTTAACCACAATGGTAACCCCTGCCAGGGGGTTGCCATCATCGGCCGTTACTTTTCCAACGATGGCTTTTGTTTGTGCCGATAGTCCATAAGAAATACTGCAGAAAAGGACAAGCAGCAATACGTTTAGTGAAACACATTTTCTCATACTTCTTATTTTGTTAATTTGATTTTTCAAACTGGCGGTCTGGCTTATTGGTTACCCCGCACCGCACAGACCGGGAAACCAGCACGGGGAGCCTCCCGGCTCAACAACACCAACCGCGGCAATAAAAGATCAATTACCCCAACCCGGGTTTTGCGTAAAACTTCCATCGGGATACAGCGCGATCTGCCCGGTTGGAATAGCCGAAAGATAGTTTTTGGGATCCGCAAAAGGCCGCGCCGCGCTGGCTGCATAGGGGGTTATATAACCGTTTGCATCGGTTTTTACCTGGCCATTGCCTGCCACTTTTGCGCCTTTAAATATATCGGGGTTGGTGGCATTATCCATATACTTACCCTTAGCCCACCGCATCAGGTCATCAAAACGGAATCCATCCAGCATCAGCTCTGTGCGGCGTTCCCGGCGCACTTCCCATAACAGGGATGTAATATTGGGGTCGGCATCCTTGCTCGGATCCGTAAAGGCAACACCACCTATCGCCGTACCCTGGCCGCCTACCACCTGCAACGCTGCCACGCCGGCCCGCGCTCTTAACTTATTGACCGATTTATCCAGGTCGCCCGGTGTTATAGTATACTTTCCCATACGGTCCAGTTCGGTACAGGCTTCCGCATAGTTCAGCAATACTTCCGGAAGGCCAAAGATGGGTGCATCGGTTGTATTATTGGGAGCCAGCTGGGCATCGCTGGGCTGCAGGAACTTGGCCGGCCGGTAACCCGTGCTGGAGCTTAATCCCCCCACCAGTTTCCCCTGGTAACACAAAAAGTCACTGATCGTTTCCAATAGGCGCTTGTCGCGGTTAGCCCGCACGTGGATGAGCGTGTCATCTCCCTGGTAGGAAGAGGAAAGGCTAATAGGAAGCCCGTCCGTACACAAATAAGCTTCCACCGCATTTTTGGATAAGCCTTTCATAACCGTTGAACTGTTGGTAAACCCGATAACGGAATGTCCAAGGAATCCCGCCAGGTACTGCTTATACAGGATTACCTGTTTATTACCGTTCAGGTCCAGAGAATTGTAGGTTGTCTGGTAATCCGCATTCAAGGTATACCCTGCAGGGGAGCTCATCAGTTTTTCCGAGGCTGTTTTAGACGCCTGTAAATACAGATCGGCATTGGTCACTGCGGGATCGGCGTGATAAATACGATAGGTACCTTCATACAAACCTACCCGCGATAATAATGCAAGCGCTACATCCTGGTTAACAGTATTTGCCTGGTCTTTAACACGCAGGTTTGCAACGGCAAAATTCAGATCCGCCAGCACACTATCCATTACCAGCACCCGACTGTCCCTTGGTTTGTAGATCTTCTCCACATCTGCCAGATCAAGATAGGTATTGAAAAAAGGAACGCCCCCAAAGGTCTTCACCAGGTTGAAATAGGTCATGGCCCTGAAGAATTTTGCTACACCTTTCCAGTGATTCTTTGCCTCGTCCGGAATGGACATTCCATCAATGCGGGCCAGCATCAGGTTGGCCTTGCGTACCCAGTAAAAATTCCAGGCACCGCTGCTGGCCGGTGCATTGGCTGCAAAGATCTGCAGACTGGGATCTGCCTGGTCATCATTAAAAGAGGTAAAATAAAAATCGCCCTGGCCGCTCCCGTTGCCATAGCCCGGAAACAGGGAATAAAATTCCCAGGCATAGGCCCGTAAATTGTCTTCGCCGGTCCAGAAATCAGCATCACTGAAACTATCGAGCGGACGTTTATCGATATACTTTGCACAGCCGGAGGCTGCAACAATAAAAAACGATGCTATGAACAATAATTTATTAAAAGAATTCATGGTATGCTGATTTTATTGAAAGTTAATTTGTACTCCAAATGAAAAGGTCCGGGCAATAGGCCATGTCCTTCCGGTAAACCCTGCTGTTGTGCTTGTGTCATAAGCCTCCGGATCTATGGGAAGATATTTATCCTTTATGGTAACCAGGTTCTCACCGCTTGCATAAACCCTTACTTTCTGAAAATGATATTTTGCCAGCAGATCATAAGGCAATGTGTACCCGATGGTAAGGTTCTTCAGCCGCGCATAAGCCAGGTTTAACAGGTATTTCGTCTGCGGATAAAAATTATTGGAACCCGCCGGCAGGCCGCTCACCGTTCCACCCTGGTTATTAGGATAGGGATTGGGGAAGCGGGCATTGGGATTTTCGGGAGTCCAGTAGTCTACCTGGTCGGCATACAAAATATCGGTTCCCTGGTACATCGGAATCACCACATTACCCAGCCCCCAAACATTTTGTTTTCCTATGCCCTGGAAAAACAGATCCAGATCAAAATTTTTATAATTGCCTCCTAATCTTCCATTAAATATATACCGGGGCCGGGTATTGCCTATTATTTTTAGATCTCCGTGATCGGAAGCAGATCCCCTGCCGCCATCAATTTGCGCATCCCCATTCAAATTTTTGTATTTGATATCACCCGGGCCATATACAAAGTTCCCGGTTTGAAGGTTTTTCTGACTGGCTATGCCCGGAGCATACCCGGTAATTTTTCCATCACCATCCTTCACAAAATCAGCATCTGTAAAATACCGGTCGGTCTCAAAGCCCCATATATCACCATAGGTGGAACCCGAATAATTATTGTTGATCAATTGCGAAGGATTATACCATTTTGTTACCACGGTTTTATTGTCCGAAAAACCAAGCATTCCGTAAAGCGATAAATCATTATTCACCGGCAGATGCCCGTTGATGCTGATCTCATATCCACGGGTGCGCAGGGCTCCGTCATTCCTTTTCGGATTGAGGTCCGGCAGACCGGCGGGCCCGCCCGATGTTCCAAAAGCGCCCGGCAAAACTACTGTTGTAATCATGGCATCGGTAGTGCGCTGGTACCAGTCAAACGTTACCGAAAGGTTGTTGTTCTTAAAGAAACTAAAATCGGTTCCTATGTCGATCGACTGTACTTTTTCCCAAAGCAGGTCTTTAGGCACTGCCCGCGGAGACGAAACCCCCTGTGCCCAGTTGTTGTTGGCCATCCAGTACCCGCTTGTATTGAACATGGAGGGAACAAAGAACTGATTTCCGCCAAATTCCTGGTTTCCAACGGCTCCCCAGGAAGCGCGCACCTTCCAGTCGTTGAGTACGGGCTTCAGCGATTGCATAAACTTTTCTGAACTGATCCGGTAGGCCCCGGACAAACCGGAAAAGAATCCCCAGCGGGTTGCCAGCGGAAACGATGAAGACCCGTCATAACGCCCCATTAGCTCCAGGATATATTTTTCTTTATAATCATAATTCAACCTGCCGAAGAAGCCCGCATAAGCGCGATTGCCATGGCTGCTGCTGGCAAACTGATCGCCTGTTGCCAGGTTTAGCTCTCCTTTGTTAGGATCCAGCAAATTTCTGCGGGAAGCTGAAATGCTAAGGTTCTCAAAATCTTCTGTATTCGCTCCGCCCATTATTTTAAAATGATGATCACCGAATCCCCTCGTATAGGTCAGAAAGGCATTAAATGAATTCTGTCCAACCCTTGAAGCATTGTAGGCGGCCACATTTTGCGAAGCCAAAGAAATATCCGTCAGGGCAGAGCTAAGGTTATTGGGATCTGGAACTGCGGCCCAGTTGTTCAAAACCTTTACGGGCCCACCCACCTGGTGGCTGATCACATTATCCTTTCCTACAACATAGTTCACATTCAACTCCAGGCCTTTTAACAGCTTCATGGTTGTAGTTAACTCCACCCGGGTGTAGTTATCAATCGTAGAAGACGGATGCGCCGCATTAAGGTATCCGGGCACATTGCGGAAGTACTGCCCGTTATAGGTTCCATAGGGCCAGTAAGCGCCCCAGCGGTACATATAATAAAAATAATCCTGGTAGCCATACGGAGCGGTGTATTCAAAATTCCGATACATCGACTTGATGCCCACCGTCCACCATTTCGTAATGTCTACGTTTACCCCGCCAACGAGGTTGTATTTTTTGATATTATCCGGGTTCATTTTAAACATACCGCCCTGGTTATTATAACCTGCCGATACATAATAGGACACCCGGTCGCCGCCACCAGTAATACTGAGTGTCTGGTTAGACTGTGGCATAGTGCGGAACATGATCTTGTTCACATCCCACACTTTGTAGAAATAGAAAATTTTATCAATCACATCAAAGTCCTGGCCTTTGATCATTTCCAAACCGGTGTTGGTGCTTTTATATTTTTGCTCCCAGGTCTGAATTCCGGTCAGCAAGGTTTTGAGCTGCATTCCAAAGGACTCTGGCGATGCGGTACCCGCCCGCTGTGCCGCCGAAATGATTCCGGGAAGCTCTTTAACAGGATTTGCAAACTGGGGCAGGCTGATGGCCTTGGCCCAGGAAAAATTACTATTGAGGCTCACAAAGGGCTTCTGGTTCCGTTTTCCCTCTTTCATCTTGATCAACACCACTCCAAAAGCAGCCCGGGTTCCATAAATAGCCGCGGAAGTAGCATCTTTTAATACCGATATACTGGCAATATCATTTGGGTTAATAATGCTCAGATCCTGGGTTTCGATATTATCCACCAAAATTAATGGCCTTCCCCCGCCGGTTGAATTAATCGACCCGATGCCTCTTATATTAAAATCAGCGGTACTGGTTAAGCCCCCGTTCTTATACATAATATTCAAACCCGGAACGGCGCCTTGCAAGGCCCGCATGGGATCGGCAATAGGGCGGTTGGTAAATGTTTTTTCAACATCTACCGTGGCAACGGCATCCGAAAGGTTGCTTTTCTTCTGGCTGCCATATCCCACTACCACTATATTCTCCAGCTCCCCGGTACTTGTAGCCAATACCACATTTACAATACGGGACGCCCCTACTACAATGTTCTTATCAACAAAACCGATAGCAGAAACAGAAAGACTGTCCCCCGCATCGCCCAACAATTCAAAATGCCCCGTTGAATCCGTAGCAGTTCCCTGTCCTGTTTTTATGGCAATAACAGTAGCGCCGGGTATCGGGGCCCGCCCATCGCTTGTTACTATTCCCGTAACCTTGCCGGATTGACCAAAGGCAATCGCTGACATAAGGTTACAAAACAAAAATGCCAGCAGACGTGAATATTTATTCATTTGAAATTTGTTTTCTTATTTTTTACAAAACCGTTATCCCTGCCTTTACGTAAGGTTGCAGCAACTGATCATCCGGATCCAGCTCCGTAACCAGGTAATCGATCTTTTTAAGTGTGCACACCTGCAAGGCCTCAAAAGAGTTCAGTTTCTCTGCAATTGTTAAACATACCGTTTTAGCGGAAGCCGCAATCATGGCCTTCTTCAATTCCACTACCTCCCAGTCACTGTCGGTAATACCCCGCTTCAGGTCAATGGCATTGGTACCCAAAAAGCACAGATCAGCGTTTACCTCCCCGATCCTTGCAATGGCGCTGGCGCCTACGGTAATTTTGGACTCTTTGTTTACCTTATCCCCCACCACCACCACATTAATGTTGGGATGCGCGATATAGGCATTCAGTGCAGGAATACTTCCGGTTATAAAGGTGGCCCGTAGCTGAGGTGGCAGCCGTTTGGCCATCTCAATGATCGTCGTTCCACCACTCGTAAGCACGTACATATTTTCGCGGAGCAGCCCAATCGCCTTCTGTGCAATGACCGCTTTCTGCGTTTGAGAATATACGGGACTGCTGTTAAAATGCACTTCATTAAACGCCAGCGATAAGGCCCCGCCGTGTACTTTAATCAGCCGGCCGGCCTCCCCAAGCTCCTGCAGATCCCTGCGCACCGTGTCTTCAGATACTTTCATATCTACACAAAGCTTCGCGCTCAATACCTTGTTATGCAAATCCAACCGGTGAAGAATATATGCTTGTCGTTCTTTTTTTAACACAACCGTTAATTTATTCCTAAAGATAAATAAGAAAACAGCAAAAAGTCGCAAAACTTCAAAAAAAAAAGCAAAAAGCAGGAAAAAGCGGCACTGTTGCCACGAAGCCTCAAAGACACAAAAACACACGAAGAAATAAATTGCCTGCCCCTTTTGTGTTTCTTAGTGGCTTAGTGTTTTTGTGGCCTACTCAACCTAAAATTGTCTTATATTTGATAACAAAAGTTGCATAAACAACTATTTTTAATCGCTACTGAGCAAAGGATAAAAAGTGACGGAATTATACGGGGCAAAGGATGGTATCGGGACAAAGCATCTCCAGCAATGCAGCACAAATTTATCCGGAACGCAGTATCATAAAATCAACACTATGCAGGAAGCATATATCGTTGCCGGCTACCGTACTGCCGTAGGTAAAGCCAAAAGGGGCGGGTTCCGTTATTATCGCCCGGACGATCTGGCCATTACGGTGATCAAAGAACTGATGGCTTCGGTGCCGCAGCTGGAGCCCGGCCGGGTAGATGACGTACTGGTAGGCAATGCCGTACCGGAAGCCGAACAGGGGTTGCAGGTAGGGCGCATTATTGCGGCCCGTGCCCTGGGTATTGAAGTTCCCGGTGCCACCATCAACCGGTACTGCGCCTCAGGACTGGAAACCATTGCAATGGCCACCGCCAAGATCCGTACCGGCCAGGCCGACTGTATTATTGCCGGTGGTACAGAAAGCATGAGCATGGTGCCTGCCTCCGGGTGGAAAACCGTTCCCTCCTACTCCATCGCCAGCGATGAACCGGACTACTATCTCAATATGGGTTTAACCGCTGAAGCCGTTTCCAAAGAATTTAACATCAGCCGTGAAGATGCCGATGCCTTCAGCTACCAGTCGCACCGGAAAGCGATACACGCCATACAGAACGGGCACTTTAAAGAAGGCATCCTGCCCATAGAAGTGGAAGAGGTATATATAGACCCAAATGGAAAGCGGCAGGTAAAGAAATTTATGGTAGATACGGATGAGGGTCCCCGCGCCGATACATCGCTGGAAGCCTTGCAAAAATTAAAACCGGTTTTTGCCGCCAACGGGGTGGTTACCGCAGGCAATTCCTCACAAACCAGTGATGGTGCCGCCTTTGTGGTGGTAATGGGCGAAAAGATGATGAACGAATTGCAGCTACAACCCATCGGCCGCCTGGTAGCCAGCGCCGTTGCCGGGGTGCACCCGCGCATTATGGGCATCGGGCCGGTGGCCGCCATACCAAAAGCATTGAGCCGTGCTGGTTTTAAACTGGGCGATATCGACCTCATTGAATTAAATGAAGCTTTTGCAGCACAGTCACTGGCGGTGATCCGGCAAACAGGCCTGAACCCCGATATTGTTAATATTAATGGAGGCGCTATTGCACTGGGGCATCCCCTGGGCTGCACTGGCTGCAAGCTCACTATTCAAATACTCGGTGATCTGAAACGGCTGCACAAAAAGTATGGCATGGTTACCGCTTGTGTGGGCGGCGGGCAAGGCATTGCCGGCATCATTGAACGGCTTTGATTTTTTTTGAGTGCTTTCAAAGATCCGGTAAGCATTTTTTTGGGCCGGACGGCAATGCATCTGGCAGCGATCTTGCGACGCTCCGTTCATTTCTTCTGCAACGCTCATCCCATTCACTATCCACTTCTCACCATTGACCATTCTCTTCTCACCATTGACTATCCACTTCTCACTATTGACCATTCTCTTCTCACCATTGACCATTCACTTCTCACTATTGACCATTCTCTTCTCACCATTGACCATTCACTTCTCACTATTGACCATTCTCTTCTCACCATTGACCATTCACTCCCCCCATGTCCAAACCCTTTACAAAAACGCTCAATCTCGCCAATATTGTAAAACAGCTCTGGCCCTTTGTAAGGCCTTTCCGCGCTATGATTTTTGGCACGCTGGCGCTTACCCTGGTGGGGTCCCTTGCTGCACAGGTAAACCCGCTTATCCTGAAGTATACCGTTGATCATGTAGACCTGCTGCTTCAAAAAACCGACCCCATGCCGGAAGGGCTGCGGCTCTTACTTTATATTTCTATAATCCTGTTCACCAAAGAAATTGTAAATATCTTTATTCAGTTTGGACAAAAATTTTATGGCGAAAAGATCCGGATCAATGTAAGCAGTCTCCTTTCGGAAGCCGCCATTAAAAAAATTCTCAGTTACGGAATGGCCTTTTACGCAGCGCCGGAAAATCAGTCGGGGCGCCTGCAAACAAGGATCGACCGTGGCGTGGAAAGTCTGACCCGGCTGGTACAAAACTTTTTTATTGATATCCTGCCCCTGTTTTCCAATGCCATCCTCGCATTGGTGATCATGTACCTGGCCAATGTAAAAGTAGGACTGGTGGCAACAGTGATCCTTCCGGCCTATTTTTATGTAAGCAGCAAACAGGCAAAAAAACTGCAGGGCGTGCGCCGGCAATTAAGGCGGGGCAGGGAAAACAAGAACAACGGCCTGCTGAACCTTATTGAATCCATTACCGTCATCAAGAGCTTCGTACGGGAATCCTATGAAGAAAAAAACAGCTCGACATACAGGATCAGCTTACGCAGGACCAGCTTTATACCCGTAAGACCAATTTCCGTTATGATGGTATCAAATCCTTTATTGAACAGATCGGCGTGGTATTCATTATCATCCTAACCACCTACCTGGTGCTGGGCCACCAGATCAGCATTGGTGCCATCATGCTGCATATTATGCTTTTCAATAATGTATCGGCCCCCATCCGTCAGCTGCACCGTATCTACGATGAGGTAAATGATGCGCTTATTTATGCTGAAGCCTACTTCCAGATACAGGATGCAGAAGAAGCCACCGAACAATCCGGCTCCTATAAAGAAGAAGTGGTAAAGGGCCACTTTGAAATACAGCAGGTAAACTTTACCTACCCCAATGGCACTAAAGCCCTGCACAACATTACATTGAAAATTGAAGGAGGAAAAACCACTGCGCTGGTGGGGCTGAGCGGAGCCGGCAAAAGCACCGTGCTCAACCTGCTTAACAAATTTTATACGCCAGACAGCGGCTCCATTACCCTGGACGGGATTGATCTCAGCGCCTATAATAACCAGGTACTCAGAAGCGAAATTGGCCTGGTACTGCAAAAGAACCATATTTTCAAAGGCTCTATTGAAGATAATATCCGCTATGGAAATATGAGTGCCACAAAAGAAGCCATCATCGCCGCCGCACAAAAAGCCAGCCTGCACCAGCAGATCATGGAGTTGCCGCAGCAATATGAAAGTGATGCTCAGCTGTTAAGCGGCGGTCAGCAGCAGCGCATCGCCATTGCCCGGCTGTTCCTGAAAGATCCGCCCGTGATCTTTTTAGATGAGCCCACCGCAAGCCTGGATGCAATTGCTACTGAACAAATAAAGAACAGCCTCGATGCCATCAAGCAAAACAGAACGGTGGTCATCATCTCCCACTCCATCTCCCAGATCATTGATGCCGACAGGATCTATGTTCTCAACCAGGGACAGACGGTAGAAACCGGCACGCACGAACAACTTGTTGCTTTGAACGGTACCTACCGCCAAATATTTGATGCTTCCGCACGCAGCCTTAATATTGCCCGGATAGCACAGACATATCAATAGTCCAAAACATTTAACTTTCATTAACAGCCGTTAGCATCGCATTAGCGTCATATAGTTGAGACTTTTTTTAATCATTAACCCCTAAGTACAACTATTATGAAAGTGAAACTGATCCTATTAGCCTTCGTGCTGCTGGTAGCAGGTATTTCAAAATCTGAAGCCCAGCATTATCGCTACGAAAAAAAATACAGCAAAAAATATTACAAAAAAAACTACCGGCCCGCCACAGTGGTATATTATCCCGGTGTATATCGTACCAGGTATCACAATACAAACAGGTACTATCCATCTTATTACGGACAACAATACCGCCATCGGCATCACCGGCACATGCCCCCGGGACAGGCAAAAAAATATTACCGGCATCACAAACATCACAAACGGGTACATCATTACTAAGGACAAGCGTATGATTTATAAGGTTTAAATTGGTTTTACAGTCGCCACCTTTCCAGGTGGCTTGACTGTTGGTATAAAGTTTGATTTAAAACGGCTAAAAATCCCGAATATGAAAACTTCAGCCCTGAAACACAGTAAATATAGTTTCATCAGAGTATTAACCGTTTTGCTCGTGATAGTTGGATTAAGTTCCTGCGCAGATCCTTACTATCCGTCATACGGATATTACCGTGGCGGACAGCAATACCGGCGTATACCTCCGGGGCAGGCAAAAAAATACTATGGCTCAAAATCGGCCAGGGATTATGCGCCAGGACATAATAAACATTATTACAGGTATTAATATTTTATAACGCAACATAGACATCATGAAATTTCAATTCTTCAATAAAACCCGTCTGCTGGTTACCGGAGCCTTAATTGCCCTTGTGGTAGGGTTGAGCTCTTGCGCAGACACTTATTATCCTTCCCGGGGATACTATGATGACGGCTATTATGGCTACTACCCCGGCTATTATTATTCACCTGGTTACTATGGTTATTACGGCAATGGTTATTATAGTAACCGTTATTACCGGAATAAACGCTACGACCGGCGCTATGAAGACCGCCGGAGATATGATGACCGGCGAAAAGTATACAGCAACAGCAGAGACCGCTACCGGGTAAACAATAACCGGAGCAACACGGAGTCTTACAGGCAGCAAAGCCGGGTACCCGTTACCAGCAACCGGTCTAACAACAACAGCCGCACCAGCGAGGACCGGTCGCGGAATGCCACTCCGCAGCGCTCGTACAGTCCGCCTCCTTCCAGGAGTGTGCAGCCGGCACCAAGGAGCAATAGCCAAAGCCGCTCGGGCAGCAACAACAGCCGCTCCTCAAGCAATAACAGCCGCTCTTCCAGGAGATAAAGAGCATGCTCAAAGCCGCGGGTCATTTTTTGGAAGGCCCGCGGCTTTTGTTTTTAACAAAACGCTGTTCATAAAGCGCAATCCAGCCCGGCACCGAAAGTCTTTCGCAAAGGGCCCCGATCAGTTCAAAAGGGATCAGTTCCGGCTTACTGAAACGAATACAGCTTTTTCCCATATCCGGCTTTTTTAACGAAACTTTCCCCCATTCGCCCAGGAACCAATCCATAAGGCCCGCATCGGCATACAGCCCCATATGGTAAAGCGCAATGCCGCTTTTTTGAGAGGCAAGGTTCATAAAAGGCAACGGCAGCGCCGGGGTACAATGATATCCCGCAGGGTAAAGGCGGTGCGGAACCACATAACCGATCATACCATAACTCATCACTTCCTCATAGCCTTCCGGCAGGTGCTTCAGGATCACGGCCCGCAACTTTTGCATTGCAGACAGCCGTTCCGGGGGTATTGCTTTCAGGTAGTCTGCCACTGTTTTTGCGCTGGATTGCATTTCGTTTCTTTACAGATTTATTTTTAGCATTTTTTTTTGAGATCAGGCCTTTCCGCTGCCACCATTTCCCTGTTTTTTATCGTCCAATAAATATAATAAAAAAAGAATGAGCAAAAATTTTATAAAACTGGGAATGTTCCTGCTGGGAGCCAGCCTTTTTTTGGCCATGGACAGTTTTGCCCAGTACCGGCGTTACCCGCCGCGCCGGGTTTATTCCTACCACCGGGCGCCAAGAGTTTCGATCGGTATCGGCGGAGTTATTGGCTGGCCGGTACCCTATTACCGTTATGGCTATGGGCCAAACCTGGGTGTTTCCGTTGGCGTCGCCCTCCCTCCTATTGGTGCCACTATTTATACCCTGCCCCCTGGCGCACGAAGGGTCTATTATGGTGATGTACCCTACTATTACCGTAACAATACCTATTTTATTCAACGGGAGAAGGGCGGCTACGAGGTAGTGGCGCCTCCCCTTGGCGCTACCGCAGCACGCCTGCCCAACGGGGCCCGTATGCGTAAGATTGATGGAGATACTTACTATGAATATGACGGAACCTACTACCGGCCGGATGTAGACAAGGATGGTGAACGGGTATATGTGGTAGTTGGGCGAAACGGAACACTGGATACAGACGCAGCAAGCGCACAGCCTTATAATGACAACCGGGATTACCCAAATAACAACCGGGATGATGAGCCGGAGAGCAGCAAACCCCTTGAGCGCAACAGTGATAACACGGGAACACACGATGCGGTTTATGATACCCGGCCCCAGCCAGGAGACCAGTTTGATCAACTGCCCAAAAATTCAACACGGGTAACGGTTGATGGAAAAAGCCAGTTTCGCTCCCCGGCAGGCACTTATTACAAAGAGATTACCATTGATGGTAAAACGGTATATGAAGTAGTGCGTTCAAAATAATATTCTTAAGAACAGAAAAAGTGGCCCCGGACGCGGCCGCTTTTTTGATGCATAATCTTTTTTAATGACAAACAGGAACCGGAAGCATACCGGCAAACTCAACTATTTGCTGAAGATCAGTATACCGCTGTATCTTTTTTTTATCTGCTTTTCCCCCCGCACCTCCCTGCACGCCCAGGAAGCAAGGTCGCTGCTTTGGAAAATCAGCGGTAATCAGCTGCGGGCGCCCTCCTACCTGCTGGGCACCATGCACCTGGTTTGCGGGGAGGATTTTGAAATTCCGGCTAAATTAAAACCGGTTCTGAAAAATGTGCACACGATAACATTTGAAGCGGATATTACCGCAATGGATGGCGCCAGCCAACTGATGGAGCTGATGAAACCCGTACCCGGTATTTGGGAAAAAACACCCGAAGCACAGCGCAAAGCGCTGGACAGCCTGCTGAAAGATTACCAGCTTACACCCGAAGTGCTCAAATACATGTCGCCTTTTGGACTTACTTCGGTGCTAACGATGAAGGCCTTCAATTGCGCAGACACCTCGGAAGCAAAGATGATGGAAAAAGAACTTTATAACCTGGCGGTGGATGACTCGTTACAGATCGACCACCTGGAATCTGTAGACTTCCAGATGCAGATGATCCGGTCGATGAATACCATCGATGAGTTGCTGACCACCCTTCGAGGAATGAAAGAGGCCCCTCATTTCATTAAAGACCTGGTGCAGGTTTACAAAACAGAAGATCTGCCCCATTTAACCAGCCTGATGAGTGATCCCGCATTTATGAGCACCCTACAACAGACCCGTTTGCTTAAAGAGCGCAATGAGAACTGGATTCAGCTGCTTCCCGGAAAAATGAAAAAAGGAGCCACCCTGTTTGCGGTGGGCGCTGGTCATCTTGGGGGAAAGAGCGGACTGATCCAACTTCTAAAAGACAAAGGATATACGGTAACGCCGGTTTTTGAGTAGTAAGTTAATACGATTGATTAAAACGTACCTTTGTAGAAATGAAGCTTGAATTTCAGATAACAGATCTTTTCGATTAAGTCACTTTAACCATGTTTCGCCTTGTTGATGATGCCAATGCGGATAAAACGTACAAAGATGTGGGCGAGTTATTATATAAAAGCGCAGGGCTTTTATAGTTCCATTGTAACCATTCTATTGCAACTATGGCCGAAATAAAAATACACCCACAAAAAAAATCATATACTATGACCCGATCCGCTCTCCTGGCAAAACGGTTCAGGGAAGTACACCTGAACGGCGACTGGGTAGCCGCCACCAACTTAAAAGCGCAGCTGTCCGGCGTTACCTGGCAACAGGCCAATACCCCGGTTGGGTCCCTGAATACTATTGCCGCCCTTGCTTTTCACATCAACTATTACATAGCCGGTTTAGTAATGGTATTTGAAGGCGGCAACCTGGATATTCACGATAAGGATAGTTTTAATGCGCCTCCTGTCAAATCGCAAAAAGACTGGGAGTTGCTGTTGCAAAAGCTGTGGAGCGATGCAGAAAAGTTTGCCGGCTATGTACAGCAAATGACCGCAGAGCAGCTAGATGCCATATTTGTTGATGAAAGATACGGAACCTATCAGCGGAATATTGATGCCATGATTGAGCATGTATACTATCACCTGGGGCAAATTGTACTGCTCCGGAAGTTGGTGGCGCAAACCGCTGCACTCTAAAACACCTCCATATACCCATGCAAAGAAATTACTACATCCTTACTGCGATCCTGCTGTTCACGGCATTTTTGTCGGGCATTCTAACTTCCGGCATCTCATTGGTGGGGCGGGTTGGCGTCAACACTTTTTATAAAACTTACCGTTTTTTTAAAATATGGTGGCAGGCTGGGTTTGTTTGCCTGGTATTGCTGGCTGTAGTTGCTTTTTTGTTGTACGGAATCGATAAAAAATTTAAAGGAAGTAGACGCCTGATCCTGCTGGTTATTTTTCTTTTCGCATTCCTGGGAGGTTTGTATCTAACCTATTCCGATTTTCACAATTCCCTTTCGCACCGTTGGCTGGGCGAGCGTTTTCACCTGGGTATTTATTTATACTGGATCGGCTTTTGTATAACGAACCTGTTTTTCCTCCTTACGCAAAAGAAGACGGTACCGACCACCCTTCTGCCGGAGGCTCCAGCCGAAACGCCACCGGCCCAATAGCGTCCTTATCCGCTAAAAAATTGCCGTTAGCGAGGCCCGCCCGGTATGCACGGTTTTAGTGGTTCCGGGCTTGCGACCATCGTATTGAATATTCAGCTCCAGGTTGCTGAGCAGCCGTTTGGTCAGCGTCACATTCCATAAATAGTTTTTCCCGGGCTGTAGTCCATCCAGCATAATATAACTAACGGTGGTGGTATTGGATGAAACGGAGGTATAGTTAAGATCATCCAGTGTAAAACGCGCCGTTAGCGCAGCGCTCTGCAGGATATTGTATTTCGTTTCGGCGGTAAGCGCATTGGATACCGCTTTTTCTCCGCCATAAGCCGGCTTATTCTTTTTTACTTCGTATTTATAGCCCGCCGTTACCCGAAAGGTGGTTCCGCGAATCAGAGATAGCGCGGGCTCCAGGCTGTTCCTGACAATATCATAATTGCGGTTATCAAATTGCTCATTGTCCGAATACACCATCTGCACACCGCTGCGGGCATCCAGGTTCAGCGTCAGACTGCTGCCAAAAAACTGCCGGTACTTTAAGGACCATTCCTTTGTTTTACGGCTTTCATAGCCATGAGTCAGCAATGATTTGGCGGTATTTTGGAGATTGCTGATATCAAGTCCCCAAACGGTGCTAAGCCGGTTAAAGGAAAGCGTATTAACCAGCACGGAGCTCATGGCTATAAGACTGGTATCGTTTAATGCGTACCGGAACGGGTTGAGTTCAATAAGACCGGCTGCCTGCGCCTTGCGCGATACCTGCAGGGTGCTGATCCAGTTAAACCGCGACAAAAAACGCTGCGTTTTTCCGGCTGTTTTTTCATTCCAAAGCAATTTCGGATTCAGCCCCAGGCTATAATTTAATGTATTGTAATTTGCCTTTATATATTGGTTGGTGGGCGTATTAATTCTTATAAACTTTGCCTGATCCGGGAACGCAGCCAATTCAAATTCATTCAATTGCTGAACGCTATCCCGGTTCAGGTCAATCCAGGTATATTGCCCCGTTCCCGCAGGTACTTCAAGGTAAGCATACTCCCTTTTCTGTTCCTGGCCCGCGCCCGCTTCATACAATACATTCCCGGTAAGAAAACCTTTAAACTCATTCATATTATATTCAATCCGGGAAAGCAGGGTGTTTTCCTCCGGCTCCCTGCTTATCGCATTATCAAGCACTTTTAATTTGCGCAACGTTGTATTAAAGTATAACTGCCGGTATTTGCTGGCTAACAGCTCGGTTTTAAAATTCAGGTTATAGCTTCGGTCGCCCTTTACAAGGTCTTTGTAAACGGGGTATTGATCTTCCCGCGTATAAAAGCTGATCCCGTACCTGTTTTGTTTTGCCTCATCCGATTTGATAAAGAACGTATAGGTATCAAACGAAAATGCGTTGGCATTCAGTGTATCCGTTGCTTTGTTGCGGCTGTCATTCCGCTCCAGCGCATAGCGGGCACCAACACTCCAGTTGTTGAGCGCCGGCATTTTTTTACTGATGTCGATCACGGGGCGCAGGAAATATCCTTTGTCCCCGGCTCCGCTGTACCGGGTAATAGTAACATCATTGTTAAAGGTCCAGTTATGCCATTGGGTAAACTGGGTAAATGCATGCTGAAAACCAGTGTATTGGTCGCTGCGGTTATAATTGGTAAAATGATATTGCAGCCGGTTGCCTTTTGCGCTCTCCAATCCTGTAGCAGCACGGATAATATGCTCATCCACACGGCCGGTAACCAGCGGCAGGCCCCAGTCTCTTGTAAACTCTACGCTGCGCAGGCGCTCTACCGGCTGAAACCGGGCCTGTACCATTTCATAGTCGATCGAGGACACCAGCTGCCGTTTATTTTTTTGGCTTAGCAGCATTGTATTAGACAGGTTTACTTTTGCTGCAAAGCCCTTATCATCTCCGTTATCACGCCCCGAAAATGTATTTACATCGTAGCTACTGGCGGCTACTTCCGTCTTTAGCACGGTTTGTTTGGTAAGCGCATAGTCTGCTCCCAATGTAAGCACCTGCTGTTTTTTTGGAGTTACCAGGGCAATTACAGGTGCATAATTGCCCTGCTTCAGGCCGTTTTCGGGTGGCATATACTTAAATACTTTTCCGTTTGCATTGGTATTATCCAAAACATAATCGCCCCTTCCAAAACCCACCTCGGTAAAGGATACATTGTATTGTGCGGAATCGCGGTTGGTGGTATACCGGTAAAAAGAGTCAACAACCACCGTATCCTTCATTAAATAAGCTCTTGCATACAATACTTTCCCTGCGGCAAATGTATCGGCAACGGCCGAGGGGTAGAGGGCCTGCTGAATACTATCGCCAATCTGCGATAAAAATTGCTTCTGCCGGTTGTCCAGCACCTGGCTGATGGAAGAATTTTTGGCATCACTATTATTAAAAAATCCCACCCGCAGTTTCAGTTTATTATTGAAACTAAGCTCCTGCATTCCGTATACATTCGTGTTCAAAAAGTTCCGGTCGGCATATTCAAACTCCACCTGAATGCGGCTGTCCTTGGTAATCATCCGCCGCGGGGTAAAGCTCACCTCCGCCGTATTGTAATTGATCACATAATCCTGGTCTTCCCCCCGCTGCAGAAGTTCCCCATCGATAAAAACACGCTCCGTATTGGCCAGCACAATAAAAAACAGCTCACTATTGGCGCCCTGCAATTTATAGGGCCCCTGGTTGCCCTCAAGCCCTTGCAGCACATTGCGGGTAAACTTTCCTTTAGCCACGGAGCCGCTCACCAATGTATTTGAAGTTGTTTTTTTTGAAGGGTCGCTGGCCGTCTGAAACGACACGCCCTGCAGGCGTTTGTAAAAGTTAAGAAAATAGCTGCGGTTTTCTCTCAGATCCATGTCGCCGATATTCAATTGCCAGCGGTTCTTTTTAAAGCGGATATACACTTCATCAAATTCGTTCAGCTGCTGCGTATTTCCATCGGGCTGTATAGGAATATTATTATCGGTAATGGCGGCCTGCAGTTCGATGCTGTCTGCCAGCATCCCGCTCAGCTGTACATTCAGGTTGGAGTTCAGCACCAGGCTTTGGTTATTTCCAAACCCCATTTGCCGGCCAAAACTGCCCTGTGCATTGATATTGCCAAAATTAAACAGCGCACTGCGGCCGCCGCTTTCAATAACGGGAGGAGCGATGGGCGCTGAGTTCCGGAGCAGGCTGTCAAAATTCATGCGCTGTGCCACGGGGTTTAGTTTCCGGGAAAATACCCGGTAATGTGCCGTAACGGGTACAGCCACCGGTTTATGCACCCAATACAACAGGGCATTTACATAATCCAGCCGGTAAGCGCTGCTATCGATACCTTCTATACTGAAACTCTGCGGAATAATGCTCAAACTATCAAGCCGCACGGGGTTTTCAGGCAGGGAGATCTGCCGGGTCCTCAGGTTAGACAAAGGCCGGGGAACAGCCCCTTCCTGCCCGTATATTCCGACAGCGGTGCAAAGAAAAAAGAAAAAAAATGTTATGCTTCTCAACAGATGCAATCCGGTTGTTTTAATTCAGCAAAAATCGGCGCTTCTGCTGTAATTACCGCAATTTTTAAACAACTTCATTGCAGATCTGTTACTATAGCAATTATGAGTACAAATAAAATGCAGGTAGAAATATGGAGTGATGTTGTGTGTCCCTTTTGCTATATTGGCAAACGGCATTTTGAAACAGCACTCGCACAATTTGCCAACAGCAACCAGATAGCCATCACCTGGAAAAGCTTCCAGCTGGATCCTACCCTTCCCCAAAAGGAAGAAATGACTCATGAACAGTACCTTATTGAACGCAAGGGGTTGCCCAAAGAACAGGTTCATTCCCTGCTGGATCAGGTAACCCAATCGGCAAAACAGGCGGGGCTGGATTATCATTTTGAAAAAATAGTGACCGTAAATTCCTTCAATGCGCACCGTCTGATTCAGATGGCAAAAACAAAAGGGTTGGGCGATATGGCCGAAGAACGGCTCTTTAAAGCCTATTTTACGGAAGGTCTTGACATTGCCAGCGGGGCAACCCTGAGCCGGCTGGGTAAAGAGATGAATCTTACAGAAGATGAAATACAGGAGGCGCTTACCAACGAAGCGTATGCCGGCAAAGTAAACGGGGATATTTACGAAGCGCAGCAGATCGGTGTAAGAGGGGTTCCCTTTTTTGTTTTTAATCGTAAATACGCTGTTTCGGGAGCCCAGCCTGCCGGAGCGTTCACCCAAACACTTGACAAAGCTTTTGAAGAATGGCGTAAAGAAAACCCCGGCGCATCGCTTGAAATTACAGAGGGCGCTTCCTGTGCGCCGGACGGTAGCTGCAGTGCCGGTTAAGTAAGCCCGTTTAAATTTATATTTCGCCTCCCATAAAATGTTTTGTCCAGTATAAACCGTTATGCAGGGATGCTGATTAACGGCTCTGTATGTTCCTGAGCGGCAGTGCTGCCAAAAATCTGCAGAAAAAACCACCGCACCCGGAAATTTAATACAAAAAAAAGCCACTCCTGTTAGGGAGCAGCTTTCAGTTTCTTTAATTTTCCCGGAAATGTTAGTATTCGTCTTCGTTAAACAGGAAATCTTCCTGAGTGGGATAATCGGGCCAGATGTCCTCGATCGTTTCATAAACATCGCCTTCATCTTCCAGCTCCTGTAAATTTTCAACCACTTCAATGGGCGCTCCACTCCTGATCGCAAAATCGATCAGTTCGTCTTTGGTAGCCGGCCAGGGGGCATCTTCTAAATAAGAGGCTAACTCAAGTGTCCAAAACATACTCTATTCGGTTTTTAGATATTAACAGGATACCTGAAACAAGGTTCAGGGTATTTTCAAATTTTTGCAAAAGTAACTGTATTCCGGAATTTAAAAAATACTTATTTTTATTCGGAAACAACGAAAAATCGGTTGTTTTTTGATATAAATCGACAACACTAAACAGCACCAAAACATGCTCAAAAAAATCGTTCTGGCAGCGTTGGTCAGTTTGCCCTTTCTCGCAACCTATGCGCAGGATATTGAAACTCCATCGCCCAGGCTCCGGATCTCCGCCTCCGGTGGATACGCTTACCGGCTGGGAAAAAAGCCTTCATCAAATGACTACTATAAAAATATCTCCCGCGGCCCCGCGTTTGAAGCAGGTTTTTCCTACTTTTTCAACCGCCAGTCAGGCATCGGAATAAAGTACTCGGAATTTAGCAGTTCCGGATCCGGCAATCTCGTCACCGGGCAGTTTGCTTCCAGCAATATAAAGATCCGGTATGCAGGACCCGTTTATCAAACCCGTCTGATCAGCTATTCCGGCAATTTTCATTTTCTGTCCGGCATTTCACTCGGGTATTTGGGCTACAGGGATAACGCGGTGATTGGCCCGGCCGGCGCCAACTCAAAGGGAAGCACAATTGGTGCAATGGCAGAACTCGGGGGCGACCTGCGTATTGTGCGCAAGCTCTTTGCCGGTATCCTTATCAGTGTATATAGCGGCAAACTTTCCTCCATGCAAGTCAATGGGGCATCTGTAAAACTTAACGAACAGCAGCTTGAAAGCCTGAGCAGAATTGAGGGGAGCGTAGGGCTTCGCTATTCCTTTTTTTAATGCCCGTTGCTACCGGCACAATTGCTATATTTACGGTTATTAAGCAAGGAGCATGATTTCGGGAAAACAAATACACAAGGCCTACGGCTCCGTTCAGGTGCTGAAAGGTGTCGATATTGACATTAATAAAGGGGAAGTTGTTTCAATCGTTGGCCCCTCCGGCAGTGGTAAAAGTACGCTGCTCCATATTTTGGGTACACTGGATAAGCCCGACACTGGTTCTGTGATCATGAACAACATCCCGGTAAGCGCACTCAACGGAAAGCAACTGGCGGCCTTCCGGAATAAAAATATCGGGTTCGTGTTCCAGTTTCACCACCTGCTGCCCGAATTTTCTGCATTGGAAAATGTATGTATCCCCGCCTGGCTCGGCGGACGCCGAAAAAAAGAAGCAGCCCGCGAGGCCAGGGAACTATTGGCCATACTGGGGGTTGATCACCGGCTTGAAAATAAACCCAGCGAGCTCAGCGGTGGCGAGCAGCAGCGGGTAGCGGTGGCGCGGGCATTAATTAACCGGCCTGAAATTATTTTTGCAGACGAGCCCACCGGCAACCTCGATACCACAAACGCAAGAGAACTACATCGGTTGTTTTTTGATCTCCGCGACCGGTTTCAACAAACCTTCCTGATTGTTACACATAATGAGGAACTGGCCACCCTCAGCGACCGTACCTTGCACATGAAGGATGGAATCATTATTCAGCATTAAGCGTTTCACTTCAATTCTCAGATCTCAACCACTAACCAGATCTTCATATTAATTTAAAAATTTGAAAATGTGCTGATTTGAAAATATGGAAATGTGAAAATGAGTATCGGTTTCAACATTTATATGTATTTCGTATCTTAGTAGGTCGATCAGACATCATAAATTCCCACATTTCCATAACCTGTCCCGCCCCGCGGGATTCCAACCTTCTTACATTTTCAAATTTTCAAATTCTAATTGAGTTATCCCTGCCGTTCTCTGAAAAAGATTACAACCGCTTTTTTTGTGGTTGGATCAATAAGTGTCAGCGTTTTTGAGGAGGCTGCAAAATTTTCCTGTATTTCATATTCCACACCGTTCCAGGTCATTCTCTTGGATCCGTTGTTAAAAGCATAAGAGTCGGTCTTCACCTGTGTTCCGCCTGCTTCATAATAGTGAATCTGGTGATCGTTCTTCTTAAATTTAGCATACCCTCCAAATGGCACCAAATCTGTACCATCGGCTGTTATCACACTTTTCCACTCAATAACAGACACCAGGTTTTCAATAGAATCTGCGCCAATAGCGTCCTTTGTACGGGAACAGGCCATTAAAAATAATACGCTTGTTACCATAGTCATCAAAATGATCTTTGTAGTTGTTTTCATATTTCTGTTTTTACGGTTTAAAAGCTTGCTGTGCTTTAGGCGAACCAAGATCCATGCCAAGCCCGGATAGCCATAAAACACTATAAAAACAGAACCTTCAGCATCAGGACGATGCAGTCATGTATAGCTTTTTTATTATTATGTTAAAACAAAAATCAGGAGCTGCGCGGCCTCCAGGGAATATCGTCAATTCCGGTACAACGACCGGTATAACGGGCAAGCACAAACAGGTAGTCGCTCAGCCGGTTCAGATATCTGATCGCTCTTTCTTCCACTGGCTCCTCTTCCTGCAGCCGCACGCAGGAGCGCTCTGCCCGGCGGCAAACGCACCTGGCAAGGTGGAGATAGGAAATAGCAACACTCCCTCCCGGTAAAACAAACGATTTCATTTCCGGCAACACCGCCATCATCGTATCAATCGCATTCTCCAGCTGCAGCAGGTCTGTTTCATGCAGGTCCGGCAGTATCATTTTGGTATCTTTTGCCGGGTCCCTGGCCAGCAATGCACCAATGGTAAAAAGCCGGTCCTGCACCTCCCTTAGCAGGTCCATCGTCCCTGGGTCGGATTGTACATCCCTGCACAATCCAATGCAGGAATTGAGTTCATCTACATTCCCATAAGCCTCTATTCTCAGATGCGCTTTGGACACCCGGGTACCGCCAATCAAAGCAGTTTTTCCTTTGTCGCCAGTCTTTGTGTAGATACGAAAAGTCATGTGGAAAAATTTGAAAATGTGGAAATGTGGTGAATAGACAATAGTGAACAGAACATCAGGTATAAAAAAGACACCAACCTGAAACATTGAACGTTAAACCTGAAACAGGCGTTTAGCGTTCAGCCTTCAGCCGGTCGCTTTCGATAACCCCATCGCGTAACCTTATAATCCGGTGGGCATAACGGGCAATATCCTCCTCGTGGGTTACCAGCACCACCGTATTCCCATCTCCATGTATCCGGTTAAAAATATCCATAATTTCGTAAGAGGTCCTTGTATCCAGATTACCAGTAGGCTCATCTGCCAGGATCAGGGAGGGGTCATTTACCAGGGCGCGGGCGATGGCCACACGTTGGCACTGACCACCGCTTAATTCATTCGGCTTATGATGATAACGGTCGGTAAGATTCACGAGCTCCAGCATGCGCATCGCTTTTTCGTTCCGTTCATTCTTTCGGATGCCTGCGTAAATAAGCGGCAATGCCACGTTTTCGAGCGCCGTCAGCCGGGGCAGTAAATTGAACTGCTGAAATACAAAACCGATCTCTTTATTGCGCACTTCCGCCAGTGCATTGTCTTCCATTTTACTTACGTCTTTGCCATTTAGCACATAAGTGCCGGAAGTGGGCGTATCCAGGCAACCGAGAATATTCATTAATGTGCTTTTTCCGCTGCCGGAAGGCCCCATTAATGCCACGTATTCATTTTTGTTAATATTCAATGAAACGCCTTTTAAAACAGGTAGTTCCTGCTGGCCCATATAGTAGCTCTTTCGCAGGTCATTGATATGGATAATGGATTGCGTCACATTATTTGCGGATCACTTTGGGCACTTTAAAAAAAACACCATCCGTGGCCGGGGCATTCAATAATGCCGCTTCCCGGGAAACAGACCCCTCAACACGATCATCCCTTAGCACGTTGATCTCTTCACTCATATGCATCAATGGCGCAACATCTTTCAAATCAAGTTCGTTCAACTTTTCTACAAATCCAATCATCTTTTCAAGGTCTCCACGGAATTCCTGTTTCTCTTCCGGAGAAAAGCTGAGCTTGGAAAGATGGGCCAGTTTGTCGATCAATGCTTCATTTACTTCCATTTGTCAAAGATAGATTATACAATTTGAAAATGTGGAAATGTGGAAATGTGAAAATGTGAAAATGAAAAATATCCAATTCAGAATGAAGAAGCGGTAATTGTCTTCGAACAAAAAAATCATGGAACACAAGGAAATCCTCCACTTCCACATTCAACATTTAACATGCAACATTTTACATACAACATCTCACACTCAACATTTTACACTCAACATTTCACATACAACATTTCACATGCAACATCTCACACTCAACATCTCACATACAACATTTCACATTCGGCACTTTACATTCACCCGGAGTTTCCCAGCCACATGGCCCCGCCGGCGCTATCGCGGCTTGCCCCGGTTACCGATCCCAGCACATTGGTTTCCTCCCGCCAGCGCAACACCGCTATCAATGCCATAATCATGGCTTCCTTATACAATACCAGTTTTTCTTCCGGAACAACCAAGGTCACTTTTAATACTTCCGTTAACCGGCCTGTCAGAAAACCATTCAGCGCCCCGCCGCCCGTTATCAGCAGCTTTTCTTCTCCAACGCCATAGCTGTTATCGGTTTCCAGGGCGCGTGCCACCTGTTGCACGATATGCTCCACATAGGTGCGCAGCTGATCTGCTACCTGGCCTCCGTGGCGCTTCAGGATGGGGTAAACCATATCCGTTCCAAAACTATTAGCCAGCGATTTGGGCGCCGGCAGCTGATAAAAGTTCAATGCATTCAATTCATTCAGCAGGGCCTCATTTACAACGCCTGTAGCCGCCAGCGCGCCATCTTCGTCAAAATCCTTTCCCAGTTCTCCGGCAAGCAGATTCAACACCCGGTTTGCCGCGCATACATCAAAAGCCCGGCAACGGTCATCTTTTATCGAAAGATTGGCGATACCCCCTATATTTAGAAAATAGCGGTAGCCTTGCAGTAAGAGTTGCTCGCCAATGGGTACAATGGGCGCCCCCTGCCCCCCGAGGGCTACGTCCATGGCACGCAGGTCAGATACCACCGTTAGCCCTGTTTGTGCGGCTATAGCGGCTCCATCGCCTATTTGCCCCGTCATCCGCTGCTCCGGAACATGAAACGTGGTATGCCCGTGCGAACCGATCACCGCTATTTTATAATGCAGATCATAGCGATCTATAAATGCATTTACCTGGGCGCCTATATAATGCCCGTATGCCGTATGCAGCAGCTGGTAGTCCATTGCATTCAGCTCCGTGGCTTGTTCCAGCTTCAGCTTCCATTCAGGAGTATAAGCCAGGCAATCGGCCTGCAGGATCTCATACTGCCATTTGCCGCCGTTCTCGTGAAATTCCACAAATGCAATATCCAGCCCGTCCAGCGAACTGCCGCTCATCATTCCAATAGCCCTGTAGATCATAGTATACTTTTAGATTTGCCAAAAATAGCTGATTCAAAGCAATCGGAACAGCCATCCGCAATCCGTTTTCCCAAGGGCTGAGGGAGCGTTTCAGGTTTGAGGTTTCACGTTTGACGTTAGTTCCGGTTTTTATACTTGGTGTTCTGTGCGGACAATGGGTTTGCATTGGCTAAATACGGCTGAGTGCTGAACGCTAAATGCACAGTCGCCCCCATTCTGGATGCCCGATACTGGATGCTGATCTCTGATGGGTGCATGACATTCTTTCAAACTTCTTTTAGACTCAGGTTTTAACCGCAAGGTGCGCCAGGAATTCGCGAGGTTCGCAAGGATATTTAATAGTAACCCGCCATTGCGGGCTTTGCATATTCGCTGCGTCCTTTGCGTTAAAAAAGAATTACAAAAAATGTTGCGCACCCTCTCTGATAACGGTATTCTCAAATATTGTCTTATTTTTATTATACCGGAAACAACAACTTATAAACCGCAAGATTATGGTCATTAATTTAAGCGAGCAACATAGCCTGGTAAGCAACTGGGTAAGTGAATTGAGGAATATAGATATTCAGGATGACCGGATGCGTTTCCGCCGCAACCTGGAGCGTATTGGCGAGGTGATCGCCTATGAAATCAGCAAGGAACTGCCTTACAAAACCGAAGAAACACAAACGCCCCTGGGCATTTCAAATTCCAACGTATTAGAAAACCAGCCGGTGCTGGCAACCATTTTAAGAGCAGGACTCCCCATGCACCAGGGGCTTTTAAATTATTTTGACAAGGCCGATAATGCCTTCGTTTCTGCCTACCGCAAACATCATAAAGACGGAAGTTTTACCATCAATGTAGAGTATTTGAGCAGTCCGGTATTGGAAGACCGCATCGTCATCATATCGGATCCTATGCTGGCTACCGGCGCTTCACTGGTAAAAACCATTCAATACCTGCGGGAAATGGGCCGGCCCAGAAGTATTTATGTAGCCGCGGCCATCGCCTGCACAGAAGGTATCGAATACGTACTGCGCGAAGAACCGGCGTTAAAAATCTGGTGCGGGGACATTGACGATGAAATAACGGCAAAAGGATATATTGTACCCGGACTGGGAGATGCGGGGGATCTGGCATTTGGAGGCAAGGCCCAATACTGACCCGCCTCCATTAAAATGGACAAAAAAATGAACATTTGCTAAACTTTTTCAGCATTCTATATAAATATTTTAAAAAAACTAATGCATGTTAAAAAAATATTTTTGTACTTTTCCCCACTAAATCCATCTTAGTTATTTTTAAAATATGAATGAATCAATCAGGCCTTTTATTGAAAAGGTAAATGTAAGAAACGCCGGCGAGCCGGAATTTTTACAGGCAGTTACAGAAGTTGCAGAATCAATCATCCCCTATATTGAAACGCAGCCAAAATATAAAGACAGCAAAATCCTGGAGCGGATCGTTGAGCCGGAACGGGTGGTGATGTTCCGCGTGCCCTGGATCGATGACAAAGGTGAAGTACAGGTAAACCGTGGCTTCAGGGTGCAAATGAATAGCTCTATTGGCCCCTATAAAGGGGGACTGCGGTTTCATCCAACAGTTACGCTCAGTGTGTTAAAATTCCTGGCATTTGAGCAGGTATTTAAAAACAGCCTTACCGGCCTGCCCATGGGCGGTGGAAAAGGCGGGTCCGATTTTGACCCCAAGGGAAAATCCGACAACGAAATCATGAAATTCTGCCAGAGTTTTATGACCGAACTCTACCGGCATGTTGGCGATGATATTGATATCCCGGCAGGTGACATCGGGGTGGGCAAACGGGAAATCGGTTACCTGTTTGGCCAGTACAAACGCATCACCGGTACTTTTAACGGGGTATTGACCGGTAAGGCCTTTGAATGGGGCGGCAGCCTTATAAGACCCGAAGCCACCGGCTATGGTCTTATTTACTTTGTAGAAGAAATGCTGAAAGTACAGGAAGATACGCTGTTAGGCAAAAGAGTGCTCATTTCCGGCTCCGGCAATGTGGCACAGTTTGCAGCCGAAAAATGTATTGAAAAAGGCGCCAAGGTACTCACGATGTCCGACTCAGAAGGTTTTATTTACGATCCAGTGGGCATCGATCAGGAAAAACTTGAGTACATCAAAGACCTTAAGGATAATCAGCGCGGCCGCATAAAAGAATATGCGCAACGCTATGGCTGCGAATTTTTCCCGGGGCAGAAGCCCTGGGGCATTAAATGCGACATCGCCCTTCCCAATGCCACTCAAAATGAGCTGGATGCGGAAGATGCGGCTATACTGATACAAAACGGCTGCATTTGTGTAGCCGAGGGTGCCAATATGCCCTGTACCCCCGAAGCCGTGGTGGCCTTTCATGAAGCAAAAGTGCTGTATGCGCCCGGTAAGGCGGCGAATGCGGGAGGCGTGGCCGTTTCGGGCCTCGAAATGTCGCAAAACTCACAGCGCTACTCCTGGGGAAGAACCAAGGTAGATAATAAGCTGAAAGAAATCATGAGCGATATCCATCATATCTGTATGAAACACGGACACGAAAAAGATGGGCATATCAATTACGAAAAAGGAGCCAATATTGGCGGATTTGTGAAAGTGGCCGAAGCCATGCTTTCACAGGGAGTTGTATAAAACAAACCGTAAAAATCATGTTAAAAGGAGACCTCCCGAAATGTGAGGCCTCCTTTTTTTGTTTTATGGCCTTCTAAGAAAACGGCTTCTTTTTCTCCCGCGGTGTTTGGGATACAGATGTTATTTACTGACCGGTTGTTTATTGCTATCATTATTGTAACATTGCCTGATGACAGCAACTATTTACCTCATCCCTACGTACCTGCACGAAGACAACCTGGAGTCATTGCCGGCCTACCTGCTGGAAGCCATTGAAAAATGTACGGTGCTTTTTGTAGAAAACGAGCGCACCGCCCGGAGGTATCTGAAGCAGCTCAGAAAAGAAATCGTGATCGATGATTTTGAATGGTATGGTATTCAGAAAGCAGAGGAAAACCTATTGCAGCAGTTCAAACAAAAACTGGCAGCAGGAAAAACCATCGGCATCATCAGTGAAGCCGGCTGCCCCGGTGTGGCCGATCCGGGCCAGCTTTTGGTGGCTGCGGCGCAGGAAGCCGGCGCAAAGGTAGTACCCCTCGTAGGACCCAGCTCTATTTTGCTGGCCCTGATGGCCAGCGGGTTAAACGGTCAGCAATTTAGCTTTACCGGCTACCTCCCTATTGATAACGGGCAACGGATAAAAGCCATCAAAGAGCTGGAAAACGAATCGCAGCGCAAAAACAGCACACAGATCTTTATAGAAACCCCTTACCGGAATAACCAATTGCTTGAGACCCTGTTAAAACACGGTCACCCCCAAACAAAACTCTGTATTGCAGCAGATATTACCGGCAACCAGGAATCCATACAAACAAAAACCATTCAGCAATGGCAAAAGGAACACACCGACCTGCACAAAAGGCCTGTCATTTTTTTATTAAAACGGTGAAACACCGCCATCAGTCATCGAGATGATGCTATCTACAACATAAACCGTATTGCCCCTCCAGGGCAGCGCACCCCGGAACTCCTTATAATGCAGATCAAAACGCTTGCCGCTATGAATGGCCAGGGTATCATAAATCCGCTTATTCTCAATCGAAAAAACAAAATTATTAGACTGCGCGCCACCGCCCACAGCGCCCTTAATGCCCGCCTGGATCAGCTCGCCTTCAAAGGTTTTAAATATTTGTCCCTTGCGCACTACATTTTTCAGAATCCCCGATTTTACACCATCCCCAAACACGTTATAATAGTTCCAGTAAACATAAGCCCCCGCAATTACGACCAGCACCAGCAACCCTGTAAAAAAATAACGGCGGCAACCCGAACGTTTGTTTGCTCCCTTCTGGTTCTCAGTTGGTAAGGTTTCCATAAAAAAGGTTTAATTAAAAAAAATTTAGTGCGCAATATTCAATATTGCATTATTTTTGTGATTCGAAAGTACAATTTGTTTTTAAATGAATAACTTTTTAAAACATACAAAACACGTTGCATTTCATGCAAATATAACCACGGGGATCTACGCCGTTGGTTTTGATGTAGCCGTATGTTTTCCACGACCGATGCGCTGTCCTGATTGCTGACAGGACAAACCCCTGACCTGGGCCCTGTCAGTGAAAGATCTCCGAAAAAAACTTATCAGGACTGGTCTCCCGCAAATTTCATTTAACAATACATCGTGGACAATCTCAACCAGGAAATTATCGTAAGAGTAGCAGAAGCTGCCGATAAAAAATATTCAACAACTATTACGGACGAAATGGAATCATCGGCAAAAGCCCGTGGTACCGGTATTGCAAAAAGAAGTCCGGAATACATCGAAAAAAAGATCGATGAAGGGAAGGCCGTCATCGCCGTTACCGGCAGTGGCGACTGGGTGGGCTTTTGCTATATAGAAACCTGGAGTCATGGCGAATATGTGGCCAACTCCGGACTGATCGTTTCGCCCAATTTCCGTAAAAGCGGCGTTGCTAAAAGGATCAAGCAAACTACATTTAAACTCAGCCGTAAAATGTTCCCCGAAGCCAAAATCTTTGGGTTAACCACCGGGCTGGCGGTAATGAAGATCAACAGCGACCTGGGTTACGAGCCCGTTACTTACTCGGAGCTGACGCAGGACGAGCAGTTTTGGGCAGGCTGTAAAAGCTGCGTTAACTACGAGATCCTCATGAGCAAGGATCGCAAAAACTGCATGTGCACCGCCATGCTGTATGATCCCAAAGATCATTATGAGCCCGAGGAAACAAAAGCCTTTTTTGAAGAAAACAAAACGGGGCTGGAACGTTTACAGCGTTTTAAACAATGGAAGTTCCTGAAAGCTTTCCGGAAAAAAGATAAAACCGGCGGCGGCAGCGGCAGCGGAACATTGAAATCTTTTTTAAAGAACATGTTTCATTTATAATATCATTATTTAAATCAAATCATAATGGCTAAAAAAGTTGTATTAGGGTTTAGCGGCGGCTTAGACACCTCGTATTGTGTAAAATACCTGACCGAAGAAAAGGGATACGAGGTACATAGCATTATTGTAAATACCGGGGGCTTTAGTAATGAGGAGTTAGAGAAGATAGAAGCACATGCCAGGAACCTGGGCGTAAAATCGCACAAAACCGTAAACGCCGTTAAAAACTATTATGATTCCATTATCCGGTTCCTGGTGTACGGAAATGTATTAAAGAACAATACCTACCCCCTCAGCGTATCTGCAGAACGCCTGAGCCAGGCCCTGCATATTGCCAGCTATGCAAAAGAACTTCATGCAGATGCCATTGCGCATGGCAGCACCGGAGCAGGTAACGACCAGGTACGGTTCGATATGGTGTTTCACATCATGGCTCCGGGGATTGAAATCATTACCCCCATCCGGGATATGAACCTCAGCCGTGCATCGGAAGTAGAATACCTGAAAAGCAAAGGAGTGGATATGAACTTTGAAAAATCGGTTTATTCAATCAACAAAGGGCTTTGGGGCACCAGTGTGGGCGGTAAGGAAACCCTTACTTCCAACGGATACCTGCCCGATGAGGCCTGGCCTACGCAGGTAACCCAAACCGGTACCGAATCCGTAAAACTTTCCTTTGAAAAGGGTGAGTTGAAAAAAGTAAACGACCAGACATTTGATCATCCAACGCAAGCCATACAACATCTGCAGCAAATTGCCGGCCCCTACGGTATTGGCCGCGATATTCATGTGGGCGATACCATCATCGGCATTAAAGGGCGCGTAGGATTTGAGGCGGCAGCTCCCATACTGATCATTAAAGCACATCACGCACTGGAAAAACACGTTTTAAGCAAATGGCAGCTGCAATGGAAAGACCAGATCTCCCAGTTTTATGGCACCTGGCTGCATGAAGGCCAGATACTGGATCCCGTAATGCGCGATATTGAGGCATACCTGCAAAGCAGTCAGCATAACGTAACAGGCGATGTGTTTTTGCAACTGTATCCTTACCGCTACCAGGTATTGGGCATCGAAAGTCCTTATGACCTGATGAATAACGCCTTTGGCAGTTATGGCGAAGCCAACAGGAGCTTTACCGGAGATGATGTAAAAGGCTTTACCAGGATATTCGGTAATCAAACATCTATTTATCACATCATCAAAGAAAACGCCGGGGAAGGAAACTAAGTAGTTTTGCTTAAATTTGCGGTTCCGCAAAGCATACAATAAAACAACAGATACGCATGAAGATAAAAGCTGGAATAATCGGTGGCGCAGGATATACAGGTGGTGAGTTGATTCGTTTACTCATCCATCACCCTTTTGTAACCATCTCATTTATTCACAGCCGAAGTAATGCCGGAAAACCTATCGTAGATGTGCATGCCGATCTGGTGGGTGATACGGATCTGAAATTTACCGGCGATATTTCGCAGGATATAGATGTGCTGTTCCTTTGCCTGGGACATGGAGAATCTACAAAGTTCCTGAGAGAAACACCCATCAGCGCATCCGTTAAGATCATCGACCTGGCCAATGATTTCCGCCTAAGAAAGGACAACAGCCAGCCTGATATCAACCGGAACTTCGTTTACGGGCTGCCAGAGCTGAATCGCGAGGCAATCCGCAAGGCACATAATATTGCCAATCCCGGTTGTTTTGCCACAACCATTCAGCTGGGTTTGCTGCCGCTGGCCCAAACCGGCATTCTTAAAGAAATTTACACTACCGGTATCACCGGCTCTACAGGCGCCGGGCAAAAGCTGGCAGCAACCTCACATTTCAGCTGGAGGGCCAATAACATCCAGGCTTATAAAACCCTTACCCATCAGCACCTGGGAGAAATCGGCGAGTCGCTGGATCAACTGCAGCCGGGGACAGAGATTGACTTAAGCTTTGTGCCCTGGCGGGGTGATTTTGCCCGGGGCATCTTTGTAAGTTCCACCATCACAGCAGATCTGTCTTTGGAAGAACTCTATGTGCTGTTTGAAGATTTTTATCAGGGACACCCGTTTACCGTGGTGAGCCGCGCTCCCATCTTCCTTAAACAAATAGTAAACACTAATAAGGCTGTGATCCAGCTGGAAAAAGTAGGTACTAAACTGGTAGTCCATTCGGCGGCAGATAACCTGCTAAAAGGAGCCTGCGGACAGGCTGTGCAAAATATGAACCTGGTTTTTGGCCTTGACGAGCGGGCTGGCTTAAACCTGAAACCGGCAGCGTTCTAGAGCCGTCAACCGTTGAATTTCTGTTATCAGATTTGAGTATCAAACCCTTAAATATTTGAAGATTTTGTTATTGGCAACTTGTTTCGGCATCTAAAGATGATTGTTCGCCAATAAATTCTGAAACAAGTTCAGAATGACATCATGCTGTAAAGCGACTTTTGAAGCAGCCTTTCTCTATGAAAATCTAAAAATATGGACAGCGGCGTCCAGCGTTATAGCCGGAACTTAACCTGGAACATTATCCCGATTCTCGGGAAAACTTGAAACCCGCGCTTAGTGGCCGGTCGTTAGCTTTCAAACCTCAAATCAATACAGGGACCTTCCTATCCAAACAACCGGTTATCCAACCCATAGGGCCGGGAATCCGTAATTTTTATTTTTCTGAAATCAGGATGCTGTGGATTCAGCAACAGGTTTGATTCTTCGGGAATCACCGCAGAGGGCAACCTTAACGCAAGATGCGACTGTTGCTGCAGGAACTGGTCGCCCATGAAGCGGGTGTATTCAAAATCCTCCACCCATTTTTCCTTTAACACATTTTGCTGGATCTGCACCATCCGGCTCTCCGGTACTTTCAGTGTCAAAAGATAATACTCCGGCAGCATTTTATACAGGCTCCTGTCATAGTTAACAACAATCTCCAACACAGCAAGAGAAATATGTTCAGCTGTATATAAAGCGTATACCCCTTTTGAGTTCCAGCGCCCCCCGAACAAAAAGGCCCCAAAACCGGATATATCTTCTCTGTAGGGTGTATGCACCAGGCGATAAACAAGCATCAGGCAGAAATTCCGTGTTCCATACGATGAAGCAGATCAATTACCTCCTGAATACCGGTATGCGTAGTGAGCAACTCCTGAACCATTGCCCCGTTTAAGGAAAAGGGATGGCTGCGCAGCCATTGGCGAAAACCATCCTTTCCAAAAAATTCATTACCGATATCAATAAGCTTTGCAAGTAAAAGGATCCGCTCTATTTGCAACCCATTAAAGCCACCGTCTTCTTTTGCATAGCGATGCAGTGAACGTTCGGATATATAAAGAAGATCAGCCCACTCATTCAAACTAAAGGGTGCCCGGTCTGCTATTTTTCTGAAATGGGTATAGGTGAAGTCTTTTACTGCAGGCGCTCTTTTGGTGGCATTATCCGGCACCTGATAAATAGCTCCAAAATCTGAAACAAGTGAAAGAGGCGGGTCTTCTGCAACAGGATATCGTTTTACGTTTTTTTTCATACTACGACATTTGTCACAAAGATATGTGTTTTTTGTCGAAATCAAAAACCCTTTCCCTTATCGTTCATTTTCCGGAGTTTTGGACCATACTTCATAGATAGGATCGCCCTTGGAGCTCAATCCTGTATGTACCCAATCGGCTCCTTCCAGCCGGTCTTTAAATTCCAGCTTCATTCCAACCCTTGAGCTGTCTCTTGAGAAAAAGCCGATCGTTTCGGTATAGGTCCCATTCTTAAATGTATAAGTGCCGCCGCCGGTGCCAGAAAATTCTCCCGTTTCCACATTAATGGCTGCCCATTGAAACCGGTCGTTGGTAAGGAATTTCAAGGTACGTCTCGGAGCCAGTTTTATATCCTTAAGATCATTAGCTTCTTTACGTTTGGTGATACGCCAGATCCCCGTCATCTTACTATCAGCATCCCCCACTTTAGTCCATTGTCCGGTTTTCCCCGATAGATCACTTTGTGCCTTTCTGCCTTTTGCATTCCACGTAAAATCATCCCGGGTACCTGTCTTGCTTTTGTCTTCTGAATGAAACCGGTATTGGAGCTGCAACTTTCCGTTTTCCACCTGCTGAAATCCGCCAAAGGTTTTGAAAAAACGTTTTCCCGAAGCATCGTAATAGGTAACCATACAATAGCCATCGGCGGCCATCAGCAGCCAGGTATCATCCCCGCTGGTATGCATCCAGCTGCCGCTTACCGGGCTCTTTGCATCCTGCCCTCTAAACCCGGCGAACAGGATGAGGCAAGCCATGCTCCATAAAGCGAGTTGATATTTCAATTTCATCAGAAATGATTTTATGCTTCGCAATGTATCAAGGTATGAACCCGTGCCTTTTTACTGCTTGTCTGGCATCAACAGAACCGGCTATAATGATGTTTCTTTCAGAATACGCCCGATCCGGCTCAATTCTTCCTTACTAAAGGTACTGTTTTTTAGGCATCCTACAGAATCCAGCAACTGGGCGCTGCTGCTGGCCCCTACCAGCACAGAAGTAACCCGCCGGTCTTTTAAAAGCCAGGCCAGGGCCATCTGGGCAAGCGTTTGGCCGCGTTTAACGGCGAGCGCATTCAGCTGCTGCACCTGTTGCAGACGCTCCCTTGTGATCTGGTCTTTTTGAAGAAACCCATGTTTTTTTGCAGCCCGTGAGTTTTTAGGGATCCCCTTCAGATATTTGTTGGTCAGCAGGCCCTGGGCCAGGGGCGAAAAAGGAATGCACCCCACCCCTTCCTGTTCCAGCAGATCCAGCAAACCATCATCTTCTACCCAGCGTTCAAACATGGAGTATTTCGGCTGATGGATGAGGCATGGCGTACCCAGTCTCTTTAATAGCTTAAAGGCCTTTGCCGCCTCTTCCTTACGATAATTGGAAAGGCCCACATACAATGCTTTTCCCTGCCGTACGATCAGGTCCAGTGCCGTCATCGTTTCTTCCAGCGGTGTTTCCGGATCGGGCCGGTGATGATAAAAAATATCAACATACTCCAGCTTCATACGTTTTAAACTTTGATCCAGGCTCGAAACCAGGTATTTTTTAGACCCCCAGTCCCCATAGGGCCCATCCCACATAGTGTAACCCGCTTTTGTGGAAATGACCAGTTCATCCCGGTGGCGTTTAAAATCCGTATGAAGGAACTTTCCAAAATTAGTTTCCGCAGAACCCGGAGGAGGTCCGTAGTTATTAGCCAGATCAAAATGGGTAATGCCGGCATCAAAAGCATGGTGCAGGGTTTTACGGTATACTTTTTCATCATCTACATCGCCGAAATTATGCCATAAGCCCAGCGAAATAGCCGGCAGTTTCAAACCGGAATGACCACATCTGCGGTATTGCATATCTGCATATCTTAACGCATTAAATTTCATTTTACCAACTTTTTTATGTACAATATTACCGTTACCGTATTCACGCCACATCTCATAACCAACATCTCACCAACAACATTTCACTTCAAACATCTCACCAACAACATCTCACTAATAACATCTCACTTCCAAAACATCTCACTTCCATCACTTCAGCTCATCCAGCACCTTATACATCTTCCGTACAAGGGAAAGCGCGCTTCCATTGTAGTTATTAACCAGGAACGAAAAAATATACTCCTTCCCGTCCTTCGCCTTCTGATAGCCGGAAAAACCCTTTACCCGGTTGATGGTACCACTCTTCATCTTCATATCATTGTACAAGGGAAAGCCCTCGTAATAATCCACAAACCAGGATTGCTGCCGGGCATATTTCAGAATAGCTACCTGTGCGCCCGTGGTGATCCGGTTCTGGGGCGACAGTCCTGAACCATCATATAAATGCAATGCATCCGGTGCCACCCCTCTTGTTTTCCAATGTTCCTGTATCGCCGCAATTCCGTTATCGGTGGTAGCCATACCCTTCTCCTTCAGCCCCACTGTCCGTAACAAAGCCTCCCCATAAAGGTTGATGCTTTTCCGCAGAAACCAGTAAATGATCTTTGAAAGCTCCGGAGAACTATTGGTATACACCCATTTTACATCCTTTACTTCCTTATCTGTAGTAGCTACTTTATCATTGGAAAAACGGACCACGCCTTTAAGGCTGTTGATCACCGTTTTCGCAAACTGGTTAGCCGGGTCGTATATGGATCCGGACACCACAAAACTGGTTTGACCGGCAGGAATGGTTCCGGTCAGTACGCCCGTTTTCCGGCCCATAGAAGGATAATACAAAATACTGTTATCACCGGAGTTCTTTTCAGCGGCAGTAGCCAGCGACGTGATCGGGTAATCGTAGAGATGAGGGATTGTTTTCACCACCGAAACCGCGCTGCCCAAAGCTGCACCCGATTTCAATACCAGGTCAAATTGATTCTCGCGCCAGTTGACCGCCTGTGCACCGGCGCCATAATAGTTGCCCAGGTCCTGCCAGATCCAGCCATCAGGAATGGTCTCCGCCCCCCAATTACCGGTGTAGATCACGATGCTATTCAGCTCCTTAATACCTGCTTCCTTTATGGCGGCCTTCAATCTTGCCAGGAATGCAATGTCCTTTGTTTCCTCCCAGCGCCAGCTGGCCAGTGTGGGGTCCCCCGAGGGATCCACGTATAAGCTTTTTCCCCGCGGCGTATTAATAATTCCGAACCGGGTTTCGTACCGGTATTCCTTACCCAGTACATCAAAGGCTGTAGCGGCAGTCACAATCTTTTCAGTAGAAG
This sequence comes from Niabella hirudinis, assembly GCF_051201075.1. Classification (NCBI taxonomy): domain Bacteria; kingdom Pseudomonadati; phylum Bacteroidota; class Chitinophagia; order Chitinophagales; family Chitinophagaceae; genus Niabella; species Niabella hirudinis. The sequence continues at coordinate 322,304 of NZ_JBPEHJ010000006.1, forward strand.
CTGTGGCCATGCCGATATTACTGTTCTGATCAAAAACGGCTTTTCCCGTTTCTGCCTCTATTACATATAGGGAGCTTAAAGCATACTTTAGCTGTGCATCTGTATTAAAGGTTTCCATTGCAGCGGAAAGCCGGGAAGACAGTTGTCCTTGTGCCGTCATCCATCCCAGTGTAAACCATAAAAGAATCAAAAAACGCATAGAAAAAAAACGCATAGAAAATACCATTGAGAAGGGAAAGTACAACATTTAATACTTTTCAAGAGATGAATTATACTTCAAGCCAGGTAAAATATGCAACAAAAATATTTGCGTTCCGGCTCCTTCGCATCTTTGCGTGAAAGCCGGTACACAAATCCATGAGGCGGGAAGTAGCGTCAGTGGTATAGTCAATCCGCTCGCTTTTTATCCCCGATTTATCGGAGTCCCGCTATCAATGTAAAATATCGAATAAAGAATCTAAAATAAAAAAGGAGTATTCGTTTATGGAAGAAAACTTGCCGGACTACTCATTCAGAGCGCCAGCAGGCTGCAGCCGCGGATATCGCTGTTATCGCGCCGGCCCAACACTTCAAAGCTTCCGTCCGGATACACAGCTCCCAGGTCATCGGTTGCAATAAAACTGCAGGAATAAAGATTGGCCAGGTCTGCAATATTGAGCACACCACGTTCCGGCCCCGTAATAACGGAAAGCGGATCATCTTCCTCCCTTAACACTACGCGCATCCAGGGCGGCGTAAAGAAGCGCCCCGCCCCTTTTGAATAGGCTTGTGAAAGCAGTTCCGTCATACCATATTCAGAATGAATCACCGGTACCTCAAAACGCTGCTTCAGCAGGTCGTGCACCTCATCGCGGATCAGCTCCCGCCGCCTTCCCTTCATTCCGCCTGTTTCCATGATGGTGGTATGCTGTAACGGCATGGGGAACTGCTCCGAAAAGTCGATTAAAGCATAGGTTACACCAATAAGCAGGGTCTTCTGGCCACTTTTTTCAAGGGCTTTCAGGGTCTGAGCCAGCGCATTAAAATCATGAAGATAAAAACCGCTGCGGGGATGGCGGCTATCGCGGATCAGCTGATCCACCATAAAAACCAGTGAGGAATGCCCCCGCTCCAGGTAAGATGGCAGCAAACCCAGGATGCAATAATCCTGCGCACTCCCATAAAAAAGCTCAAATGCTTTTGTAAAGCTACGCACATACAACCCGGCGTCTTTTACCAGGTGCCGGCTATTTACGGCTCCCGTTGTACCGCTGCTTTCAAAAAAAACATCGGGTTCAAAGGATGTAGCCGCAACTGTATGAGTTTTAAAAAAACGGATGGGCAAAAAGGGAATATCGGACAAACCGGCCACTTCAGACACTTTGCAGCCAATAGCATCCGCATAATTCCTGTAAATACGATTTTGCTGATACTGAAACAAAAACACCTCCATTGCAAGGGATTCAAAACCGGCTGCCCCGTCTGCAAATATCGCGTCTCTCAATACTTCCACTTCCATAAGATAAGCAGCAAAAATACAAAAGGATTAAGTTTGCAGCAGAAATTGGTTTCAGATGGCTATAAGAGGCAAGGTTTTTTTTGATTTTATCATTTTCAGCAACCTGTTTATTGCATGTTGTGCCGTTGCCATGTGCCTGAATACCGTTGCTTTTTTTAACCTCGGCAAATTGCCGGCCGATTACGCAGCTTTTGTTTTTTTTTCCACACTTTCCAGTTACAGCATTCACTGGTATCTCACCAACGAGGAGGTAGAAACCACTGCAAGCCGTACCGACTGGCTTCGGCAACATAAAAAAGTGCATGCCGTTTTTTTCCTGGTCAGCGCCATCGGCACACTGATCTTCCTGCTACGGTTAAGTGCATCCTGGCTCTATATCCTGCCCGCCGTGGGGCTTACCCTTTTATACACAGCCCCTAAATTCCCACACCGGTTTTTCCGGTCCCTGCAACGGTATATATTGGGCAAAACTTTTTTGCTGGCTGCCATGTGGACCTATGTAACCACGGCGCTTACATTCTTTGTTCAGGGTGTCAGCTGGCACGCCCCCCATTTTATTTATGTTGCCGACCGGTTTGCCCTCATCTTTGCCATCTGCATCCTCTTTGATTTAAGGGATAAACAGTTTGACCGGCAAACGGGCATTAAAAGCCTGGTTACCATCCTGCCCCTGGAAAAAATAAAAATAATTTTCTCCCTTTTTATTTTGATGAATATTGCGGGCTCCTACATACTATATACTTATACTCAAAGTATTATACATTTCATCTTTCTTTCGCTGCCGGCACTGCTTACCTACCTTCTATACCCCTTTGCAATAAAATCTAAAAATGATTACCTTTTTTATTTTATTTTAGACGGCCTGATGGCCCTAACATCCGTATTGTACTTTGTAAAAACTGTTTTTGACCTGTACATACAATAAGTTAGCACAAAAATTGATAGATATAACTTATGCATACTTCATTTAATAAAATTGTACACTTCACCCGCCTGATAAAAATCAACGGCAGATTAAGAGAATTCAATTACCGGAAAAATAACAATGCCGGCAACTATGTTTTTGATGTAGACACCGCAGATGATCGTGGCAACCGCTTATTCTTCAGATTGATTAAAGAAAACAATGAATGGGAACTCACCTCCAAAATGTCAATACCGGAATGGGTTACAGACAACCAGGAATTGTTGATTACCGAGCTCGAAGAAGGTGTACTGAGTAATTAACGGCCCAACCTTTTGCTATGACAAAGTTGTCAGTTAACATCAATAAGATTGCAACCCTTCGCAATGCCCGGGGCAGCAATAATCCGGACCTGGTTAAAATGGCGCTGGACGCGGAAAGTTTCGGAGCCGATGGTATCACCGTACATCCCCGGCCGGATGAACGGCATATCCGCTACCAGGATGTTTATGACCTGAAGCCCATTCTTACTACCGAATTCAATATTGAGGGAAACTGCCGGGAGCAAAAATTTGTAACCCTGGTATTGGATGTAAATCCGCACCAGGTAACCCTGGTGCCGGATGCAACAGGGCAGCTTACATCGGACCACGGGTGGAACACCATTGAGCACAAGGATTACCTTAAAGATATCATCAGCGTATTTAAAACCGCGGGCATCCGGGTCTCTATTTTTGTAGACCCGGACATCCGGATGATAGAAGGCGCCGCAGCGGTGGGAACCGACCGGATCGAATTGTATACAGAAGCATACGCACGCAATTTTTCCGCCAATAAAGAAATGGCCGTAACCCCCTATTTAAAAGCTGCTGAAAAAGCCCGCGAACTGGGCCTGGGCCTGAATGCCGGGCATGATCTGGACCTGCAAAACCTCAATTATTTCAGTCAGCAAATTCCGTGGCTGGACGAGGTCAGTATTGGTCATGCGCTTATTTGTGATGCGCTCTATCTTGGTTTTGAAAATACCGTTCAGCTATATAAACGGCAGCTCATCATGAGGAGCAGCCTATAAAAGAGAACTGTAAAATATTGAATGAAGAATGTAAATGTAAAAAGAACATTTTTTATAAAAGAGAATTTATCAGTTTTAGCCGTACCTGTTTCTCATGTTACATGGGATAATTAACATTCTGCGTTTCCCCGGATTCTTACTTAAAGAACAAGTTCTTATACCCGGCCCATTCACTTTTTTATCCCCGATTTTATCGGGGCGAAGCATCCCGCTCTCCGGATATTGTATTTGTTTGTTGTAATGGTGTGCTTTCCAGTATAAAACCGTTTTCTGCGGCAAAACGCATTTGTGTATCCTGCAGGCGGAGGATCACTTCATCCTGGGCAACCAGTACCTGATTCATCCGGTTACTGGCCGTTATACGGGCCGCTTCATCCGGAGCATCGCCAATTTCCCTGTACGCCTGGTACAGGCTTTGAAAATATTCAAAGTAGCGTACAGCAACAGTCTTAAAATCTTCTCCTCCTGTAAACTTTGAAACATCAATATCTTCAACCTTGTCGATTTTTTCCTGGATCAGTGCCTCCATTTTTGCGGCGGCCACCGCAACGTTTTTATAATCAGCACTGTCGGCGTATAATTTGATCGCATTTTCTGTTTGCCGGATGGGTTCGGCCAGGCTTTGCTCCATTTTGGCAATTTCATCGCTGTACTGCTTCGCAGTCATCATGACTTTGTCTCTACAGGCGGTCAAAAAAAGCAGGACCGTTATATATAATAAAAAGTTCCTTCGCATTCTTTGAATCTTCTTTTTAGGAACAGGGTCGTTATGCGGCTATGCCCCGTTTGCTGCATCCCCGGCGCCCCCGTTTTTTCGGGCATAGTAATAATAGATGGGCACTCCAATAATAACAATAACCAGGCCTAATAATGAAGTGGCTGTTTTTGCATATAATAAACCGATTCCCAGGGTGCCGGCCATCAGCAGGTAGATAATAGGGATTACGGGGTAGCCAAATGCTTTATAGGGGCGGTCTGCATCCGGCCGGCTGCGCCGCAACCGGAATACGCCTACAATTGTCAGAATATAGAATACCACCGTGATAAATACAACATAATCCAGCAGTACGCCGTATTGCCCGCTAAGACACAGGGCGCTTGCCCAAACGCACTGGGCCCAAAGCGCCCACTGGGGTACCGCATTTTTATTAAGAGTGCCGGCCTGGGGAAGAAACAGGTTGTCTTTGGCCATAGTATAATACACCCTTGCACCCGACAGGATCAACCCATTATTGCATCCGAAGGTGGAAATCATAATCATCACCGCGATGATGGCAGCACCATAATTGCCAAATATAGAAGACGCAGCAGCGGTAGCCACCCGGTCCTGAACCGCAAAAGCAATATTTGGAGCCGCAACCTCGGGAGCATAGGCCAGTTCCGTACCTGAAGCCGGCGGAAGCATGGGTAAAACAGCCAGGTACATCAGGTTGGCCAGCAGGTACACAACCGTTACCACCAGGGTACCTAAAAAAAGGCTCATTCCCACATTGCGCTTGGGGTTCTTTATTTCGCCGGCTATAAATGTAACATTTTCCCAGGCCACACTGCTAAAAACGGATCCCACCATCGCTCCGCTGATCAGCCCCAGGGCTACCATCATACCACCGGGAGATTGAAATACGGACCAGCCCAGTTTGCTGCCGGCCGCATCATTCACCGGCGTTGTAAATTTCATATCAAAGCCGGTAGCCCAGTTGGCGTTCCAGATATCAGCCTTTGCTGCAATCAGCAATCCAAAAACGATCAAACCAAAAAGGGAAAACAGCTTTATGATCGTAAAGATCGTCTGGATCATTTTGCCATCTTTTATACCCCGGGTATTTACGTAGGTGAGAAATATGATCAGCGCTATCGACACAAGCTGTGCCGGGAAGATCCGTAGCCAACCCAGTTCAAAAAGAAGGTTCTTTTCATCCATGGTTAGCGCCGGGATAAAATAGCCGGCAAACTTACTGAAGGCAACCCCTACCGCTGCAATGGTACCGGTTTGAATAACAGAAAAAAAACTCCACCCATACAAAAAGCCCAGCATGGGATTGTAGGCTTCCTTTAAATAAACATACTGCCCGCCCGCCTTGGGAAACATGGAAGACAGTTCTCCATAGGTAATAGCAGCAAAAACGGTCATTAAGCCCGTTATGACCCACAGGGCTATCAGCCAGCCGGCCGACCCTACCTGCCGCGTCATATCTGAAGCTACTATAAAAATACCGGAACCGATCATAGATCCCGCTACAATCATGGTTCCATCAAATAAACTGAGCGACTGTTTAAATGCAACTTTCTCGGCCATCGTTATAATTTAATGACCCAAAATAAGCTATTATTGGAAATAAACGGCTACTAAGGCTCAGAACCGTATTTTTTTTTGAAAAAGCTGTTTATTTCTTTTCCTTTGCATACTGCTCATTCAACCCCTTCACCACCTGGGGAGTAATATCATAGGTTGTATCCTTATAGTAGAACAGTCCGGGGTCATCCGCAAAAATGAAAGAGAAGTTTTTATCGGCATTGAAGGTTTTCAGAAATTCTTCAATCTTCTTTTTAACGCTCATATTCCTGCTCGCTAAAAAATTATTATATTCTTCCATCAGGCTCTGGCGTTTTTCCATTATCTGGGCCTGGTTTGCCTCTACATCCCGCTGGGCCGACAGTGCCTGTTCTTCGGTCATAGAGTTGCTCTGCTGCTGATATCCTCCAACTTTGGCTTTAAACGCCTTATCCATTCGATCCAGCTCCGCGGTAATAGCACTTTTTTTTCGCTCTACTTCCCGTTCTACATTCTTTGCCAGCTCATAATGCTGCTGAATAGAGTCCATATCAATATAGGCAAATATGGCATCATGACGCATTGTCGAATCGTTTCCCTTTGAAAGCATCGTTCCGGTATGCGGGGTCTTGGTATTTCCATTCAACTGTTTGTACAACAAAAAAGCTACGGCTATTACCAATAATACATTAATAGCAAGGAGCACATTCTTCATTTCCCAGATTTTTACAATAAATATAGAACAACCTGCAATATACCAATGAATAAAACAAAAAAAATATTCGCAAGCTATCTTATGAAAGCGTTAACAGGATAAAAAAAAACGCCCCAACTGGATTGGGACGGCCTGTAAAAGCTGGCAGGTTGTTGCATTCAGACAATCTTCTCAACCTGCATATAATTTAGTTCTACCGGCGTTGATCTTCCAAAGATCTTCACCGTTACTTTCAGTTTTTTCTTTTCATCGTTCACCTCTTCAATAACTCCATTAAAATCATTAAACGGCCCTTCTACAATCTTGATGGTTTCACCAACAATGAACGGCTCTATCATGCTCACACCGCCAGCTTCGGCCATTTCATCCATCCGCCCCAGCATCTTGTTCACTTCTGCTTTACGCAGCGCAATGGGATTATCTTTACCCAGGAAATGGATCACACTATTGGTATTTACCACCAGGTCTCTCAGGTCATCGCTCATCTTACCATCCAGCACTTCTACCATTACATAGCCCGGGTAATAGTTACGTTCACGCATTACTTTTTTCCCGTTCTGAACCTTATATACTTTCTCTACGGGAAGGAACACCTGCTTCACCACCTTCTCAAACTCGCTTCTCGAAATTTCTTTATCCAGATACTCTTTCACCTTCCGCTCTTTACCGCTCACCACCCGCAAAACATACCATTTGGTATCCTGCTGGGGCGCATCCGGGGTGGCATTATCTGTTATATTTACCTCTTCCATTATTTAACTATAAAGGATTTTGTATAAAAAATTCAGCCCTCCGCCGGCGATAAAATCCATCAGCCAAATCATAACTGTAATCAGCACCGTTGCTCCCAATACAATCATGGTAGACTGTTGCAGTTCGCTCCAGGTAGGCCAGGTTACTTTTTCTGCCAACTCTTTATAGCTGTTTTTTACATAATCTCCAAACTTGCCCATTCTCAAGGTTTGAGGTCCGAGGCTCAAAGTCTGAGGTTCTGGAACATCACACTTTAAACATCAAACATGAAACAAAAAATTTGCACGGGCACAAGGATTCGAACCCTGATCAAAGGTTTTGGAGACCTCTATTCTACCATTGAACTATGCCCGTAAGATAAAATTAGCTAATCAGCGAATTGGCTAATTAGCTAATTTATAAAGAACTTATTGATCAAAATTATTTGATGATCTCAGTTACCTGACCTGCACCTACTGTACGGCCACCTTCGCGGATCGCAAACTTCAGACCTTTTTCCATCGCGATGGGGGTAATCAGTTTTACAGTCAGGGAAGTGTTATCACCAGGCATGATCATTTCAGTGCCTTCAGCCAGTGTACACTCACCCGTTACATCCGTTGTACGGAAATAGAACTGAGGACGGTATTTGTTAAAGAATGGAGTGTGACGACCACCTTCATCTTTGCTTAATACGTATACTTCACATTTGAATTCAGTATGCGGAGTGATGGATCCGGGTTTGCAGATTACCATACCACGACGGATCTGGGTTTTCTCAATACCACGTAACAGCAGACCTGCGTTGTCACCAGCTTCACCTTCGTCCAGGATTTTGCGGAACATTTCCACACCTGTTACAGTAGAAGTCAGGGGTTTTTCCATCAGACCTACGATTTCCACCGGCTCACCGGTTTTAACCTTACCTCTTTCGATACGGCCTGTAGCAACAGTACCGCGACCTGTGATTGAGAACACGTCCTCAACGCTCATCAGGAACGGAAGATCGATCGGACGGGGAGGCAGCGGAATGTAGCTGTCAACAGCATCCATCAGTTCAGTGATGGCACCCACCCATTTTTCGTCACCAGCCAATGCGCCGGTTGCAGAACCTTTGATGATTGGTGTGTTATCACCATCGAAACCACGCTTTGTCAGCTCATCGCGTACTTCCATTTCAACCAGGTCTAACAGTTCAGGATCGTCAACCAGGTCAACTTTATTTAAGAAAACCACCATTTTAGGTACACCAACCTGTGCAGCCAAAAGGATGTGCTCTTTTGTTTGAGGCATCGGACCATCAGTAGCAGCTACCACCAGGATGGCTCCATCCATCTGGGCAGCACCAGTGATCATATTTTTAACGTAGTCAGCGTGACCGGGACAATCTACGTGCGCATAGTGACGGGTTGCAGTTTCATATTCTACGTGAGCGGTATTAATTGTAATACCTCTTTCTTTTTCCTCTGGTGCACCATCAATATCGTCATATTTTTTTGCCTGAGCTAAACCTTGCTTAGCAAGAATTTCGGTAATAGCGGCAGTCAAAGTGGTCTTACCATGGTCAACGTGGCCAATGGTACCAATGTTTACGTGGGGTTTCTCCCGCTTAAAGGTCTCTTTTGACATTGTTATCTTTTTTAATTGTTTTTACTAAATTTTTACTATCCAGAAATCCAGCCAGGGCTGGATCGTAATGCTTTAGCTGAATCGCCATCAGGAGCGCAACCCATCTAAAATACCAAAAGAAGCGCCCGGTATCCCGGTTAAACCGGAAGGGTTGCTTCTGCAAAGAGCCGTTGATGAGAATTGAACTCACGACCTCTTCCTTACCAAGGAAGTGCTCTACCCCTGAGCTACAACGGCGATCTCAGTTGATAGCTCCGGGTTTTATGATATACAAACCCTGCCTGCACAACACAGGCTCACTACAAACGAAACGGAGCGGGAGACGAGGCTCGAACTCGCCACCTATAGCTTGGAAGGCTATCGCTCTACCAAATGAGCTACTCCCGCTTAATTAATTTGAAAATTTGAGAATGAATTAATTTGAAAATTAAATCTTCTGCAAACATTCAAAACCCAAAGAACTCCTGCATTTGAAAGGTGCTATTTTCATATCTTCAAATTTACACATTTTCAAATTGCACTGTGGGCAGTGAAGGATTCGAACCTCCGTACTCCGAAGAGAACAGATTTACAGTCTGTCGCCTTTAACCACTCGGCCAACTACCCAAACCAAAGCCACTCCCTAAGAAATGCTTTTGAGCCGAAGAAGGGAGTCGAACCCGCGACCTGCTGATTACAAATCAGCTGCTCTACCAACTGAGCTACTTCGGCTTATTAAAAGAACTAATTTTTTGATTTTCAGGTACTCTATGTATCACTCAACCGCCCTAAAAATTTGGAAAGCAAAGGTAAGGCTTTTTATACAATTCAGTAAACTTTATTGGATACTTTTTTTTATTCTCAAATAAAAACAAAAAACCGGCCCTGCTTCATATTTCATAAAGCTAAAATTTGCGGTGATCTTCTTTGATCTTTGTCCGGAAAAAGCCGTTTGTCTTTTGATGAATTGCAATACGATGATAAACACAGCCACCGCTCTTTGTCGCTTTTACAGCCCTCACAGGCCGCCAGGCAACCAGAGAAAGACGATTTATTTCTGAATCACCAAACGTCCTTACAGGAAACGGGCTATTGCTGCTACGCGCCTGTTGCCCTTACAGGGCAAACAACTTCACCGACCGGCGCTCCCCTGCCGCGCTCAGCTTCTCTTGTAAAAGGAGCCTACGACTGTAATTTTCAAAAAAAGAAGGATCATCGTATTTATTCTGTTGCATAACGCAAAATCACCAATCTCTTTTTTTAATTACGGTTCTGAAAAAACCATTGGCCTTATAACCAAAAGCGCTTCCGCCCACGTCATAATATGTAGCGCCAAAAGATATATAGCCATATAGGCTATCCCCTAATGAATAGGATTGTTTACTTAATACCAGTCGCTGCCAAAGCGGAGCAAAAAGCGGCACCAAAGCATCTTCGGTTATTACACAGTATGAACGATAGGGCATCGTTGTAAAACGCCCCTGAACCATATAGATACGAAACCCACTATCACCAAATCCTACTTTTGTACCTATAGAAATACAAAGTGTATCATTCTTTAAATATCCGCGGCATACGTCAAAATCCCCGGCATTCGCTGATGCGTAATGGTCTTGCCCTTCAAAAAAATCCCGGGTTGTTATATAATAATCTACGCCATTGGACCGCTTTGCTGTGGTATCCTCCTTATTTCTAAAAGGCAACGATATTTCTGGTATGCTATCCAGCTCTTTATATCTGCTGTTTCCAGGAAGCAAGTCATCGATTTCAAATGACTGCCAGTATCGGGTACTATAAACAGGCGCAGCAAGCTGCTGCAGGCTATCTGTATCCCATTTAAATACGCTATCTACAATCATTTCAGCTGTTCTTCGAAAAACCGCACGATGGGGATCTTCCATCTTGCCAGGACCACATCCTTGCACCAGCATAACGTAAAAAAGAAAAGCGGTTATTTTTCTCATATAGTCTTTCCTAAATGATGCGCACCCCATTTAATTCCATAAAAAAAGAGCGGCTTTGCAGCCGCTCTTGAAACTTATAAAGATTTAAAATTTATAGATCTGTTTATTCTTCTTCGTCAAAAGACATCGCTTCCCTTGCGGTCTGTAACAGTTCGTACTCTTCCTTGCTTCCTACGATCATGTTTTCAAATTCACGCAAACCGGTACCGGCAGGAATGTGGTGACCAGTGATCACGTTCTCCTTCAGACCCATCATTTCATCCGCTTTACCGTGTATAGCTGCAGAAGACAGTACCTTGGTGGTTTCCTGGAAGGAAGCCGCAGAGATCCAGCTTTGTACACCCAGTGAAGCCTTCGTGATCCCTAACAGTGTGGGGGCCGAAGTAGCCGGCTGCGCATCGCGGAATTCCACCGTTCTCTTATCGTTACGGCGCAGCAGGGAGTTTTCCTCACGTAACTCCCGCAGGCTAATGATCTGACCCGCACGCAGTTTAGTAGAATCGCCGGGCTCGGTGATTACTTTTTTCTCGTATACAAAGTCATTTTCATCTACAAATTCAAATTTATCCACCAGGTCATCTTCCAGGAAGCGGGTATCACCCGGATCCATGATGCTTACTTTACGCATCATCTGGCGAACGATTACCTCAATGTGCTTGTCGTTGATCCGTACACCCTGTAAGCGGTATACCTCCTGGATCTCATTCACCACATACTGCTGTACGGCAAACGGTCCCTGGATCGACAGGATATCCTGCGGAGAGATCTGGCCATCACTTAACGGACTGCCGGCTTTTACAAAGTCGCCATCCTGTGCCAGGATCTGCCTTGTCAGCGGAACCAGGTATTTACGGGTTACTCCATCCTTGGCTTCGATGATGATCTCACGGTTGCCGCGTTTAACAGCACCCATGGAAACCACTCCGTCAATTTCCGATACAACGGCCGGGTTGCTGGGGTTCCGTGCTTCAAACAGCTCGGTTACACGCGGCAGACCTCCGGTGATATCTTTCAGTTTACCCAGGATACGCGGTATTTTTACCAGTACCCGACCGGCTTTCACATCATCGCCGTCATCCAGCATCAGGTGGCTACCCGTAGGTAAGTTATAGGATTTATTCTCTTTACCTTCTACAACAATAGAAGGGATCTTTGTTTTATCGCGGGTTTCAATTACCACTTTTTCACGGTGACCGGTTTGTTCATCGGCCTCTTCACGGTATGTGATCCCTTCAATTACGTTTTCAAACCTCAGCTGACCATCTACCTCCGCAATGATAACGTTGTTATAAGGATCCCAGGAGCAGATCGCTTCACCTTTGGAAACCTTCTGACCATCTTTTACCAACAGGGTAGATCCGTAAGGAATGTTATTGGTGATCAACAGCCGGTCATTTTTGGTATCAATGATACGGGCTTCGCCGGTACGGCCGATCACAACACGAACATCATCCCCCTCCGCATTAGTCGTTATAACGGAGCGTACCCCATCAAACTGGATATTACCATCAAACTTAGCGATCAAAGTGGATTCTACAGAAGCAGAACCAGCCACACCACCCACGTGGAAGGTACGCAGGGTTAACTGTGTACCCGGCTCACCAATGGACTGGGCTGCGATGATACCCACGGCATCTCCTTTTTGAGCGAGAATGCCGGATGCCAGGTTCTTGCCATAACACTTTACGCAACAGCCGCGTTTGCTTTCGCAGGTGAGCACAGAACGGATCTCGATGGATTCGATACCGGCCGCTTCAATATTGCGTGCTTTTTCCGCGGAGATCTCTGTACCGGCTTCCAGTAACAACTCATCGGTTTGCGGATCGTAAATGTCATGCAATGAAGTACGGCCTTCGATACGATCTGCCAGCGGCTCAATTACATCTTCGTTGTCTTTTAATGCTGCAATGGAAATACCTCTTAATGTGCCACAATCTTCTTCAGTAATCACCACATCCTGTGCCACATCCACCAAACGACGGGTCAGGTAACCGGCATCCGCCGTTTTAAGCGCCGTATCCGCAAGACCTTTACGCGCACCGTGGGTAGAGATGAAGTAATCCAATACGTTCAATCCGCCCTTAAAGTTGGACAGGATCGGGTTTTCAATGATCTCAGATCCGGTTGAACCTGATTTTCTCGGCTTGGCCATCAGTCCCCTGATACCGGCCAGCTGCTTGATCTGCTGCTTGCTACCCCGGGCTCCGGAATCCAGCATCATGTATACGGAGTTGAACCCTTGTTTATCGGCACTCAGTTCACGGATCAGTGTTTCTGTAAGACGTGTATCCACACGGCTCCAGATATCCACGATCTGGTTATAACGCTCGTTATTGGTGATCAATCCCATGTTGTAGTTATCCCACACTTCATCCACCTCGCCTTTGGCGTTATCCAGCAGTTCCTGCTTGATATCCGGAATGATCAGGTCATTGATGCTGAAGGATAATCCACCCTGGAAGGCCGTACGGAATCCTAATTGCTTGATATCATCCAGGAACTTCGCGGTTTTTGGAACATCGGTGATTTCAATGATATCCCCAATGATCTCCCGCAGGTTCTTTTTGGTTAATAAGGCATTTACAAAACCTACTTCTTCCGGTACATTCTGGTTGAAAATAACGCGACCAACCGTGGTTTCGATCAATTTCTTTTCCAGTTCACCCGTCTTCTCATTCCGAACAATACCTTTTACTTTGATCCATGCATGAAGGTCGATCTGCTTTTCATTATAAGCGATGATCACTTCTTCTGCAGAATAAAAAGCCTTACCCTCTCCACGTACTTTTTCGGCGTCTGTAGATTTCTTTCCTTTTGTAATATAGTACAGTCCCAGTACCATGTCCTGTGAAGGCAGGGTGATGGGAGTACCATTCTGCGGGTTCAGGATGTTGTGCGAAGCCAGCATCAGCAGCTGGGCTTCCAGGATCGCTGCGTTGCTCAGGGGCACGTGTACCGCCATCTGGTCACCATCAAAGTCGGCGTTGAAGGCCGCAGTAACCAGCGGGTGTAATTGGATCGCCTTTCCTTCAATCAGCTTGGGCTGAAATGCCTGAATCGACAAGCGGTGCAGCGTTGGGGCACGGTTCAACATTACCGGGTGCCCTTTTAATATATTTTCAAGGATATCCCAAACCACCGCTTCTTTTTTATCAACCAGTTTACGGGCCGATTTTACGGTTTTTACGATACCTCTTTCAATTAATTTGCGAATGATAAATGGTTTGAACAGCTCTGCCGCCATATCTTTTGGCAGACCGCACTCATGCATTTTCATTTCAGGACCTACCACAATTACAGAACGGCCGGAATAGTCCACACGTTTACCCAGCAGGTTCTGACGGAAACGTCCCTGTTTTCCCTTCAGCACATCGCTCAAGGATTTCAATGCACGTCCGCCTTCTGCTTTAACGGCATTGGATTTTCTGGAGTTATCAAACAGGGAGTCGATCGCTTCCTGCAGCATCCGCTTTTCGTTACGCAGGATCACTTCAGGTGCTTTGATCTCCATCAAACGCTTTAAACGGTTGTTCCGGATGATCACCCGGCGGTACAGGTCGTTCAGATCCGAAGATGCAAAACGGCCGCCATCCAGGGGAACCAGCGGACGCAGTTCCGGCGGAATTACCGGGATGTACTGCATGATCATCCACTCCGGACGGTTGGTGATCCTTGTATTGGCGTCACGGAAGGCTTCGACTACGCTCAGCCTTTTCAAGGCATCAGCTTTACGCTGCTGAGAGGTTTCTGTAGCCGCAGAGTTTCTTAAATCGAAGGATAACTGATCCAGGTCGATGCGCTGCAACAGGTCGTGCACCGCTTCTGCACCCATCTTTGCAATGAACTTTTGCGGATCGTCATCCGGCAGGTACTGGTTATCTTTCGGAAGCGTATCCAGGATATCCAGGTACTCTTCTTCTGTTAAAAGATCACCATAGTTCTGTCCTTTATCTTCACGTACACCCGCCTGGATCACCACATATCTTTCGTAGTAGATGATGGTTTCCAGTTTCTTGGAGCTCATACCCAACAGGTAACCAATTTTATTGGGCAGGGATTTAAAATACCAGATATGTACCACCGGTACTACCAGTTTGATATGCCCCATGCGCTCGCGACGTACTTTCTTCTCGGTAACTTCCACACCACAACGATCGCACACGATGCCTTTATAACGGATACGCTTGTATTTTCCGCAGGCACATTCATAATCCTTTACAGGACCAAAGATTCTTTCGCAAAACAAACCGTCACGCTCCGGTTTGTAAGTACGGTAGTTAATAGTTTCCGGCTTTAATACCTCGCCATGACTTTTCTCCAGGATGGTATCCGGGGAAGCAAGGCCGATGGTAATTTTTGAAAACGCTGCCTTTGGGCGATTGTCTTTTTTAGTAGCCATAAATCAATTTATGATTTGAGATTTGAGACCCTCAAAATCCTGATCTCTATTTTAATTCTGTTTTTTGCTTTGTTATTGATCCCGATCTGATGATTCATAGTGAAAGCCAACGGCGAGTTTCACCATTGACTTTTCACTATTCACTGTCTTTATTCAAAGGTCAGGTCTAATCCCAAACCTCTTAACTCGTGTATCAATACATTGAAGGATTCGGGTACGCCTGCTCTTGGAATGTTATCCCCTTTTACAATGCTCTCATAGGTTTTTGCACGGCCTATGATATCATCCGATTTAATGGTTAACAATTCCTGCAGGATGCTGGACGCTCCGTAGGCTTCCAGTGCCCATACCTCCATCTCACCAAAACGCTGACCACCAAACTGAGCTTTACCACCCAAAGGTTGTTGTGTAATTAAGCTGTATGGCCCGATGGAACGTGCGTGCATCTTGTCATCCACCATGTGGTGCAGTTTGATCATATAGATCACACCCACAGTTGCTTTCTGGTGGAAGCGTTCCCCGGTTTCACCATCGTACAGGTACGTGTGGCCAAACTTGGGAATGGTGGCATCGGCACAATATTTCTCAATCTCTTCCGGCTCGGCGCCATCAAAGATCGGGGTTGCAAATTTTACACCCAGTTCTTTACCAGCCCATCCCAGTACGGTTTCGTAAATCTGTCCCAGGTTCATACGGGAAGGTACCCCCAGCGGATTCAGTACAATATCTACCGGGCTTCCATCTTCCAGGAACGGCATATCTTCCTGGCGAACGATCTTGGCAACGATACCCTTGTTACCATGGCGTCCCGCCATTTTATCCCCTACTTTCAGCTTACGTTTTACAGCCAGGTATACTTTTGCCAGTTTTAATACGCCTGCGGGTAATTCATCCCCAATGGAGATATTGAATTTCTCGCGTTTGTATCTTCCCAGCTCTTCGTTGAACTTAATGTTGTAGTTGTGGAGCAGGGTGTTGATCTGATCATTGATCTTATCATCATTGGTCCAGCCCAGGGGGTTGATGTTGGCATAATCCAGTGAGCCCAGGTTCTTGGCATGGAATTTTGATCCCTTACCAATTACGATCTCATCAAAGCTGTTCATTACACCGGTAGAAACCTGGTTTTCCAGGATGGTACCCAATTTTTCGAGCAGCACATTCAGCAGATCTTGTTCGTTCTTCTCGTGTGCTTTATCCAGCTTTTCGATCGCTGCTTTCTCGCGCACTTTGGCGTTCTTATCTTTCTTGGCGCGCTGAAACAGTTTTTTACCAATCACCACACCTTCTACCCCGTTTGGCGCTTTTAAAGAAGCGTCTTTTGCATCGCCGGCTTTGTCACCAAAGATGGCGCGGAGCAGTTTTTCCTCCGGAGTTGGGTCACTTTCTCCTTTCGGAGTAATCTTGCCAATCAGGATATCGCCCTCTTTTACCTGGGCGCCGATGCGGATGATACCGTTTTCATCGAGGTCCTTGGTGGCTTCTTCAGAAACGTTCGGGATATCTGAGGTCAGTTCTTCTTCACCCAGTTTTGTATCGCGTACTTCCAGTTCATATTCAGAAATATGGATGGAAGTGAACATATCTTCTTTTACAACGCGTTCGCTGATCACGATGGCATCCTCAAAGTTGTAGCCTTTCCAGGGCATGAAAGCCACTTTCAGGTTTTTACCCAGGGCCAGCTCCCCGTTCCGGGTGGCATAACCGTTGGTAAGGAAATCACCCGTTTTTACCTTCTGCCCTTTCTTTACAGCGGGGTTCAGGTTCATACAGGTTTCGTGGTTGGTTTTGATAAACTTGGTTAATTTATACACTTTCAGGTCTTCCTCAAAGCTTACCAGTTTTTCATTCACATTGCGGTCATAACGCACGTGGATCTCGTTGGCATCTACAAATTCAACCACACCGTTCCCTTCTGCATGGATCTGGATCCGGGAATCTCTTGCAGCTTTGCCTTCCAGGCCGGTACCAACGATGGGCTCATCGGGACGCAGCAGCGGAACTGCCTGGCGTTGCATGTTGGATCCCATCAGTGCCCGGTTGGCATCATCGTGCTCCAGGAAGGGAATCAGTGAGGCGCTCAGGCCCACAATCTGGTTGGGCGCCACATCCATATATTCTACTTCGCTCTTATCCAGGATCGGGAAGTCGCCGGTTTCACGGCTTTCCACGCGCTCGTTCACAAAATTGCCCTGCTCATCCAGCTTGGCGCTTGCCTGTGCAATTTTTGCGCTGTCCTCTTCTTCGGCGCTCAGCAGTTCCAGCTCTTTCATATTTACCTTACCGTCAACAACTTTCCGGTATGGCGTTTCGATAAAGCCCATTTCATTGATCTTGGCGTGTACGCAAAGCGTAGAGATCAGACCAATGTTTGGACCTTCCGGTGTTTCAATGGTACAAAGACGGCCGTAATGGCTGTAGTGTACGTCACGCACCTCAAACCCGGCACGCTCCCGGCTTAAACCGCCTGGCCCCAGCGCAGAAATACGGCGTTTGTGCGTAATCTCCGATAAGGGGTTGGTCTGATCCAGGAATTGCGATAACTGCGAAGTTCCAAAGAACGAGTTGATCACAGAAGACAGGGTACGGGCATTAATCAGGTCAACCGGCGTAAACACCTCGTTGTCCCTTACGTTCATCCGCTCACGGATGGTACGGGCCATACGGGCCAGACCCACACCGAACTGTGCATATAATTGTTCCCCTACGGTACGTACACGACGGTTGCTCAGGTGATCGATATCATCGATCTCCGCTTTACCATTAGTTAAACGCACCAGGTACTTAATAATTTCTATAATATCTTCCTTGGTAAGGGTCTTTTGTGTTACAGGCGCATCAATGTTCAGCTTGCGGTTGATCTTGTAACGTCCCACTTCACCCAGGTCGTAGCGTTTGTCGCTGAAGAACAATTTGTCAATGATACCGCGGGCAGTTTCATTATCGGGTGCATCGGCACCTCTCAGCTGACGGTAAATAAACTGAACAGCTTCCAGCTCGCTGTTAGAAGTATCTTTATTTAAGGTATTGTAGATGATGGCATAGTCGCCGCCTACATCTTCGCGCTGTACAAAAACGCTCTTTACGTCCATGTCTGCAATGATATCGATGGCTTCCTCATCTAATACCACATCGCGTTCCATCACAATTTCATTCCGCTCGATAGAAACTACTTCGCCGGTATCCTCATCCACAAAATCTTCCACCCATGTGCGGAGAACGCGGGCCGCCAGGCGTTTACCTAATTGCTTTTCCAATGATTTACGATCACCGGGTACTTCATCGGCCATACCAAAAAGCTCCAGGATATCTTTATCGGTTTCATAACCGATGGAACGCAGCAATGTCGTAACCGGGAATTTCTTCTTCCGGTCGATATAAGCATACATTACATTGTTGATGTCCGTAGCAAACTCCATCCAGGATCCTTTAAAGGGGATTACACGGGCGGAGTAGATCTTTGTTCCATTGGGGTGTACAGACTGGCCAAAGAATACACCCGGAGAACGGTGCAGCTGGGAAACCACCACGCGTTCGGCCCCGTTGATCACAAAAGTACCACGGGGGGTCATGTAGGGGATATTACCCAGGAATACGTCCTGCACAATGGTCTGAAAATCCACGTGTTCTTCGTCATTACAGCTCAGCCGAAGCTTTGCTTTCAAGGGTACAGCGTAGGTCAGACCCCGCTCCATACACTCATCAATTGAGTAACGGGGCGGATCGATAAAATAGTCCAGAAACTCCAGTACAAAAATATTGCGGGTATCGGTGATCGGGAAATTATCCTTAAATACCCGGAACAGGCCCTCAATATTGCGTTTGTCTGGTGTGGTTTCTAATTGGAAAAACTCCTTAAAGGATTGAATCTGAACTTCCAGAAGATCCGGTGTTTCCGCTAAATGCTTGATCTTTCCGAAATTTACTCTTGAATTCACTTTTGTAGATGACATATGTTATAAACCCGGTTTTTTAATGATTGATCTGGTACAAAACAAGAACAGGATTACTTTTATTACTAAAAGAAATCCATTGAAATTCAATTACATGAACCTGTTTTGTTTAATCAATTTTTTATTGGCCAAAATAAAAGGAAGGCAAAGTTAAGGAAAACTTTGAAAAGAAGGAAACTTCTCACAAGAATATTGCCAGAGTTTTTCGTTTTTGAAAATTTCTCTAAAAAAAGGAGCCCGGAACCTAATCGGATCCGGGTTCCTGCGCCGGGGCCTTCCCCGGCTATCCATAATGCAACTTATTGGCGTACGGCTACAGCGATTTTGGAATAGGCATGCCCTCCCTCCTTATCTACCTGTACCACTCTTACTAATTGACGGTCAGGCATGCGGTTTTCTTTGTCTTCCGATTGTTTACGGCAGGAGATGGCAGACGTGCCAAGCCCGCATACGATCAGAAGGGTATACAGCCATTTATTTTTGCGGTTAAACAGCAACAGGATAAAGCCCGCCGCAAAAAGGGCAATCCCCATAACCGCCTGGGTGCCAGTGCTGAGGTCCTTTTCAAAACTGTATTCAAGCGCGGTGGTGGAGGTTCCGTTTTCGGCCTTGCTGGCTACATGGCCCACCGTTTTAAAGGTAGAATCTGCCCCCATTACCTGAATATTGAAAAAATCGTTATTGGTTTCTGAAGCGGTAGTCCAGTTTACCACCAGTTTGTTACCCACCAGTTTGGCATCATAGGACTGGAAGGTAACGGGAAGGGCAGGGTCTACACTGTATGTTGCAATTACTACACTATTGTCATCGGGGCTATCTGCTGTAGCGTTTGTCGGACTTGTAAATACACCTGCTATTCTGATATCAGTTTCTGCTTGTGAAGCTGCCAATGTTACGGGAACATCGGCAAAGGTTATTTTATACTTGGCATCCGGAGGGGAGGATTGCATGGCAATATCCTTGCTTTTCCCCGTCAATGTATATACCAGCGAAGCGCCCGTACCCCCGTTATTTGTCAGCGTCCAATTAAAAAGCGTAGCTCCGGTTCCCGTAGGCTGAATACCTGTTGGGTCCATTTTTGTAAAACTGAACACAATTTTACCATAGGAGTTTGAAGCATCATTGCTACTAAATGTGTACGGTTGTGTGACATAAAAATCAAAAGTAATCGTTTCCTTCCCACCAGGAAAAACAGCCGGATTAGGGGTTATCGAAGGGTTATTCAGGACAAAGTTTTGCGCCGAGACCGATTTTGAAAAAATGGCTAAAATGGCCAATAAAATAACAATAGATGTTCTTTTCATTTTAATAAGTTTTAAAATAGTTACGGGGTTGGAGTATAAGAAAAAGTAATGGTAGTCCGGCTGCTGTTATTAGCGCTATTTAAGTCACCCCCGGAGCCATTGCCAATAAGAACGTTTACGGTACTTGTGCCTTTTGTAGATCCCGGGGTCGCTTTTACTTTAAACATGACCCTGCTACCGCCGTCATTTAACACGGTACTTGTTGTGATCACATAATAGTCAGGATTACTGGTGGCGTCAATTGCAAATACGCTGTTTTGTAATTGTTCCCCAGCAGCATTGGCTGTAGCCGCAGCTTCGAACGAGAAATCGCTGAACATACTTAATTTATCAACATACAAAGTGATCTGTCCGCTTGATGCCGCCTTAGCTATTTCACTTACCTGAACAGTCACCTCTATATCACTCGTTCCTATAATATTGTTGGGAGCCAGACTAATCCTCGGCACCAAATCCGCCGAAGCGACTTTCACAGTCACATATAAACTAGCCATCGCACAAGATCCCGAGATACAGGTTGTATAAGGGAATACTGCTGTACCTGTAAAGTTGGCAGCTGGCGTAAATTCAAAGGTTCCATCGGCGTTGAGCAAAAAGGTACCCTTGGTATCTGTAGCTGACGGCTGTGCGGTTACTAATTGTCCGGCTCCATCATTGCTGCTTACATTTCCGGTAGCTTTAATACCTGAAGCTGCCGTTGCATAATCATCGGCGGCACTGGCGTTTGTTGTACCCGCAGGTTTTACGGTTACCACCACTTCCGCTATACTGCATTTACCTCCCGGCGTTTCACAGCTTTCGTAGGTAAACACATCCCGGCCTGTAAAACCTGCATCTGTGAGTGTATAGGTTACAGAGCTATCTGCCGGGTTCACCACTACGCTACCGTGAGTGGGACTGGCTTTAATTTCCGGGGGGCTCAGCTTGCCGCCGGTATTACCGGGTTTATCGTTGTCATTTACCTGGATCGCAACGGGATTTGTTCCGGTAGTTATTGCTACATCATTCATCACCACCGGGGGGTTGGTATTAACTGCCGGATCCAGTATCGTAATGGTGAGCAGCTCGTTAACAGTAATACCATCGTTTGTTACAGGTACGTTGTATTTGTACACGCCTATTGTGCCGCTCTTGAACGTATATACCCCATTCGTATTCATGCTAAAAGTAGTGGGCGTTCCTGGCAGTGTTCCTATTGCTACAGGGGTGCCATAGGTGGTACCCGATGGCACATTATCATTGGTGCTTACATTACCCTGTATATCCAGATCTTTAAACCCAACATTGTTATCGGGCAGGGTATTAAGTCCGTTGGGAGCTACATATACGTAGAGCGTGGCTGACGCTGATGCAACGGGGGTACCAATATCCGTAGCGGTATAAACCATTTGCGCGGTGCCGGTGAAACCAGCAGCCGGCATAAACGAAAATCCGCCGCCTGCCGAAGGTGTAAGTACTCCAACGCTTGCCGGTACCGAAGCCCAGGCAACTGTTTGAGCGTTTCCTTCAGGATCTATATCGTTCGCACTTACATTTCCGGTTACCGCAGTAGCGCTACCCTGTTTTGTTACCGCAAAATCATCCGAGGCGCTGGTGGAATTGGCCACGCCGGCCGGCTTTACCTCAATGATCACATAAGCTTTCGCGTCTTTTCCGTTCTCGGTAATTTTGTACACCACCGTGTCTTTTCCTGCAAAACCTTCACCAGGCGTATACTGTACTTTTCCGCTGCTGACTACCGCATGCCCGTTTGCCCCATCCTTATCAATAGCCGGCCCCGTGAGTGTTCCGCCGGGATTACCGACATGATCATTAGCCAGCACATCAATCGTAACAGGATTGGGCGACACCGTTGCCGCAATATCCGTATTGGCAATCGGAGGGTTAGTTGTTACGCCGGGATCGGTTACGGTAATCGTCAGGTTCTGTGGTTCGCATAGCCCATTTCCTCCGGCCGGAGGGCATACATTTACGGTATAGCTGTACACACCCGGGGTTGTAGCCGTAAACGTGTATTCCCCGGTTTGCTGATTCCAGCTGTTAAAGGTACCGCCGCCGGGTTGCTGACCATTGGCACCGGGCACCTGCTGCGGTGTACCGTAAGTGGAGCCATTCTCAACCATATCATTGGTCTTTACGTTGCCCGTTACCGGTGTATTGACGGTGGTATAGTTGATATCAGGATTTGTTTTGTATAACGGGCAGGTTAATGAACTCAAAGAATGATCTACAATTCTTGTATCAATAGCGGCGCCAAACACATCAATGGTACGCGTGGTTCCCACATCTGCTACACCAGCAAAAGAGATCTGTATTTCATCATAGTCCAGCGTAGGAATAAAGCCGACCGTCCGGATGCCATGATCATTTCCCAGCAGCGGCAATAGTGCCGTAAGCCCCAGCAACTGCCCGCCTGTTTTCGATTCCTGTGGCTGAGGGATCCCCTGGGCGTCCCGCTTGTAAGTTGTTATGGTTACCAGTTTCAATAAATTAAGCAGCACTAATGGATTTGCAGAATTTTCTCTTATAAGGAAGCCGGCAAATACTCCTTTGGGAAATACTGACTTGCCTGCCATTACAGCTATGGAATTAGCAGCCGCTACATTGGCTACCACCTGCACTTGTGCATAGTCGCTCAATGATGAAGTAATGACATTTGCAGGATTCAGGATGGCATTCCCCACGGAAATAAGTCCCCCGGATCCTGTTTTTGCCCCATCAATCATCACATCAAAACCGGGCGATGTTAATACCGTGGTACCTTGTGAATTACAGGTGATCGTGGTAGCACAATTCTTTTGCATAACCAGATCTGCAATCTCGATACTGCCAAATACGTTTACATCAACAGGATTGGTTATTAACAACTTTATTTCATCAAACTGCTGATTGGCAATAACCCCAACGGGTATTTTTGATGGATCGGTTAAAAGGTTGGTGGGCACACCCGCCAACAATGCCTGACCGGTTACGGTTTGCTTAACAGCTCCGGCATCTAACAGCTGTATCGTCATATTGCCAAGTACAGATGCATTTACCAGCTTATTAAACAATATGTCGAAGCCGGCATAGGTTCCTGCAGGATACTTGTCAAGCGCACTCTTGATAGCCACGGTTTGCGTGGTAAGGGCATTTACACCAACAGGAAAACTTAATACTGCAGTGGTGGCGGGATTGCCATCGATGATCCGGTTATAATCGGTAGTAGTGCCCAACACCCGCAGCGATGTGGCACCAAAAGCCCCCGTATTTGCAGCATCAATATACAAAGGATAATCAGTGGAATTCAGCGTTACCATCGTATTGCAGGCGTCAAGAACCAATCCCGCACAAAACCTCTTAATTACCGCATTGTAGATCCTCAGGTCGCTCAAAAGTGAAACGCCAGCCGTATTTTTCGTAATGAACCGGATTTCATTAAAATCCTTGGTTGTTACGAAGCCAACTGTTGTCCTGCCGTTTGAGGAGAGTACCGGGGCCGACAGCAACAGGTTCGTTCCTCCAATTGCTTCCTGGAAAACCCCGTTTTTATAAGTGGCTATAACGGTACCCGAAGAAAGAATGTCTAACTGCGCCAGTCCTGTGCCATTGGCCACATCGAAGCCCGCAAAATAACCGGCAGGAAAGGTATTGGTCCCGGGCACCCGCACGGAAACATAGGCAGAGTCGGCGACCGTAGCGCTCAGCAAAGAAGAGTTTATTGTAGTAAAATTATCGGTGTTCGCATCTACCACATTTTCGATGGGGTTGGAAGAAGAAAAGATATCTCCAACGGAAACGCCCACGGCTGCTTTAGCACCGGAAAAAGCAATGGCCGTATAATTGGCAGCCGGCGCAGGTAAGGGGGTAATGGTATTGCATCCGGAGGGTGCTGTTAAGGCCGCAGGATCTGCAAGCAATACTTCTGCATAATTAACCTTTACACTACTTAGCAGCCCCCCCAAAAGCCCCACATTCATCGAAAGACCAATCTCATCAAATGCCGCGGTGGTAACAAACCCTATCCGGCCTTTTGAGCCTCCAATCAAACCGATTGACAAACCGGAGCCGGAAGAAAAACTTTCCTGGGGTACGCCATTGTTGTACGTGGTAATAACCAGCTGCCCACCCAGCAATGTGAGCAATGAATTGATTTCAATCTGGAACCCGGCATAAGTACCTCCGGGATAATCTGCTCCTCCATCTCTTACATTCAATGTCGCAGTCCCTGCTACTTTGAGTACATTGAGCGTTGCTGCATCGGTTATGTCGTTGTTGACCACGTTACCTACGTTCAAAAAGTGATCTATCGTTCCAGCAACATCCGATCCTGTTGTTGCAGTAATGGCTGGTGTTGCCGGATTTACCAATGGCTGATACACGTTATAAGTTGTTCTGCTTACCTGCGCCTGCGCCTGCCCGGCAGTAACAAGTAATAAACACAGTAGTAGTAGTACACATAAGCCAGCCCCTTTTAGGTTAAGGGCAATTCCAAATGGTTGGTTGGGTCTCATAATAGATATATTTTATATCCGGAGCATAATACAGCAGCCCCGGTTTTCACAAAACAAAAAACGGCATGTAACCAAAAGCATTTACCATACGTCACTGCAAAGCAACATACTGATGCTGGCTACACCACATAAATACAGCACTCCTGACAACAGGACTTCACTGTAACATTATACTTTTCCGTATTCACGTCAGCTGGCTTTGACAATCCCAAAAAACACATTGCTTTGGCGTAACACGTTTGCAAAACCATAATGAAGAAAAACAATTACTAAAGGGGCTTTCTTCATTTTAATAAGCTATTACGTTGCGAGTTATTCTAGTTGTTTTTTTAAGTTTAAAGTAGGTTTACAATGCAATAGCGTGAATAAAGATAGGATTACATATCATAATAAACCAAATTTTATTATTTTTTTTTAAAATTTCTTTCTTTATATTTAGTCAACGCCTTTTGCCAATGCTAAATAACGAATCTATGAAAGCATACTTGAAATTTTCTAAAAAAGAACTGATGGGTTTATGCCTGTTGCTCTTTATTGTTTTGTTTTTTGCCGTTGTTCCTTTTGTCCGGCCCCATACGGAAAAGCTGCCGTTAAATGAGCAGGACAGCGCTTTATCCTACAGGCTCAGAACAACACCGGAGGCTTCTTCAGACAAAAACTCAACAGAGGAAACGTTGCTAAGCGGGCCGCAGCAGCACCGTCAGCCCGCTTTGTATGCACCCCCTTCAAAAGCAACCCTCTTTAATTTTGATCCTAATACGCTTGATGAAAAAGGGTGGCTGCGCCTGGGCCTGCGAGCAAAAACAATCCGTACGATTATGAATTACCGGAGCAAAGGAGGTCGCTTTCGTAAAAGAGAAGACCTTCAAAAAATTTACGGGTTACGCCCGGATGAATTTGAAACCATCCGTCCCTACATCGTCATCGCCGGGCCGCAACGTCCGGAAGCAACGGCTGCAATCCCGGCCCGTAAACCAGGGTATACGCGTAAGGCACCGGCGCCTGTTGATATTAATACAGCAGATACCATCGCCTATAAATCCCTTTATGGCATCGGTAGTAAACTGGCTGCAAGGATCGTAAACTACCGGGAAAAGCTGGGTGGATTTTACAGCATTAGCCAGGTAGGAGAAACCTATGGTGTTCCCGATTCTACCTTCCGGGAGATACGGCCCTTCCTTCGTTTAGACAACCGCGGGGTGCGGAAACTTGATATTAATACAGCATCTTATGAAACCCTGAACGCACACCCCTATATCAGCAGCAAGCTGGCCTACCTCATCGTCCGGCAGCGAAGGGCGGCACCCATCAATTCGACCGAAGCACTGCAGGCACTGGTAGCGCAAACAAACGATGTATTTGAGAAACTGGAACCGTATGTCCGGATCGAAGCCACTGAGGATCTGAAACACTGAAGATTTCTATGTCCGTTTAGCAATATCAAAATATTCTGTGCCTCTGTGATTCTGTGGCATGGCCACTGAGGCACTGAAACACTGAATACTTTCTATTTTCGTTTGCAGCAATATCAAAATATTCTATGCCTCTGTGATTCTGTGGTATAGCCACTGAGGCACTGAAACACTGAATACTTTCTATTTTCGTTTGCAGCAATATCAAAATATTCTGTGCCTCTGTGATTCTGTGGTATAGCCACTGAGGCACTGAAACACTGAATACTTTCTATTTTCGTTTGCAGCAACATCAAAATATTCTGTGCCTCTGTGATTCTGTGGCATCATTCAAAAAATACTATTATGAAAAACAAAAACTTCGACAACGAAAACTATCCCTTCAACAAGAAACCGATACGATAATAAGGTATGGCATCGAAATCCATAAGATACTTGGAGCCGGCTTCCTTGAGATCGTTTATAAAGATGCTTTTGAGTACGAGTTCAGAAAAAACAGCATCGGGTATGACCGGGAAAAAACATATAAAATACAGTACAAAGGCATTGTTTTACCACATCAGTTTCATGCCGACTTTGTCGTCTTCAATAGCATAATATTAGAAATTAAAGCAAAAGAAGGAGGTGTAGCAGAAGAAGATATGGCACAAACCATCAACTATCTTAAATGCTCCGGGTCTAAAGTCGGGTTGATCCTGAACTTTGGAAAAATGAGGCTGCAAATCAGGAGGGTCGTTTTTTAAGAGCGTTCGCATGTTGCCACTGAAACACTGAGGCACTGAGGACTTTTATACTTTTGAGGGTCGATGCCGGGGCGGAGCATCCCTGATCACTGTGTCTTCTGAGCCTCTGTGGCTATAACAGGGAGTATCCCGAAAAGTGTGTAAGTTAAAATCGAGGTAAAATAATCGTAGAACTTATACCTTCAATCTGTCACCAAAAATAATTAAGAACTGGT